>CAVWKV010000084.1:0-113542 GCA_963755265.1 uncultured Methanomassiliicoccales archaeon | reverse complement strand
GCGAGCGTACTGGATGAGCATGGAAAGGAACGGTCCAACGAGAAGTTCCTTTCAACGAACGACGCACTAAGTGATTTCTTGGACGGATTCAAGGACCCAAAGTTTGTTCTGGAATCGACCGGGTATGGGAATTCATTTACGAGTGGATAGAACGGAGAAGGTTCCAGGCGGTACTGGCACATCCTCTCAAAGTGAGGGCTATCGCCGAGACGAAGGTTAAGACAGACAAGGTTGACGCCCGGCCACTGGTTCATCTATTGCTGACGGACCTCGTGCCCTGCTTGTACATCCCGAGCAAGGACATCCGTGACCTATGCTAACTGATCCGCCAGGGAGCCTTCCTGGTCAAGCGTTCGGCCAACTTCAAGAATAAGGCCCACACCGAACTTACCAGAAGGGGAACCCGCGGCCAAAATACCTGAAATTTCCTTTCATAAACAAATCGATGAACGAAAAATTATAAGTGGGATTATTTGAAAACCCGAGGCTCGGCTAATCTCATCTTTCCAGGCATTAGTTATTACGGTGCTTTATTGATCTGGGCGGAGTTAGCCGACATCACTTTTTCCCGGACCGGAGCATCTCTGCTCCTAGGCCGGGCTGACCCTGATGGTCAATCATCCGCCTCGACCATTCATCATAGGGCGATAAGCAAGGAAGGATACAAGTACCTGAGATGGATCCCAATCGAGTCCATTCACGTTCACAAATGATATAATCCTGATAGCCATCAATCGAAGCTCCATTCCAAGACAGAGAAGAAAAGGGGAAAACATATGGCGACCGCGGCATCAGCTCGGAAAGCTGCTGCACGACTATTCTGGATGCTTCAGAACAACGAGCCTTATCACAGTCACAGATTCAAACCCCGTGGCTAAACCTGCGGCCTAGACCACGTTAAAGTGATTGGGGCAGGTCCAATGGATGTAAGCGGCCACAGTGCGGGAGAACCGCCAATAGAAGTTTGTCCGCTCGATACCCGGAAATATGCGAAACGATCAAGAGTAAGAAAAAGAATAAAGAGAGGCCGAGTAGGCCTCATTTTAGCATAGAGGTTTCCTGCTCAATTCCCGATCCTTAAGCCGTGAAGGTCTTTGAGCAGATGGTGCCGCCGGTCGGGGTATACAATAGTGTTACGGTGTAACTATGCGTGGCTAACAATCCAACGTTGACAGCCCCATAAGTCAGGGTTATGTAGTCGCCAGTGTTTATATTGCCGCCACCTGCCAAGTTTGCACCGGTAGATGCCGTCGTATAGGATCCTGCACTGAAACCGGTTATTGTAACCACAGTTCCCGCCACTGTCATTGCACCTGAAATTGATTCTGCGGTTGCGGCGGTGTTGTCGACTATGGCAATCTTGCAGTTAGCATAGGTGGTCGTCGGCGAAATCACTCCAAATGTAATCTTCACATTGGTTCCACTCGAAACGGAAACACTCGTGAACGAACCGGTCGGAGTGTTGTTCGTACTCCCGCCAAATCCCATCACCATGACATATAGGACAGCTGCCAAAACTACCGTAATCGCTACCATCAAAATGGTGGCGATGACCGGAGAGACGGCACTCTTATCCTTTCTCATCTTCCACATTTTCTTCATTGATTCAGCCTCCTTAGGCAACGAATGTGGTTGAGCAGATGGTGCCGCCGGTCGGGGTATACAATAGTGTTACGGTGTAACTATGCGTGGCTAACAATCCAACGTTGACAGCCCCATAAGTCAGGGTTATGTAGTCGCCAGTGTTTATATTGCCGCCACCTGCCAAGTTTGCACCGGTAGATGCCGTCGTATAGGATCCTGCACTGAAACCGGTTATTGTAACCACAGTTCCCGCCACTGTCATTGCACCTGAAATTGATTCTGCGGTTGCGGCGGTGTTGTCGACTATGGCAATCTTGCAGTTAGCATAGGTGGTCGTCGGCGAAATCACTCCAAATGTAATCTTCACATTGGTTCCACTCGAAACGGAAACACTCGTGAACGAACCGGTCGGAGTGTTGTTCGTACTCCCGCCAAATCCCATCACCATGACATATAGGACAGCTGCCAAAACTACCGTAATCGCTACCATCAAAATGGTGGCGATGACCGGAGAGACGGCACTCTTATCCTTTCTCATCTTCCACATTTTCTTCATTGATTCAGCCTCCTTAGGCAACGAATGTGGTTGAGCAGATGGTGCCGCCGGTCGGGGTATACAATAGTGTTACGGTGTAACTATGCGTGGCTAACAATCCAACGTTGACAGCCCCATAAGTCAGGGTTATGTAGTCGCCAGTGTTTATATTGCCGCCACCTGCCAAGTTTGCACCGGTAGATGCCGTCGTATAGGATCCTGCACTGAAACCGGTTATTGTAACCACAGTTCCCGCCACTGTCATTGCACCTGAAATTGATTCTGCGGTTGCGGCGGTGTTGTCGACTATGGCAATCTTGCAGTTAGCATAGGTGGTCGTCGGCGAAATCACTCCAAATGTAATCTTCACATTGGTTCCAGTTGTAACTTGAGTGCTGGTGAACGAACCGGTCGGAGTGTTGTTCGTACTCCCGCCAAATCCCATCACCATGACATATAGGACAGCTGCCAAAACTACAGTTATTGCGACCATCAAAATTGTCGCTATGACTGGAGAAACGGCACTCTTGTCCTTTCTCATTTTCCACATTTTCTTATACATCATCTAGTCCTCCACAAGCAGGGGAAATCCTGCCGGTAGTGAGTTTATACATTTTGGAGTATTAATTCCTCACTATCAAAAAATCAATTTTGGAGAGAAGATTAATAGCCTTGATTAATGGAAAAAAAACATACCACATCTCCAAATTTCATGAGTATCAGGGCAGATAATATCCTTATGAAATTATACTTTATTTTCACTTGATTGTCGCTATTTGATCACTAATAAGTGACAACATTTCTCTTAGATCCGGCTTAAGCTGCTCATCTACGCTAAGGACGACGATATAGGCGCCTTTGGACTTCGATAAGGCCATCAATACCTGCACGAACTCGCTCAAAATGTTCGTCCCGTTGTTCATCGCCATCGAGTTGATCGAATCCAGAATGACCAGGCTCGGTTTTCCCTCCAGTTTCTTGAACATGTACTCCACCTTGAGCACGATGTTCTCCAGCATGGTCTGCGATTCGACGTATACCGTGTTCTCCCCGCCGTCTAGGCTCTCCATCACTCCGTATGATACGCAGTCGACGAAGTACACGTCCTGGGTGTTGATGTCCAGAGAGGTCAGTGCCGACGAGATCGTGGACGCCGAGACCGATGACGCGATGTAAATGCAGTTGAGCCCCTTCTTCTTGCTGAACGTATCGACCAGCCCTGTCAGCACGTCGAAATAGCTCTCCATGTTAATGTTCAATACTATTCCGACGGCAGGACCGATCTCCTCCATCTTGGCGATGACCTGTTCCTTTGCCTCTTCTGTCATCCTCAAAGCCCCCTGAGCATCGGTGTCAGCAATAGTCCCAAACTAGTAGAGTCAGTCACATACCGGGACCGGGAGTGGGCCGCTCCAGACATCTTAACGACCTGGATGACCCTCAGGATGTCCCCCCGCCTCTCAAAATTGCCAAGGGTGATGATACCGTCGGCGACGATGGTCTCATAATTATCCAAATGGGACGTTTCCGAGACCAGGATGCCAGTGCATTTCTTCTCATACAGGATGTTCGCCAAGCCTTTGAGGAACTCCCGTCCCGCGGATGGTTCCATCTCCATGAGCAAAGGAGTGATTGAATCAATGACCAGACGTTTGACAGAACCGGAAGTTATCATTCCTTTTATCGAGGTGAGCATCTGCATCGCACCCTCGATGTCGATGAACTGATGCTCCACCTTGGCGAACTTCATCGCTTCCTCGATCCCGACCATCTTAAGCATGCCGGAATCGACGATCTTCTTGTCGAAGAAGTCTAACGATGGGGTCAAGGTCATGAGCTTCTCAGTGGAGTGCACCGTAGAGATAAGCATCCCTTTCTGTCCCATCAGTGCGCCCCTTACCAGGAACTCCACTCCCAGGGCGGACTTCCCCGAGCCGCAGATGCCCGCCACCAGTATCGTGCCCCCGACCGGCAGGCCTCCGCCGATGATCCGGTCCAGACCTTCGATCCCAGTGACGCAACGCCTTTCTTCCGCCTTCTTGGCCATCTCGGGCAGCATTCTAATCAGGGGATATAGGGTTTCCTGACTGATTAAACGCATGGTATCTAGGAATACATCGCAAAAGGAAAAATACGCAGTGCGGCTTTAGAACATGCTATGAAGCCTGTCCTCCAGGTCGCGTTGGACCTGATGCATCTTAAGCGGGCGGTCGAGATCGGTAAAGAAGCGGTCGACGGCGGGGCCGATTGGATCGAGGCCGGAACGCCTCTCATCAAGAGCGAGGGCGTCGACTCCATCCGGGCGCTGAAGAAGGCGCTGCCAGGCCACATCATCGTCGCCGACATGAAGACGATGGACGTGGGCGGATTCGAGGTCGAGATCGCGGCCAAAGCCGGGGCCGACGTCATCACCGTCATGGGCCTGAGCGATGACGCGACGATAGAAGAATCGTCCACCACCGCGCGCAGGTACGGGGCGAAGGTCATGGTGGACCTGATGAACGTACCGGACAAGGTTGCCCGGGCCAAGGAAGTGGAACGCTTGGGCGCTTCCTACGTTTGCATTCACATGGGCATCGATGAGCAGATGAGAGGTGCCTCAACACCGACGGAACTAGTACGGCAGGTGGCATCTGCGATCAGTATCCCGATCGCCGTCGCGGGCGGGATCACATCTGAGACGGCCGGCGCCCTGGCCAAGAGCGGGGCGTCGATCATCATCGTCGGCGGGGGCATAATCAAGACCGAGGATGTGAGGGGAGCGGCTAGCAAGATCAAAGCGGCGATCGAGAACGGCTCCATCATCCCGACCGAGTTCGAAAAGAAGTATACCCAGGAGGAGCTCTTCGAGGCGTTCTCCAAGGCCTCGGCTCCGAACATCGCCGACGCCCAGCATAAACGGGGCGTGATCCGGGGAGTGCTCTCCCGCAACCCGCACGGGACAAAGATGATAGGCCGGGCGCTGACTGTGCAGACGGCCAAGGGAGATTGGGCGAAACCGGTCGAAGCGATCGACCATGCGGCAAAAGGGGACGTCATAGTGATCGACGTCGGCGGCGCCGAGGTGGCGGTGTGGGGCGAGTTAGCGTCCTGGTCGGCCAAGGTCAAAGGGGTGGCGGGCGTTGTCATCGACGGCGCCGCGCGTGACATCGACGGGATCGTGGACATGGGATTCCCCTGCTTTTCCAGATCGGTGGCACCGGATGCCGGCGAACCAAAGGGATTCGGCGGGATCGGGCACGAGATCACGGTGGGAGGACAGAATGTGCGGACAGGCGATTGGATCGTCGGCGACGACAGCGGCGTGGTGGTCATCCCGCAGGAACACGCCGTAGAGATAGCGAACCGCGCGGTCGACGTGGCCGAGAGGGAGGATCGCGTCCGCGAAGAGATCAAACGGGGAGGGACGCTGTCCTCGGTTCAGGAGCTGGAGAGATGGGAACAGGTCCGATGATCAATCTCCATACGCACACCGTCTACTCGGACGGCTCATTCCTGCCGGACGACATCGTCAGGAGAGCATACCAGGGCGGTCTGTCGCACATCGCCATCACCGACCATTTCGAGACCGCCAAGGTCCCGTCACCATTGAAGATCGAACATTTCGAGCGTTATTTGAACAACCTGAACGCCCTCAAGGAAATGTACAAGGGAAAGATCGAGGTGCTGGCGGGCGTGGAGATCGACACGAACCCTACGCGTTGTGCTCTGGAATCGCTGCCGATCGACCTCGTCAATAAGCTGGATGTCGTTCTGTTCGAGTATGCGAGCGATTCGATCAATGGAGGCCGCCAGCTCGAGGGTTTGGCAGACTTCCGTAAGCAGCTAACCAAACCTATCTGCGGGCTGTGCCACTGGGACATGGACCGGATATTCCCGTACCGCGACACGAACGAGCTGGCGAACACATTGAACGTGATGGACATGTTCGTGGAGATCAGCACATCCCCGTTCTACATGCGCGAGGGCCTGCCATATTTCCTGCATGCGGAGCGTTTCTACCGTTCGTTCCGCGGAAAGGTCAAGGTATCGATCGGTACAGACACGCACAGGCGACTGGACGAGGTCGTGAACCTCCAGGTAGGTCAGGATTTCATCAAGAGGCTCGGGTTGGAAAGGGACATCGTGATCCAGTAGAAACGGAAGATATCGGGGCAACCGCCCCGTTTAATGTTTAGTACTGGCCCATGTCATGGGCCTGCTGCTCCAGGCGCTTGATGCGCTCTTCCATCGGCGGGTGGGTCGAGAATAACCGGGCCACGCCCTTCGCGGCGAACGGATTGACGATCCAGAGGCTGGACGAAGCGGGATTCCCGAACTTGATCGGATCCTTCTTTACGCCTGCCTCAAGCTTCCTGAGCGCACTAGCGAGGTACAGCGGCCTCCCGATGAGCTTCGCCCCTTCGTAATCCGCTTTAAATTCGCGGCTGCGGGAAATCGCCAGCTGGACCATCATAGCTGCGATAGGGGCGGTTATTGCCACGACGAGCATGACCATAAACCCACCATTGTTCCGGTTCCCGCCCCCGCCGAAGAGCGCCCCGAAGAGCGCCCACCTTGAGGCAAAGGATATGGCACCAGCAACGGTGGCGGCAATGCTCATGACCAGGATGTCCCTGTCTTTGACGTGGGCCATCTCATGCGATAGAACACCCAGGAGCTCGTTGTCGTCCAGCAGCCTCAATATTCCCTCGGTCGCGGCCACGGTCGCATTATTGGGGTTGCGTCCGGTCGCGAACGCGTTCGGCATAGTAGTCGGGATTATCGCGATCTTCGGCATCGGCAGACCAGAGCGGTCCGCGATGGTCTTCACAGTGCGGTACAGGCGCGGAGACTCGCTTTCCGTCACGATCTTGGCCCGGTAGGACCAGAGCACGATCTTCGAAGAGAAGAAATAAGATACTGCGTTGATCGCTGCCGCGAGGCCGATAAAGATGATGAGCCCCAGCAGCCAGTTGCCGATGAAGTAGGTTCCGACCAACCATCCGATGACCATGAACAGACCGATCATGACACCGAACAGGAGCGCCGTCCTGAGAGTTGCACCCATTGCACTCATGTTTTTCACCTTTTGCCAACAATGATAGAATCGCTATTTAAAGCATTTGAAATCACTTCTATAAAAAGGCACCTACAATTAACCTTCGTTCCACGATCGTCCAGCTTATTGCATTTCCTATCGCGGTTAGGCAAAGGAAGCGGTAAAATACGGCGGAGCGATTACTCCTGATGTATCATCATGAAAGCGGTAGTGACGGGCGGGGCGGGGTTCATCGGCAGCACGTTGGTGGATCGACTTCCTGGAGGAGGGCAACGAAGTAGTGGTGGTGGACAACTTCGATGATTACTACTCAGGCAAGATGCGCTTTCTACAGCCGCACGTCGGGAAGGGGGGTTTCCGCCTCGACGAGGTCGACATCTTGGACCTGGACAGTTTGAGGCGGAGCTTTGAGGGGGCCGATGTGGTCTTCCATCTGGCGGCCCAGGCAGGGGTCAGGATATCGGTGAAGGACCCTATGAAGGCCCATATGGCGAACACCACTGGAACTCTGAACGTCCTGCTGGCGGCGAAGAACGCCGGTGTCAAGCGGGTCGTTTCTTCCTCATCGTCATCGGTATACGGGAACGTTCATAAGCTGCCGGTCAAAGAGACCGACCCCACGGTCCCGATCTCTCCCTATGCGGCGAGCAAGCTGGCGGCAGAGGAGTACTGCCGTCTGTTCTACGATCTGTACGGATTGCAGTCGGTGTCCCTTCGCTATTTCACCGTCTATGGTCCGAGACAGCGGCCGGACATGGCCATCAGGATTTTCACCGAACGCGCTCTGAGCGGACAGCGCCCACAGATATACGGGGATGGAAACCAGACCAGGGACTTCACGTTCATCTCGGACGTAGTGGATGCGATCCGCCGCTGTGCCGATTGCCCCGATCCCAAAGGACAGCCACTGAATGTCTGTTCCGGCCGGAGGATAACTGTGAACCAGGTGGTGAAGAGGATATTGAAGGCAACCGGCCGACCGGACCTGGAGCCCGAATACCTACCATCCCAGCAGGGCGACGTGGACCACACCTGGGGGGACAACACCCGGGCCAAGGAGCTCTTAGGCTGGGAGCCGAAAGTTTCGATAGAGAAGGGCTTGGTCGATTTCGTGCAATGGTATAAGAAATTCAGGGACCTGATCAACTAGTTCGGTCCCAAATCGTTCCTTGAAAAGGAAGATGATCAGAGGGCCACGTAGACCACGTGGCGTCCCCTCTGTTCGGCCTTGATCTTGCCCTTCTCGACAAAGTCGAGCAACATCTGCTGGAGGTCCTCCTCTTCCATCCCAGAGGCCTTTACCAGTTCGATGAAGGTGTGACCGTCCTTACTTGTCAGCAGTTCGATGGCGTGCTTCTTGATGGCCTCAACCTTCTCCTTCGCCTCCTTCTCGCGAAGTTCCTTTTCCTTCTCTGCGGCTATACGCTCGAACTGGATGGTGGTCATCTCCGCGGCCCTCCTGCGGAAGTTCCCAACGTCTTTCTCCAGAAGGTCGGCAAGCTCGTCCACATCAATGCCGGTGTCGCGCCATTTTTCCAACCGCTCGCGGCAGGAAGGACCGGGACCGGTCGTGACGTCGAAGGTCTTCCCTCCGGTAATCATGTACCTGATGCCAGTTCCTTTGAGGGCGGGGTGCAGGACTCCCAATTTGACCTCGAAATCGGCAGCGTCCGCCACTTCGACCTCGAACGCTTGTTGACCGCTCATCTTGTGGAATCCGTGATCGTTGAATATCCCCTCGACCCTGGCCGGAGACATGCCTTCACTGGAATAGACGACCTTGATGTAAGCCTTCATTTCCGAACCTTCTGGGGATAAACAAGTGTATTTGATAATAAATCTTGGCGTTTGCGAATCGTTCTGAGAATGTTCGAGGACAATTGAGATATGCAGGAAAACGATTGAGTACCCGATGAGCCGGGAGGAGGAGTTGGTCACAAAATGGTTCCGTGAATACTATTCCAAATCTCCTCCGCCGCTGCCCCCGAAGCACATGGAAAGAGAGCTGGCCTTCATGTACTTCGGCAAGGACTTCATGCAGAGGCACATGGCGTTCACCGAGCAAACGACGTTCAACCGTTTCCTCGCCAGCAGGGTACCGACACACGTCTACTATTCCACTGCCCTCTATCAAACCCCTTCAGCATCGACAATGGAGGCGAAGGTATGGAAGGGGGCGGACCTGATCTTCGACCTCGATGCGGACCACATCCCTGGTGTCGAAGGCCTGACCTACGAGGAGATGCTGGCCCGGGTAAAAAAGGAGATGATACGGCTTCTTGACGATTTCATCCTCGATGACCTGGGTTTCTCCGAGGATGAACTGGAGGTGACGTTCTCAGGAGGCAGGGGTTATCACGCTCACATTTACAGTGAAAAGGTGCTCAAGTTGAAGTCCCACGAACGCTCGGAGATAGTCGACTACGTGGCAGGTACCGATCTGGACTTCGATTGGGTCTTCCCCGAGAAGACCAAAATGTACACCAAGTTCAAGAACGGGCAGAGGCTGGACAAGGGCACCGCGTTCCCGGTGGAGGGCTCAGGCGGATGGAAACGACGGATGAACCGGGGCACACATAGGCTGTTCGAGGAATTCAAGGATCTGAGCGTGGTTGACGCAAAGGTCCGTTACAAGTCGTTCGCCGCCGTTGACGAGAAACTCCTGAGCCTATTGAAGAAGGAACTGTTCGACGTCAGAGAGGACCTCACCGGGGCGGCGCTGATGTTCCGCGACGGCTCGTTCGATTGCATCGACGATCGGGTCAAGAAGCTCCTGATCGGTTGGCTGCTGGACGAGGTGCCAAAGCGATCGTCGGCGGAAGTGGACCAACCGGTCACCCGGGACATTAAACGCCTGATACGGCTTCCATATTCCCTCCATGGCAAGACCGGCCTGCGGGTCATATCGATGAAGAGGGAGGAGTTAACAGATTTCGATCCGCTTAGGGATGCTTTCCCAGATGCTTTCCCTGACACCCCAATGAAGGTCAATTTGGCCAAGCGGATCGATATGAAGCTGAAGAAGGAAAGGTTCTCGGGAGAAGGGGAGATCGAGGTACCGACATGGGCGGGCATCTTCCTGGTATTAAGGAAGTACGGAACGATCGCCTAGGGTCGTCCAACTTTTCGCAGGTTGCATCCACCATCCATAAGTATATAACCTGACCATCTCAATTTTCCCCCGCATTCTGATGAAGACTGGTAGGGAGTTTGAGGGCGGATACCGGATCGCTAGCATTCGCCGAGTGAAGAGATATCTGTACATCGTCCAGATATTGATCATCCTGGTGTTCGCAAGCTATTTGATTGTTGCAGGCGGAGGATTCGGACTGAAACCGTTCTACCTGTCGGTCAACTCGTTCATATATTTCGTGTTGATCATGCTCCTGGTCATAGCGGTCGAGAGCTTCGTATTCACCATCCTCGAGATGCGCTTCATGAAAAGCAACAGCACGAAGCACTACATCTCCAAGATGCAGGTCCGGCGGTCTGCCTACGTCATCATCGCCTGTGCCATCGTGGTATTCCTGTTATGGGCCCCCTTCATCACGCAAGCAATGGGGAACGCCATGTCCAGCAGCGATTCGGTCGTCGCGGATTCGAAGAGCGTGGCCGAGATCAAGACGTTCTACAATGACGATCCTTTAGGCATAACATCCGTCAAGAGCGCGACCTTCCAGTCCGATGGGCCAGCAACCGTTTACATTGTGTCCGAGGCGAATTGGCTCCAATATGGCGGGCAGGGGAAGGATGTCATAGGCCAATATCGTATCAACACCAACCAATACACGTTGAACACCTCTTTAACGATCAACTTCCCTGAACTGGCCCACTCAAATTACTATGTACTGGTCTATTCTGATACCGGGGCGCAGGTGGCGATCACCTACCATCTGAGCAATGACATATCGTCAACACTGCAAAACTTCGTCCCGGTCATTGCCTTATTGTTCATCGTGGTATACGGAATCTGGGGAGCCTACTTGACCATGAGGTCCAGAGGGTTCACTAAGGGCGCCATATACAGGTGATCAGAGGAAAGCGCAGCAGATCTCCTTCTTCTGCACGTTGACGCCGATACGTTCCAGACGTTCAAGTGTCTCCCTGGATGGGACCGCAATGCCGGAGATGCCGGCATCACAACATCTCAATTCGAGAGCGGGGTTGCCTCGCGGCCTCATGCAGCCCAAAGTGACCGGGCAACTTACCGTGCCGACCGCATATTCGACGATATCCAGAAAATGCTCGTCGGAAACGATCGGTGCCTGTGCCATTCTTGTCCCGGCCGTCGGGATGAAGGAAAGCAACGCCAAGGACGCGATATTGTACCTTTCCACCATCTCCACGGCGGACCTCTCGCCTGAGCGTTCATCACCGTTCAAACCCACACAGATGTGCGGGACAACCTGCTCGGCGCCGGCCCGGAACAACGAGGCCAGCGAATCCTCGTATGCCTTTGGTGGAACGTTCAAGCCGAGGATGTCGTGGATCACTTTCTGGTCCTGCACGATGTCCATGCAGAAAACATCGACCCCCGCCTCGACCAGATCGGCAGATTCGGCTTCACCGATCAGGCCCGGATGGACGCTCACCTTCAAGTTGGTATTTCTCTTGATGTCAGCGATCGCCGGCGCGAACGGGCCAAGGGGGACATTGGCGGCACGATCGCAGCCCCCGCTGAGCAGGAAACCGGCACAGCCCCGGTCCGCCATCTCGTTCGCCAAGACACGGAGCTCGTCCGGCGACTCCGCAGCGAGCATCCCTTCAAGATAATGCCCCCCACAATGGGCGCAGCCCAACTGGCAGCGGGAACCGGTGACGGAAACGGATGGAAATCGACCGCTGGGATAGTATACTGTCAAGATGGACTTACGACCTCTTTCCGACACAATAAAGACCAAAAGGTTTATTGCTTAAACACCTTTCCACGAGGGAGGCGAGCTCATGCAAGGATATAGGGCAGTTGGCTCATACAAGTTCAGCAACATGAATTACCGTCACGAGACCCAGGACTTCAAGATCGAGGTCGCTGCGAATGACGAGAAGGAAGCAATTCATCAGATCCTGTCAAACATCGGCAGCAGGCATCGCATCGAGAGGAAGAACATCACCATCTCCCAGATAACGGCGCTCAAGAACGAAGAGGTCACCGACCTCGTCGTGAAGCACCTCATCGGTGGTCAGTAATGAACGAGCAGGAGCTGCGTCAGGCCCTGGGCACCCTAGAGGTGTACAAGGCACAGCTGGAGGCGGTGGCCGAGCAGCAGCAGCTCATACAGATGTCCCTCGAGGAGTATACCCGCGCCAAGGACACATTGACAGAGTTCGCCAAAGCCCCGGAGAACGGGCAGTTGCTCGTCCCGATCGGCGGTAATTCCTACGTTTACGCAACGGCCGCGGACAACAAGAAATGCCTTATCGGGGTCGGTTCCGGAATCACCGCGGAGAAGAGCATCGAGGATTCCATCCAGCTCATGACGGTCCGGGTGCAGGAGATGCTCGACGCCATGAAGAAGATGAACGAGACGCGCGCCGCCATGGAAATGAAGAGCGCGCAACTGCAGCAGATAGTGCAGGACGAGTACCAGAAGATGCAGGCGCTGCAACAGCAGCAGCAACCCCAGTTCTGAGGTAATCGATGTTCGAGTCGCTGAAGAAGGTCTTCGGCATCAAGCCTAAGGACATCCCTCTCCCGGAGAAGGCGGAGGAGGTGGTCGGCGATTCAGGAAGGAAGATCTCCGAGAAGGAATTGGACGAGCTGCTTTGGGAGCTTGAACTGGGACTCTTGGAGGCGGATGTCGCGCTCCCGGTCATCGAGGAGATAAAGTCCTCTGTGCGTGAGTCGCTTCTAGGCAAACGCGTGGACCGGCAGTTCACCGTCGAAGCCGCCATTAAGCTCGCCCTGAAGAACGCCATCGAGAGCGTGCTCAAACAGAGCGAGTTCGATTTTGACGATTTCATAGCCAAGCACGAGAAGCCAGTGGTGGTCATGTTCGTGGGCATCAACGGCACCGGAAAGACTACCGCCATCGCCAAGATCACGAACCGACTGCAAAAGAACGGCCTCTCCGTGATATTGGCTGCCGGCGACACGTTCCGTGCCGGGGCGATCGAGCAGCTCTCCATTCACGGGGAAAGGCTGGGCGCCAAGGTCATAAAGCACCAGTCAGGGGGGGACCCGGCGGCCGTGGCCTATGACGCTATTGATCACGCCAGGGCTCGTAAAAAGGATGTGGTCCTGGTGGACACGGCCGGTCGGATGCAGACCAACACCAACTTGATGGATGAGATGAAGAAGATCAAGAAGGTGGCGAAGCCTCATCTGACCATTTTTGTCGGGGATTCGCTCGCCGGGAACGACGCGATCGAACAAGCCGTCACATTCGACAAAGAGATCGGGATCGATGCGGTCATCCTGACAAAGATCGATGCTGACGCCAAGGGCGGTGCGGCGTTATCCATCGCTCACGCGGTGAAGAAACCCATTGCGTTCCTTTCCACGGGTCAGGCTTACGAGGAGATCGTCAAGTTCGACAGCAAGTGGATGGTCGACAGGCTGTTCTCCGACGCCGCCAAGCGGTAGCGTCACTTTTTGGCATTACATTTGAAGAACGTATAGCAGAAGGTGCCATCCTGCTCCGCCGTCCTCTGCAGATCGGCGATGCCCTTATCGAAATCGGCCGCCTCGACCGCGCCAGAGAGGATCGCCCGATTCCGAACGCCGGCAACCATGGCGATGAACGTGTTCCTGGTGAAGCCTTCGACCAGGGATGGCTTTGAAGCATCCACATAGACCATTCGGGGCGAGACCCTCACCTCACGGAACCCGACCGAACTGACCAGTGGGAAGAGCCGCCTTCCGATGTTGGCGTCGCCGCCCAGAGCTGCCTGGTCCCGTACCAGACAATCGATCGCGCTTCTCGCGCGTTCGCTGTGGGGATGAAAATAGCACGATCCATGGTCCCCTTCGATCACGGTGATGTCCCCGCCGTCCTTCAGCACTTTCCTGAGCGCCAGAAGCGCTGCCTCTGGCTCAGGAAGATGTTCCAAAACGAAGCAGACGAAGACCGCGTCAAAGCTTCCGGGACGGAACGGCAGATCAAGAAGATCTGCCTGCTTGAACTCCGCGTTGGAAATGCCCTCTTCCTTGGCACGCTGCTCCGCCAGAAGGAGCGATTCCTCCGAAATGTCGACGCAAGTGAAGAACGCCTCGGGACTGTTCCTGGCGAGAATCACCGTCTGGGCACCGACCCCGCACCCGGCCTCGAGCACACGGAATCCTGCTGGGTACCTCGTATCGTGATGCAACAGGTCCGACAGGGTCGATGCCTGGTCCTGCAAGCGATCCGACTCCCTTTCCGAATACCCATGTACGTAGTCGCCTTTCATTGTCTGCCCTCCTGATGCCATTCTGGACCAGAGCTTGAACTGAATGGAGGGGAGATGGAAGCGCTGTTGCACCTCAAAGGTTGAAGTCGGACTTGTGGCATAGGTTCGCCAGTATCACGGCGAACACCTTGGCGTCAGAGACCAGGTTTTCTACGACGCAATACTCGTTCGCCGTGTGGCACTTGTCGTCGCAGCTCTCCCAGCAGTAGGCATCGATTCCCGCCAGCCGGAAGAAGTTGGCGCATGTCCCGCCACCGATGCCTCCCGCCTTGGGCTCGACGTTCCTGACGTGCTCGATCGCCATCGACAATGCCTTGTACGCCTCGGAATCCAATGAGCTGGGCTTACCGCTCTTTGTCAGCTGCACCGTCTCGAATGTTATCTTGACCCCGGTCTTGTCCTCGAACAGGTCCCCGATCCATCTGAGCGTCTCCATGATATCGTCCGGTGAGTACTGGGGCAGGATACGGAAATCGAGGAAGAAGATGTCCTCTCCCGGAACCGTGTTAACGTTGCCGACCGTCTGGAGCCTCTTGGTCGGCTCGTAGGTGGAGGTCGGCGGGTCGAACAGGGCGTTCTTCACGCCGTACTTCGATTCCATGTAGTCGACGATGAACGTGATGAGTTCCGAACCGACCTTCATGGCGTTGATTCCCTTGTCCGGGGTCGACGCGTGGGTCTGCCTCCCCAGCACCCTGACCTTGAGCCACATGATGTGCTTCTCGGCCACCTCGATGAATGTGCCGTCGGCATTGCCGTAGTCGGGCACGTAGACGATGTCGTCCTTCTGGAACACCCCCTGCTCCAGCAGGAACTTAATGCCCTTCTCCGATCCAACCTCCTCGTCCGCCACTAGCGCAAGGCCGATGCTCAGGTCCGGGGTCAATTTCAGGTCGTTGACGGCCTTGACCGCGGAAATGGATGCCACCAGGGACTGTCCATTGTCCTCGGAGCCGAGCCCGTATAGCTTGCCCTCTATCAGCCTGGGCGAGAACGGGGGATAGGTCCATGCGGCCAGGTCGCCTGGCGGGACGGTGTCCATGTGGCTCACGAACCAGACGGTGCGTGCGGAATTGCCTTTCTTCTTGGCCACGATATTTGGCCTAAGCCGCAGTTTGACCCGCTCATCGAGGGCGTCGTACATATCGACCTCGTCGAAGCCGCAGTTCTCCAGCATGTCCTTGATGAACCGGGCCCTTTCGAACTCTCCCTCTCCGCCACTATCCGGTCCGATCGCAGGTATCCTGATGATCTCGCTGAGCGCTTCCACCATTTCGTTCCTCTTTGCATCGATGGAAGCCAATAAATCCTGAAGTGAAGGCATTCGAATCCCGAGATTAAATGCGTTACCCCCTAATAATAACTTAGGTTTATGTTATCCAGCCAAGAAACCTAAGGATGTTTGGCCAGATGACTTCGACCGGGGTCTCTGAGATAACAGGACGTTAAATAAAAAAGAGTCGCCCCGAAGGGCGACCCGTTCTGTTCCGGATCAGCGTCTGAGAACCATGGACACGGCGTTCCCGCCGCCCAGGCACAACGTCGCCAGACCGGTGGATTTGTTGCGGTCGATCATCGTATGGACCATGGTGGTCAGCAGCCTCGCCCCGGAACATCCGATGGGATGCCCGAGCGCGATTGCGCCCCCGTTCACGTTGAACGCTTCGTCCGGGACGTTCAGCTCCCTCTTGACCGCGACCGAGGCGGTGGCGAACGCCTCGTTGTGCTCGAACAGGTCGATGTCGTCGATGGTCATCGAGACCTTCTTCAGCAGTTCCCGCGTCGTCGGAATCGGGGCTTCCATGATCCATTCCGGCTTGGTTCCGCCGGTATGATAGCCGACGATCTCGGCCAGTGGCTTGATCCCATGCTGTTCGGCATATTTCCGGGAGGCGATGACCAGGGCCGAGGCGCCGTCGCTCAGCTGCGATGCGTTACCGGCTGTGACCATGCCGTCCGGCTTGAACGACGGCTTGAGCTTCGCAAGCACTTCCATGGAGGTGTCGCTCCTTACCCCTTCGTCCACCTTGAAGACGGTGTCACCTTTCTTTGATTTGATGACGTAGGGGACGATCTCCTTCTCGAACTTGCCCGCGGCGATTGCGGCGTTTGCCTTCATGTGGCTCTGGTAAGCGATAAGGTCCGCCTCCTCACGTGTGACGTGGAACCGTTCCGCCACGGTCTCGGCGGTGATGCCCATGTGCACGTCGGAAAAGATGTCCCACAGGCCATCGTGCACCATGCTGTCCATGATCGTTCCGTCATTGAGCCTGTAACCGTACCTGGCCGATCTCAGAAGATAGGGCGCCTGGTTCATGTTCTCCATGCCGCCGGCGACGATCAGGTCATGCTCCCCGGCCTTGATCGAGTTGGCTGCCAGCATGACCGACTTCATCCCCGAGCCGCACACCTTGTTGATGGTGACCGAGCCTATCTCCACCGGCAGGCCCCCTTTCACCGCCGCCTGCCTGGCAGGGTTCTGTCCCAGGGAAGCGCTGAGCACGTTCCCCATGATGCACTCGTTGATGCTCTTGCTCTCTACGTTGGCCCGTTTGACCGCCTCCCTAACGACAAGTGCTCCAAGCTCCGGAGCGGGAACGTCCTTCAGAGATCCACTGAACTTGCCTATCGCGGTACGGACCGCGCTCAATATGACGACATCTTCCATGATTGTTCCTCCAAAGCCTTGCTGGCCCCGGACTGGCGTACGCCTAGCAAAACTTTAGGGGTATAAATTATTGTCGATGTTGACCATCGACTTTCGACGATGCCAGGCTAACGGCGTCCGTTTCAACGGTTTGGATAGATGTCTTCGTGCGCTGACCGGCGGCTCGTACCATCCTAAGCTGAGGGGGCGCCTTTCCGGTGTATATGTCGCCGAGCTTTGCGGCTGTTTGTCCCCGCAGACCCTGCATCTATAGCCACCGCCTCGTCCCATGGATTGCATGCTTTTATTGCATATGGGGCAGACCGGGTTCGCCGTCTTGACGGTCACGCCCGCCATTTCCATGATCTCGAGCTTTTCCAGGTTGAGCGTTCGGGGTACCGCGCGCAGTTCCCCTACCGCCCTCACCATATCCCCCGGTCTCAATCCTCGCACCACTTCCCGGAAGGACTTCGACGGCTCGTAAGCTGCCAGGTCCAGCTCCTGTTTGGATCTGTCCGGTAGCATCTTGATGAGCGCATGCCCGCCTGCTATCGTCCACGGCATGGAAACGATGCGCCCTTGAATCGAATAGGTCCTGGCAGGTAGGAGTTCGGTCCATTTTTCCAGAACGTGGTCGTCCGTTCCTTGATTGGAAAGGAACATGACCCACCGGTCCACGGGCTCCGACTGGATTGCGTCCATCGCCTGGGGTAGGTCTGCTGGGACGTCCCCCCGGATCCCGTACAGAACTGGGCACGGAGTGTGCGGGGATATCGCCCGCCTTCCTGCCAGATCGTCATAGTTATTGAAGGTGGAAGGGAATCTGCGGTCCATTTCCTTGACCGATCCGTCAGAGACCAGCCGTGGCGTGCCCCAGCGGGAACGCTCCCGATAGGCGATCACCTCGTAGGTGAAGTCCCTCGGCCTCCAGGACATCGCTGCCGAAGCGCCGATGACCCCCCGCCCCCCCTCCAGTTCGAAGCGCGCCGCCCCGATCCTGTCGAGCTCCTCCAGGACCTCGCTCTTCTGCACTATACCCCTTACTGCGGACCAGTATAAACTTGCCCGGGGCTTCTTACGGGAAACGACCAGTCCCGGGCTGGCGTCCTCCTGTACTCGGGACCATTTCCTGAGCAGCTGTGAACAGCGGTCCATGACCAACTCAGGGTCGGCTAGGCGCACACACTCGGGATAAGAATGGATTGGACCGTCCCGTATCATTCCTACCATCTGGCAGGGACCTTTTCCATGGCCGAAGCGTAGGCATAGGGCGGCGTTCCCGCGCGTCTTCCAAGGTACTGCCGGGTTGAGACGGACAAGGCGCGGGAGCCCTATCAGATCGTGGTCGCGCATGGCGTCGATAACCTCGGTTGCCAGATACGTGGTGCACATCGATTCGACCGAGTCCGTGTCATCAAACGCGACGAACATTTACGCCCCCGAGAGGGTAGGGCGGGTTATTAGGATTGCGCAATTATCGGCGTTCCTTCGGGATATGAAAGGACCTCGGCCGATGAGGCGAACATGAACGTGGCGTCGTCGGAGGAGGGGGTAACCGATACCCGGACCACCGAACCGGCCGGGACCGGATCTTCAAGCACGGATGGTTGCAGAAATATGCTCGCCCTGGCTCCGTCACGATCCATTGCCGTCATGATCAGACCGGTCTTGGAATGGTTACATTGGACCACTATGCATTCCACCGAGACCGGATCGCTCCCGCCAACATCCTTGAACCCATCGACATGCGATGGGGCAAGGTCAGAGAACACAGTCAATAGGACTAGAGCAGCGGCAGCGGAGATGACCAGTGACCGGAGACCGATCTTTACCATCGCCGTGAAGAATTGGCACGGAGATGTTCTTACCTACCGATACAGGGAGACTGATGTAAAAACAACATTTGAATACCCTGGTGCCCATTTAGCCCGGCATGAGCAAGCCGTTCCTCACGGAGAGGGCACAGATACTGGCCTCTCTTTTCCTCATCGGGGGTTTGGTGCTAAGCGCCATCGGTATTATCGGACTGACATCAAAGGACATCCTGAACATGGGTGATTGGGACTACTGGTTGGCTATGTTGGGAGTGCCCCTGATGTTGGTCGGCATTATTTGGCTATGGATTTACTTGGCCAGGGTTAGGGAGTTCCATAAGGCGCTCTTAGAGAAGAGCAAGGCCACTTTCCTGAAGAACATGGACGATACGGAATATCTCGCCTGGCGCCTGCCGATGAAATATGAAAAGGAACTGGATTCGAAGAAGGCTGGGTTCGGCATCAAGAAATAGTGTGACCCCGGAATAAGGGGCACCCCTACATTTCCGGTGGAACCGACTTTTCGGGGGCAGGGGGTTCATCAAGGATGTGTCCCCCTAGCGCGACGGCCATTTTCGCTATCCGGTCCCGGTCATCCAATTTACACCGCAGAGATACCTGCGTGATCGGCCCGTACTCGATGGATGTCACGTCACAGATATCGTATAAACCCGATAGCAGGCTCTGCAGTTCACCTGATTGAGGAGCGGTGAAACTTAATTCCATTGGATAAGCGAACTTCTCAAGTGTCTCGGATCGGAGCACATCGAGCCCATAATCCTCCATCACAGACGTGAGGACGATCTCTGATTGAGGGAACTCTGTTCTGACGATGTCTATCCTTTCCTTCATCCCAAACTTTAAAAGATCGGTCTTATTGAGGACAACAATGATGTTTGTCGGATCAATGTCTGGAAGTAAGATACCTTTCGAGGTTCTCAACTTTCTGATGACTTCTGGCATTTCATCAGACGAATCCAACACTAATAAGACAACGTCCGCATTGAATATGTCCTCAATTGTGTTACGAAATGATTCTATGAGGAAGTGAGGTAGGTTCTCCAGGAACCCGATAGTATCTGTTAGAAGTATCTCCTTCTTGACGTTCTCTATCTTTCTTGTCGTGGTTGAAAGGGTGGAGAACATCTTGTTCTCGATGATGACGCTCTCACCAGTCATTTTCTTCATCAGAGAGGATTTACCAGCATTGGTATAACCAGCAAGACAGACAAGATAGAACCCTTTCTTCTTGCGTTGTTGTCTGCGAAGGGCCTGGTCCTCTTTCATGCTCTTCAATTCTATATCCATCTTCTTCATCCTCTTCTTAATCAGATCGTAATATGTGTTGATCGCATATTCACCGCCTCCAAGGAAACCGGGATGCTCTCCAGCTTTCGCGTTGTGAATCCATTCCTTCAAGAAAGGCATCTCGTATTGCAATTTTGCCTTCTCGACCTGGAGCATCGCCTCCTTGCTATGGGCCCTCTTTGCGAAGATGTTCAGCACGATCTTGATCCGGTCCACGCATTCAACCTTGAGCGTGTTCTCCAGGACATAATGTTGTCCAGGTTCAATCTCTCCATTTATTAGAAGGGCCTCGATTGGGTTCTCTTCTAAGATGATTTTCACTTCCTCCAATTTTCCCTTGCCTATGAAATAGGATGGATCAGGATACCTTTTCTCCTGCAGGATCTCGTATAGGATATCGTATCCCGCAGTGTCTGCCAGCTCCTCAACCTCAGAGACCCGGTCGTTCAGCGTCAACAAGGCGGCTGCGATCTTTCGTTCCGTACGGTTACCCAAAAGAACCATTCCTTCGTTCGTTATAACCAGTCCGATGATATTACTTGTATTTACGAGCATAGGAGTTCAGCCTACAGGAGTCCTTCGGCCAATTCAGGGTTCCACCGGAAATGAAGGGGTCCGGGCAAGTCCAGGAGGAAATAGTGGGTTAACACCTAGAACCTCCGTTTCCCGTCGAATTCGCTGTATAAGATAAAAAAAGGTTTCAAGTATAGCAGTGGTCAATCACCCATTCCCTCACCCGAAGGCTGCTTCTCCACAGGAAATAATGGGGTAATCCAGCCTGTAATAATCCCATGAATCAGAGGTAACTACCGATGGATGCTAACGTCTTCGAGAAACACTTGGAAAGGAAACAGATATTCAAGAAGAACAACCGAGAGATTCTCAGGCCATCCTACATCCCCGATGTCTTGCCGCATCGGCAAGAGGAGATAAACTCACTGGCATCCGTCCTGGTCACCGCTCTGAAAGGGGAAAGACCATCGAACATCCTCATCTTTGGAAAGACAGGGACCGGTAAGACAGCTTGTGTCAAGTATATCGGCAATGAGATCAAGAAGGCTGACGGGGAGAACGGTAAAGTCACCTTTATCTACATGAACTGTGAGGTCGTCGACACACCCTATGGTGTCATGCAGAACATCGGCAACCAGTTCATCCAGAACTTCACCCAGCGTATTCCGTTCACCGGGTTAAGCATCATGCAGGTGTACAACCTCTTGAGGGACAAGCTGGACGAGCAGAACCAGGTCATAATCATCGTATTGGATGAGATCGATAAGCTGGTCTATAAGAGCGGCGACGACGTGCTGTATTATCTGTCGAAGATAAACGACGATCTTAAGAACGCCCGGGTGTCCATGATCGGGATATCGAACGATCTTCTGTTCACTGATATGCTCGATTCCCGCGTCCGCTCACGAATGGAAGGCGAGAGGATGGTGTTCCCCCCCTACAACGCGGAGCAGCTCCAGGATATCCTCAACCAGAGGGCCTTGCTTTCCTTCGACGATAGTGTCCTGGAGCCAGCGGTCATACCATTATGTGCCGCCCTGGCCGCCCAGGAGCACGGCGACGCACGAAGAGCGCTTGACCTCCTGCGGATCGCGGCCGAGATCGCCGAACGGGAGAATTTGGACAAGGTCACCGAACTGCACGTCTACAAGGCCAAGAACAAGATGGAGCTGGATTGCGTCAGCGAGGCCATACGGACGTTGCCTTCCCAATCAAAATTGGTTTTGATGTGCGTCATCATCCTGAACGAGGGCGGTCTGGAGCGCCTCACCACCGGAGACGTCTATGAGAAATACAAGGACCTGAGCCGGATCGTCGGTCTGAGCGTCCTGACCCAACGCCGGATCACCGATCTCCTGTCTGAACTGGACATGATGGGCATCATTCACGCCAAGGTCCGTTCGTTCGGGCGGGGCGGCAGGACCAAGGAGATAGACCTGAGCGTCCCGCCGCACGACATCAAGAAGGTCCTGGAGGAGGACGATACGTTCCAGGCACTGAAGAACTACAAGCCGAAGGGTCAGACCACTCTGATCTGAACACGGTCATTTCTTTTTCTTTCCAGTGGATTTCTTCGGTTCCTCGATGGCCTCTGGTTTCTTGAGTTTCAGTCCTAATTTTGCCCTCACTCGCCCCCACATGTCGATACCGCGTCTGCGCAGTACATAGTCGGTGATATCTAACGTCACCGGAATAGCGATAATGACCGCGATGGTGAGGATCAGGTCCGTCTTGCTGTTCTCCGGCGTTAGTGCCGGCATGTTTCCGCCCAACCAGAGCTTGATGAGACCGAACCAAGGGATCTCTCCGCGGGCCACTCCCACGATCCAATCCAAAATTACAGGCTCGTGCGCTATATTGGAAGATTGGTCCGCGGCGGAGTTATGGTCCCCCTTGGTGATCAGCCCACCGTGGGGTTGGATGTTGTTAGCGCTATAATAGTCTAGGATGTTAGATAGGCTGATGATTACGGTCTGGTTCTGGTAGCCTACATTATAGATCTCGAGCGATGTGGTTAGATCGTACCATATTCCGCTATGGACACCATTCACACTCCATTTATAATCAGGCACATTGGCCAGGGAGGGAATGTCGAAACTGTTGGAAGTACTGTTATAGACCAAGTCAACGATCGCTCGATGTATCACTGGAGTCAGCAATACGTTGCCGTCACGATGGTATATGACAACGTCCCCGTAGTCCCCATAGGTCTTGTAACCATCGTTCAGGCTGGAGACATAGGTCCTCACTTCGGAAAGTGACGATATCTTCGTTGGAATGACCATGTCCCCGGTATCTATCACCCCGATGTAGCTGGTCGTGTCGGAGTGTTGCATGCTCTCCGATTCCACGACCACCAGAGGAGGCCACAACCCACTGTAGGCAAAAAGGCCTAGTAAGATAATGATAACGATCGCCACGGCGATGAGCGGTCCTTTGAAACTCTTCAGGGCCTTGATCACCTTCTTTCCGGCGTCGTTCACGGCTGGGCTAACGGCGGTGGTTGTTCATTATAATTTCTAGTAGTACCGTCCATGTCGGACGTTAACAGTTATCGGAATATCAATCTACAATCTCGGGGCCGAGAAAGCCATGTTCGAACGAAAGGAAAAGCCGTCACGATCCATAATGGTACCTAGACAGATATCGTTGAAGACGGACGGGCCGGTCGAAGTATGGCGGCCCGATCGGAGGTTGTCGTCTACATCCCCATAAGCCTTCTCTTCTTGCCGTTCGGACTTGCCTGCAGCTGCTGTCTGGCACATCGTTATGATTAAGAACGCACATGATCTCGTGATGCCAATGATGTGATGTAGCAATATTGTTAAGCCGGAAGGCGATTCCCCACCGTCGTATGACACAACCTTTCACTAGACCTGACAATGATACTTACTTCATGAGCATGGCCGAGCTGGTGGCCACGCGGTCAACTTGCCTGAGGCGGAAAGTCGGCGCGGTCATCGTCAAAGAGAAGAGGGTCCTGACGACTGGATACAACGGAGCACCGAAAGGCCTCCGTCATTGCGCGGAGGTCGGCTGTGTCAGGCTCGAGAACAAGATAGAATCGGGGACCAGACATGAACTGTGTCGCGGTGTGCATGCTGAACAGAACGCGGTGATCCAGGCGGCATATTTCGGTGTCAGCATCAAGGACGCATCCGTATACACGACCAATTTCCCATGCGTCCTTTGCGCCAAGATTCTGCTAAACGCAGGAATTAATGAGATCATCTACAGGGACGATTACATCGACGAACTCTCAAGGTCGATGCTTTCCGAAGCGAATGTAAAAGTACGCCGCTTTGAAACAAAAGTTTGATTCAATATTTTATATATTAATATTCGATTCAACAATCGTTGCCCTTGGAATATGCCCTTATGCATCATATGCCTCGCAAGACTGGCCGAATATAATTGAGTCCTCAAAGGAATTTATAGGGTTATGGCCTGAAAATCTTTCTTGCGCAAGCCGTGTCATACCTTAGCAAATCCTTTAAATATAGTAAAAATATACCACCCTGAACCCTCGGGGGATAGTCCTGTGACTAGGGCTGACACACTTCTTCAGATAAAGGACACAGAGGCAAAAGCGTCTGTGATAATGAAAGAGGCGGACGATAAGCAGAAGACGATAGTCGCTGCAGCTCGCAAAGACGCCATTAGAAAGATTCAAGATGCCGACGAGAAACAACGATCGGAGTTCGACGTTGCCTATGCTTCGGAGAAGGCCAAGGTCTCTTCCCAAAGGTATGAGATACTTGGCAAGGGCAAGGACGAGGCCAAGGTGTTGAAGGCCAAGGCCGAAACGAACATCCCCAAAGCGAAGTCACATCTGAAGCAAGCCTTTGAAGGAAGCATCTGAAGAGGATTTTAAATGCTACTGCCCGAGCAAATGACAAGGATCCTCATCGTAGGGCCCAAGGATTCGCTCCAAGAGACCATAGAGGCACTCTATGGTTCGGAGTCCGTCCATCTGGTGGACTTTTCCGCAGATGAGCCGGGTTTCTCCCTGGGATCCCCGCTGCCAGAAGCATCCGACGCATCTCAGAAATTGCTCAAGCTCCGCGCGATGGAGAGGGACCTAGAGATTAAACCGGTCAAGGGAAAGGAGATCGAGATCATATCGGTTGATAAGATCATGTCCGACCTGGACGGGATCATCAACGGATTGGACGCCCAGATCTTCGGCATCATCGAGACCAAGGCCAACGCCCAAGCGAGGATGCACGACATCGAGGCCAGGAAGAAGCAGATCGAACCCTTCATGTCCATACCATTACCGTTGGAACTGTACTACAACTACCAGAGCCTAGCGGTCATCTCCGGTTTCGTCAAGAACGATCCCACAGAGGCCATCCAAAAGGCTCTCAGACAGTATGAGATACAGTTGTCTGAGGACGGTAAGTTCATAGTTCTATTCATTCAGAAGAGCGAAGCACAAGAGGCCCAAAGGATTCTCGTTCAAAACGGATTCACCGAGGTGCCCGTACCGCAAGGATCCGGCATGCCGGCGGAGCAGGTGAAGAAGCTCGACGAAGAATACAATGTTGAGACAAAGACACTGGAGGAGGCGAACAAGAAGATCGAGAACCTTCGAGAGAAGCATGAATCCTTTATCATGGCCTCCGACGAGCAGTTGAGCATCGACGTGGAGAAGGCAGAAACGCCTTTGCGGTTGGGGACGACCAAACATGCGTTCGCCATTGACGGATGGGTAGCATCGACCGACGCCGAGAAGATTCAAAACACTTTCAAAGGGAAACTCGCGGACAAGGTGTTCGTGGAGGTCCTTGAAGTAGCTCCAAGGGCAGAGCACCATGAACCCAAGCCCGTCGAAGGCGTAGGTCATACAGAACCAAAAGAAACCGTTCCCACCAAGCAGAAGAATGGCAAGTCGGTCAGCAGGTTCGAGTACCTCACGGAGCTCATCTCTACGCCAAGGTACAACGAGATAGACCCGACAACCATAATAGCGATCACATTCCCGATATTCTTCGGCCTAATGGTCGGGGACATGGGATACGGGATACCCTTCATCATCCTGGGCGCATTGGGTCTGAAGAAGTGTGTTAGCAAGGATTGGCGCACCATCGCCACCATGCTTTTCTACGGTGGTATATGGGCGAGTCTCTTTGGTTTCTTCCTGTTCGGCGAGGCCTTCGGATTACATTTTGCGCCGCATTGGGATCTGGCCAGTTCTGGTTATTCAAGTTTAGAGTTATTGAAAACCGCTACACCATTGGGTAACGTGATGAGTTGGTCCAGTCTGCTAGGGATCGCACTGCCCGGTAGCATCTTTGGGGTTATCCCGATTGGCGTTTACGACAAGCTAAGCGATGTCAAGATACTGCTCTTCATCGCTATCTGGATCGGGATCGTCCATCTGTATATCGGGTTAGGATTGGGATTCGCGAACAAGGTAATGAGGCATGGAATGAAGCACGCGATCATGGAGAAAGGTAGCTGGCTGCTGATCCTCACTGGAGGGTCCTTCTTGTTCCTCTTCCTGATCAAGATGCTGGTAGCGCCCTGGTTGATAAGTGACTCGACGAGCACCTTATTCGTAATATTGGGTCTGGTGTTCCTGTTGCCCGGCATAGTCATGGCGATCAAGGCCGAAGGGGCGACATCGATATTGGAGCTGCCGGGACTGATGAGCAACGTCATATCGTACGCTCGTCTAGCGGCAATAGGCATGTCAAAGGCAGGGCTGGCGTTGGCTTTCAACACGATCGCCTTCGTAACTATCCTAGGTTTCGACTCAAACACTGCAACTTACAGCAATATGGGCATCATCATGTTCGTTGTGGCGTTGCTCATCCTGATAGTGGGACATCTGACGGTGTTCATCCTAGGGGTGCTTTCTGCCGGTATGCATGGCATTAGGCTCCACTATGTTGAGCTCTTCCAAAAATTCTACGAAGGCGGCGGTGTCAAGTTCAACCCGCTGAAGGTAGTGAGAAAGCGTACAAGCGAGAGGTGAAATAATATGGCACTAGTAGATGCAGATGGATTAATAGCGCTAGGAGCTGGATTAGCAGTTGGATTGGCCGGAATAGGTTCCGGGTTGGCCGAGAAAGACATTGGGTCTGCAGCAGTGGGCGCAATGGCTGAGGACGAGAAGCTTTTCGGTAAGGGCCTAGTCTTGACCGTTATTCCTGAGACCATTGTTATCTTTGGTCTGGTTATGGCTATCCTACTCTGGACCAAGATGTAAATAGGCGATGCGAACGGATGAAATACGAACCGAGAGGCCGGATTCATGGCATTGGATAAGGTAGTCGGAAACATACTGGAGAGCGCCAACAAGGAGGCGGCGACGCTAATTGCGACCGCTGAGAAGGAAAGGGCGTCCGTCCTTCAGCAGGCTGACGAGACAATCGCGAACAAAAAGAAGGCCCAAGAGAAGGAACTGGAGATCGCTCTCAAGCGCCTCAGGCAGCAAGAGATATCCAGTGCCGAACTAGAGGCCAAGCGGATTGTTCTCAACGCCAAGAAGGAGATACTCGACCGTTCTCAGGCGGAAACCCTAAGGGAACTGGAATCGATGTCGGCCGCGGAGAAGGGCCGGATTTACAGCAATATCATGACTGATGCCAAGAAGATAATCTCCAAGCCTAAGGTGCTCTGCCCAAGAGGCGAGACCGGCCTGGTACCTCGCGATAGCGAAGTGGCGTCCGTCACGGAGACCGATATGGGGGCGGGGCTAGTCCTAGAGAGCCAGGATGGAACGATCCGGCTCGACTACAGATTCAGCACCATCCTGGGTTCCATCTGGGAAAAGGAAATGAAGAACGTTTCGAACATCCTGTTCGGGTGAACCGATGTTCTCACTCAGGGGTAGGAAAGGCAATTATGCATACGCCTGTGCCAGGATCAGGGCTAAGAAAAGCCTCCTTCTTGAGAGGGACGCCTATCCCAAGCTCCTGCTAATGGACCTGAGCGAGATCGGCAGGTTCCTTGGAGAGACGCAATACAAAGAGGAGATGTCCGAGTTGGCATCCCGATATGACGGCGTCAACCTGATCGAGCTGGGGACCATCCGGAACCTGGCAAGGATGAACACGCAAGTGTTGGGATTCTGCACTGGTGACCTTCACGACATGGTGGAGAAATACCTCGGTCGTTGGGACATGTGGAATGTCAAGACCATCCTGCGGGGCAAGTTCTACGGTGCGACGGCGGAAGAGATCCAGGAGGATCTCGTAGCGGCCGGTAAGATGAGCGAGGACTATCTCAACTACCTCATCTCCCTAAACACTGTCAACGACGTTCTAGATGAGGTCAGGAAGAAGGGCAACATGCCGATCCCGGATGAAATCAAATCCCAGTACGATACGACCGGGACACTGGCGCCGATTGAAGATTACATGGACAAGCTGTTCTATGAAAGGCTCATCGGCTGCGTGGAATGCAAGTCCGGTCCAGAAAAATTACTTATGACATTCCTGAAAAGGGAGGTCGACGTCGCCAACCTGATGACTCTGCTCAAGCTGAAGCGGGAAGGCGTCGAGCTGGATAAGATTGGCAACTACTTCATCGAGGGAGGGCAGGAGTTGAGCGTCAAGGAGCTCACCCGGTTGGCCGGGACGGAGTCCTTCGAAGCGACCATCGGCGAACTTTCCAAGTTGTCCTTCTACGAAGAGATCAAGGAGGCGCTGGAGAAGGCCAAGGCCAAGGGGTCCTTGACCGATGTGGCGTTAACACTGCAGAAGCATCTGGCAGTACAGTCACAGAAGTTCTCCCACGTGTACCCGCTATCCGTCCTCCCGATCATTGATTACATGATAAGGAAGAAGATTGAGGTCGACAACATCAGGATCATAGCCCGGGGCAAAGAGAGCGGGCTCGATGTCGACCATATAAGAGAACTGTTGGTGGTATAATGGACATAGCCGTTCTGGGTAGCAACGAATTTGTCCTCGGCTTCAGGCTGGGCGGCGTAAAGCGCGTCTATGCGGTGAAGCCGGAGAAATACGAGGAGAAGTTGTTGGAGCTCATCGCGGATAACTCAATCGGTGTGCTCGCCATCGATTCAAATGACCTGGAGGTCCTGAGCCCCAATGGCCGGAAGAAGGCGATGGACTCCATCGCGCCAGTCGTAGTAATGGTGGGCAAGAAGGAAGGGGACCTCAGAGAGAAGGTCAAGAGAGCAATAGGCGTGGATCTGTACAAGTAACAAGAGGGGTTTGAATGGCAAAGGAAGGCGTAATCTATAGAGTGGCGGGGCCCGTCGTGACGGCAACCGGCATCACACCGAGGATGTATGACGTCATCCAGGTCGGGAAGGAAGGCCTAATGGGCGAGGTCATCAAGATCGTAGGTGACAAGACCGTCATCCAGGTCTATGAGGACACATCTGGCGTTAAGCCCGGTGAGAAGGTCGTCGATACTGGACAACCCCTCGTTGCTGAGCTCGGTCCCGGTTTGCTAGGAAGCGTCTATGACGGTATCCAGAGGCCGCTACCGGTCCTAATGGCCAAGATGGGCGATTTCATCCAAAGGGGAGTTTCCGCTCCTGGACTGGACCACAGCGTCAAGTGGCCGTTCACTCCACTCGTCAAGAAGGGCGACAAGGTCGTGTCTGGCCAGATAATCGGTACCGTTCCTGAAAAGTCCATCACCCACAAGGTCATGGTACCTCCAGGCGTCTCGGGCGTCATCGAGGACATTAAGCAGGGTGAGTTCACTGTGGACGAGACCGTTGCTGTCATCGGCGGCAAAAAGGTCACAATGCTGCAGAAGTGGCCCGTACGTATCGGCAGGCCCTTCAGCGTCAAGACGGCCCCGGACACTCCGCTGGTCACGGGACAGAGGATATTGGACACGCTTTTTCCGCTCACCAAGGGCGGTACTGGCGCCATCCCCGGTGCCTTCGGTACCGGAAAGACCGTCACCCAGCAGCAGCTGGCCAAATGGTCCGACGCGGAGATCGTGGTCTACATCGGCTGCGGAGAGCGCGGCAACGAGATGACCGAGGTTCTTACTACCTTCCCGTTCTTGGATGACCCGAAGACCGGAAAGCCATTGATGGGCAGGACCATCTTGATCGCTAACACATCGAACATGCCGGTCGCGGCACGTGAGGCGTCGGTGTATACCGGAATGACCCTTGCAGAGTACTACCGTGACATGGGTTATAACGTGTCCCTGATGGCCGACTCGACCTCCAGATGGGCCGAGGCAATGAGGGAAATCTCTTCCAGGCTGGAAGAGATGCCAGGTGAGGAAGGATATCCCGCTTACCTGTCCGCCAGGCTTTCCGAGTTCTATGAGAGGGCAGGCCGCATCGAGACTGTCGCCGGTGAAACCGGCTCGATATCCGTCGTCGGGGCAGTCTCTCCGCCAGGCGGAGACCTGAATGAGCCAGTCACGCAGAACACGCTGCGTATTGTGCGTGTCTTCTGGGCACTGGACTCCAAGCTCCGTGAGAGGAGGCACTTCCCGGCCATCAACTGGCTTACCTCGTACTCGCTGTACGCAGGCCAGCTGGACGGATGGTACAAGTCGAACGTGGCCGAGGACTTCCCAGAACTGAGGAACTGGGCTACCGAACTCCTTCAGAAGGAGGCAGAGCTTCAGGAGATCGTGCAGCTGGTCGGTTCCGATGCACTGCCCGAAGAACAGAAGCTTGTCCTGGAGGTAACAAGGATGATCCGTGAGGTCTTCCTACAACAGAACGCTTACCATCCGGTCGACACTTACTCCCCGCTGAAGCGGCAGTATACCTACCTAAAGGTCATCAAGATGTTCTCTGACCGTGCCGAGAAAGCGGTGGAGAACGAAATATCGGTCGAGACCATCTCGAACATGCCTATCCGGTCTAGACTCCAGAGGGCAAAACTGGAGCCAACGGTGGACCAGGACCTAGAGTCGATCATGGCCGGAATGGACAAGGATTTCGAAGCACTGGGGGCGAAGTAAATGACATCCAAAGAATATCACACGATTTCGCAGATCGCCGGTCCGTTGGTGTTCGTCCAGAAGACCGAGCCGATCGGTTACAACGAGATCGCCGTCGTCACCATGCCGGACGGCTCTGAGAAGAGGGGACAGGTGCTGGACACCTCCAATGACTTCGTCGTCATCCAGGTTTTCGAGGGCACGTCCGGTATCGACAAGAACTGCGGTGCCAAGTTCCTTGGCGAGACCATGAAGATGCCCGTGTCCAAGGACATGCTGGGCAGGATCTTGTCCGGTGCCGGAATGCCGCTGGACGGCGGCCCGGCGATCGTGCCCGAGAAGCGCCTGGACATCTACGGTGCGGCCATCAACCCATGGGCCAGGGACTCACCTTCCGAATTCATCCAGACCGGTATCTCGACCATCGACGGAATGAATACCCTGGTCAGGGGTCAGAAGCTGCCTATCTTCTCTGCGTCAGGATTGCCGCACAACGAGATCGCGTTGCAGATTGCCAGGCAGGCGAAGGTGCTGGGCTCCAATGAGGAGTTCGCAGTGGTCTTCGCCGCCATGGGCATCACCAACGAAGAGGCCAACTACTTCATGAAGGACTTCGAAAGGACCGGCGCGCTGAAGAAGGCGGTCGTCTTCATGAACCTAGCCGACGACCCAGCCATCGAGCGTATAATCACGCCGAGGCTGGCGCTCACCACCGCGGAGTACCTCGCCTACGAACTGGGATACCACGTGCTGGTCATCCTTACGGATATCACCAACTACTGCGAAGCGCTAAGACAGATCGGCGCAGCCAGGGAAGAGGTTCCGGGCCGTCGCGGATATCCAGGATACATGTACACCGACCTGGCGACCCTGTATGAGCGTGCTGGGCGTATCAAGGGAAAGAAAGGTTCCATTACCCAGATTCCGATCCTGTCCATGCCTGGTGAGGATATCACCCACCCGATCCCAGACCTTACCGGATACATCACGGAAGGCCAGATCGTGGCGAAGAGGGAACTGGTCCGTGCCGGTATCTACCCACCCATCGATGTTTCGACATCGCTGTCGAGGTTGATGAACGAGGGTATCGGCAAGGGCAAGACCCGTGAGGACCACAAGGCCGTCTCCGACCAGTGCTACGCCGCCTATGCGGAAGGCAAGGACCTGAGAGGGCTCGTGGCCATCGTCGGTAAGGACGCATTGTCCGAACGTGACAAGAAGTTCCTGGAGTTCGCGGACATCTTCGAAAAGCGCTTCGTGCGCCAGGGAAGGGACGAGGACCGGGACATAGAGACCACGCTGAACCTGAGCTGGGAATTGCTGGCGCACCTCGACGAGAGGCAGCTGACCAGGATCGACCAGAAGTACATCGACAAGTACCACCCGGCCCACAAGCAGAGCTGATGACAGATGCCAGTCCGTGAAGTGAAGCCAACCCGGTCAGAACTCCTCGAGATCAAGAAGAAGATCAAGTTCTCCAAGACCGGCCACAAGATCCTGAAGATGAAGCGGGATGGCCTGATCCTTGAGTTCTTTAAGATCCTGGAGCAAGCCAAAGAGATCCGGGAGAAGATCGAGAGGGACTACGACAACGCCATGGAGAAGATTGCCATCGCAAAGGCGGTCGACGGCGCCATCGCGGTCCAATCCTCCGCCTTCGCCCTGAAGCTTCACCCAGAGATAACACTGCGCAGCAAGAACGTCATGGGGCTGGTCGTTCCACAGATAGAGGCCAACAGCATCCGCACCCCGATGGACAAGCGTGGGTACGGCGTCATCGGCACCTCGGTCTATATCGACGAGGCCGCCAAGGCGTTCGAGAACCTTGTCGAGACGCTCATCGAGGCAGCGGAGATCGAAACCACGATGAAGAAGTTGCTGGAAGAGATTGAGAAGACCAAGCGCCGAGTGAACGCGCTGGAGTTCAAGGTTATCCCGGAGTACCAGGCTGCCGAGACCTTCATCAAGATGAGGCTCGAGGAGATGGAGAGGGAGAACACCTTCAGGCTCAAGCGGGTCAAACAGAAGGCGCAGGCAGCCAAAGCATGATCCAGCGGCTTGAGAAGTATTTTTCAATGTCGTCCCCGGAAGGCCGGGAGCGGCTCTTTCGTTTAGCCCAGTACGTATCCTACGGGATGCTGTTTCTGGGCTGTATCCTGATTCTCATCGAGATCATCAACGGCGGTCTGAGCTAGGCAACTTTTTCTAATTCATGAAGCTCTGCATGTCGGTCTCTCCAGTGCCGAGATGCACTAGGTATAATTTCGCCGGGTCGGGAGTGAAGTTATGCATCTTCTGGAAAGAGGTCTGTGATTGCCAGGTTGATGCGTTTATCAGACGGACACCTTTGTAATGCGACAATCCGGCTCCGTGAACATGCCCGGTAACGAAGATGTCTGGGATGGTGTCGATGACCATCATGTCCTTTGGTTCCGGCGCCAGCGGGGTCTTTCCTCCATACATCGGTGCCATGTGTCTGCGTTTCAACATCTCCTTCATCGCCTCGATCGGTTTGGAGTAGTTCAACCCGACGACGGACGACATCAGGTCGTCGAAGCTCTTCCCGTGGTATGAAAGGATGGTCCTGCCCTCGATCTTCAGGTAGCATGGGTTGCCGATCAGGATGGCGTTGGAATCGAACATTTTGGCGAAGTCTCCTTCAAACGCTGGCTGTGGCTCAGCTGGCCGCACGGCGTCATGGTTCCCCGGTTGGACAATGACCTGGATCGAGTCCGGTATCTCCTTCAGGTATTCACTCAGTACGTGGTATTGCTGGTAGATATCGTCAACGTCAAGCTCCTTTTCCTGGTCCGGATAGATACCGATCCCGTCCACGACATCCCCCGGGATTAGGAGGTAGTTCATGCCGAGATCGACCGCGTCGGTCTTGAGCCACTCCATCATCCTGTTCCATTCGGGACCAAGGAACGTCTTGCTGCCCACGTGGACATCCGACATGAAACCGATGATGGATGTGGAATCGGACCGCTGCATTCCGCTGCTGATGGGGAGATCCGGTCTGACGAGCTCCTTGGCGGCAATCTTTGCTCCTAAGGACCCTGATTGGTTCGGTCCCCTTTGCCGTCCCTGCTTTCCGATGATACCGATGACCTCGTCGTTCAAGATCGAATCCATCCCGCCCTTGGCATCCCTGCCGAGCATGATGGTGATGCGTCCGGTCTCGTCCTCGATCTCGATGATGCGGTCGCCCGTCTTGGTCTCCTTGACCTCGTTGACGATTCCGATGACCTTGATCTCATTGTCTGCGTTCATTCGGTTCGAGTCAGATGCCCTAGATATTGTGGTGGCCCCGCTCATGTCCCGACGCTTCTGCAGTATTCCCCGGATGGTAACGAATCGGTCCATGAAGTAATGGGAGAAACCATCGATGCTGCCGACGCAATGGGAAGAGCCAGTAATGTCCTTTAGAACGACAACGTCCCCATCGCAATACTCCCTTGGGCCAATGGTCTCGAGGCTCGAGGCGCCCTTTGACAGCGCGTCTATCGACTCGACCTGACAGACTGTGCGTAGGTCCCTCATCGTGACCACCAACGGGCGGGTCATCATTCGCGATATAGCCTCACGAGCGAAATCGAGCGGGTTGTCCTTGGCCAGGATGAACTCCTGTGCTTCCGCGTCTAGGAGGTACCCCTCATTGGCCAGTTCATCGACGACGTACTCCCGGTTCACATCAAATGTCATGGGAGGCGTGCCTTTAATACTTTCATTTCGATGTTCCGGGGATGCCCCTAGTGACCATAAGAGTACCTTTGCGGCCCACCGAGGATCCGGAGAAGGTCAGGAGGGCAATCCTGAACCTATTCCCCGAAAGTGAGATCGCAATCGACGGAGGAGAGGTCGTGGCCAAGACCCTGTCGTTGGAGCGGTTCGAGACCATGATCCGGAATCAGAGGATCCTCGACTCCGTTCGGCATGCCCTCCTGGCCGGTGCGTCACCTGGATCCACTGTCATTTCGCTGAACAAGCAGACCGCGTTCGTGGACCGAGTATCACTTTCAGAGGGCAAGGCGGCATTGGGGAACATCGAGGTTACCATCGAATCGGAGGAGATCGAACGCCTGATCGACGAGATAGCCCCACGGACGGTGGACGGTGTGGAGGTCAAATGATATCTGTATCATCCCCGGCGTTCTCGCTCATGCCCTTTGAACAGGCGATCGAGAAAGTGGCCGAGGATTTTCATGCATGGGAGATCGTCGCTGAGGGAACGCATCGGTTGCCTGATATCGAGAAGAGCTTCATCGATATTTCCGGCTCATACGACCTGGAATATTCTGTGCATGCCCCGCTTAGCGACATCAACATCGGTTCGCTCAACCCCTCGCTGAGGGAAGCGTCATTGAACGAGGTGCTCCTGGCAATCGGCTGTTGCCGGCGCATGGGGATCGACCTCATCACGGTGCACCCAGGATTCATATCCCCGCTCGGTCAACTCGACCGCGGTTCAGTGATGAGAGAAACGAGGAGATCGATCCGCGAGATCGACAAGGCCGCCTCCGAGAACGGCGTGGTCGCTGCTCTGGAGAACATGCCTCGGATGCCTATCTCGACATGCACCGAACCGGTCGAGCTCCTTTCCCTCCTAGAAGGCACATCGCTCGGCGTGTGCTTCGATATCGGTCATGCCCATACCAACGGCAACATAGGCGATTTCGTCAAGCACACCTCACATTTCGCCAACGTGCACATACACGACAACGACGGCACCTCGGACCAGCACTTGACGATCGGAGAGGGCAAGATCGATTTCGAACACGTTCTGTCCGCCATGACTTCGTACCGCCGTCGTTATGTCATCGAGGCGAGGAGGGTCGAAGGTGCCCCTCTTTCCCAGGCTCGTTTGCGCAAGCTACTTGACCGTTAGATCCTACGACCGCATTTGAGGCACTCGAACTTGCCATTGTCGTAGCGCGCCTCTTTTCCGCCGCAATGCGGGCATATGAACCCGAAACCTTGGTCGGGGCCTCTCGGCTCCGCCGGCGGTTGTGGGGGCGGCTGCGGGTATTGAGGATATTGTTGATATCCATATTGCTGGTATTGGTAAGGGTAGTAGCCCTGGCCAGGATTATAGTACGGCTGTTGTGGATTGTAAGCCTGAGCCGCTGGAGCCGGCTTCTCTCTGTTCATCTTGATCCCGGTGAACAGTTCGATGGCCTTGAATGAATAATGAATGAAATAGATGACCCCGATGGCGACGAACACGAGGATCAACAGTCCGATGGCCGTCTCCAGCCCTGTGTTGTTCGGCCAGATCGACAAGGAGACGCTCAGGTAGTCAGTGAAGAAATGGAACATGATGGAGGCATAGAGGCCGAACTTCAGGAACAGATATCCCATTGCCAGGCCGGCAAAGAACGCTGGGAGCACCTTGTAGAGGTCCCAATTGAAGCTGTGCGCTATCCCAAACATGGCCGAAGAGAAGACCAACAACGCCAGTTCCGCTTTTCCGAACTTGAACCCGCCTCCCAAGAAGTAATGCTTGGGGTCCTTGACCTTGTTTGTGGCTATCGCCACTAGCAGCAACGGTACCCCCAGGAGCAGGACCCGGGTGATCAGTTCTTCCCACACCGAGGCCTGAGCATAGGAGAATAAAATCTCCCACAGGTTCACACCTTCGCTGGGGGTGTTGGTCGACCCTCCTAAAAGCCCTATGGCGACATAGAAGAGGATGTTGAAAGCGATGACCGCAAAGAAGAGGGTCGAGATCATGTATAGCGGGCTGTGGCCCTCCTCATGGATCTGGAACGTCAGCTCATGGCCGAACTTGTGGAGACTCTTCTTTAGCATCCAGACGAAGGATGCCGCGATCGCAGCCACTAGGAAAATGTAATAGATCGAAAGCCCGACGTCACTGACCTTGAAGATGTCTACCAGCCATGGAGTGATGACGAACAGGTATGTGCCGTAACCCATCACATTGGGCAGGACCTGGCCAATTCCCCATACTAGAATAATCACGTTGAAGGAGACAAGCAGAAGCAGCACGAAGGTGACAATGCTGGTTATGCCCCTAATCGCCGTCCTAAGGCTGTCCTTGTCTGAATTTGGCTGATAGGGAGGATAGTTTGGATAATTGTTTTGGTAGCCGTACTGATAATAGGGATTGTATGGATACTGCGGCGGCATTGCTCCCGGCATCGTCCTACTTCTGCCGCAGAAAGGGCAGAAGGTCGCATCGGGAGGCACCTGCTTGCCGCAATACGGACAATAAGGGCCTTTTGCCCCATCACTGGAAGTGACCTCGGGGTCCATTGACCTTCTTGATTCCACGAATGCTATTTCTATCCTTCGGTGTGTATTGCTCCATCTGGGATTGATCGGTCGGATCAACCGGTGGATACCCGTATGAAAATCCTCGGGACCCACCTTTTTTCAATACTGGACAGTAAGGGAAAGATTTAATAGCCAACCAATTCTATCTCGATGAGTCCCTAAAGGAGGCAATTGAGATGGATGAGGGTTCGACCGAGAAAGACGTGAAGTTTGAAACGATAAGCGCCGAAAAGATCCCGTTTGGTAGGAACAACTTCATCGAAGTTGCCCGCAAGAAGGCCATCACCAAGGAGGGTGAGAACGAGTTCATTTCGCTCTCAAGGGGTTTCTTCCTTCCCGATGGAACGGAGAAGTTCAAGAAGTCCATAACGATTCCAGACGATCCTTTGATCAAGGATTTCGTGATCGACAAGATCAAATCGATGTGAGCTGAGAACAAGGGAACGGGGCGTGTGCCCCGCTTCAGGTATTTTTCACAATCTTATCGCATTAATATCATTTCAAGGTAGGAGCGCCTCTCGCTGCCGACCAACCCCAGCTCGTCCCGTAGTCTTTCTATCCTGGACCTGCCCTCTTCGGCATCCTCTCCCTGCACTTCTAGCTCGACGAAATCCCCCAGCCCATCGACAGAATCCAGACTCACCGTTACACCGTCAAGTAGGTACTCCTTGCGTTTCTTGCTGACCTTTGCCACTTGGCGGAAACCAAGGCGGAGAAGTATCAACGCCATCTTGTCCATGTCGTCGATGTCCATCTCGATCTCCTCACGGGTCTTGGTGAAGCGGTCGATCTTTGGTCCCTTGTACGTGATCCTTCCTTTGGTGTCTTTCCGCAGCCTCAATGCTTCGTCCGTTTCTGCAAAATCCCGGCAAGGATGATTGAAGTACTGGTCCACCTGATCGTGCTCCCCCAAGAGCGTCGCCCCCTTTTCCAGGAGTCTTCGCTCGACGTTTCCGTTGTTAGCCGACCGTGTCTTGATCTCGATCTCCAACATTAGAACGTCATGGCTCTGGTGGTTAATCAGCGCTTCCCCGTAACAAAGAAGTATCGCGAGCGCACATCCGTGGAATGGATTCTAATGGAAGACGACCAGTTGGGACTCCTGCAGGTTTACACCGGTGACGGCAAAGGCAAGACCACAGCAGCCCTGGGTCTGGCGCTGAGGGCTTGGGGCAGGGGCCTTAAGATCTGCATGATCCAGTTCATGAAGAAAGGAGAGGACTACGGGGAGATTCTGGCCCTGAGAAGGATGGAAGGGATAGACCTCTATCAGTTCGGATCCGACCGGCTGATCACCAAGACCAGCGTCCACCCGGAGGACGTCGCACTGGCCCATAGGGCCCTGGCATTTGCAGAGGGTGCGTTAGTATCGGGCGAATACGACGTGATCGTCTTGGACGAGATCAATGTGGCCTTGTTCTTCGGCCTCATCAGTCCATCAGAGGTACTGTCCGTCCTCAGAAAGCGCAGAAAGGACGTGGAAGTGATTATGACCGGTAGGAATGCGCCCCCGGAGATCATCGAGGAAGCTGACCTGGTCACCAGGATGGTGGCGGAGAAGCACCCCTACGATAAGGGCGTGATCGCCCGAGCGGGAATCGAGTTCTAGTCCCTTTTTATTGCCGTGGGGCGTTATCAATTGAGAGAACGGTCCATCGATTCTCGCTTGGCCAACATCTTTCAAAGCTGATTATCAGCCACAAACGATTAAATAGTGACAAACGAAATAAGCGTGATTGCCACGAGCGCAGGCACTCGATAGGAAAGGCAATCATTATGACCAACAAAAAGAGCAATTATCATCGCGATAGTAAGGATCTCAGGGGAAGCAGGAGCGGCGTCTCTGAGATCATAGGAAATCTGCTCATCTTGGCCATTACCGTTTCGCTGTTCTCGGGTGTCCTGTTCTATGTGGAAAGCATGCCTGCGCCACAAAACCAGACCTCAGGTGATTTCAAGGCCCAGACCGGAATATCCGGTTCGAATCTCTATATTAATATAACTCACCAGGGAGGACAAACCCTGAACGGTTCGGCTACGAACATTTACCTCTTCAAGAACAATATTCCGACAACACTCAGCATATCATCGAGCAACCCAAGTATAGGTTCTAATTGGAATATTGGTGGAGTGTGGTCCTACGTCATGACTGGATACACAAGCACCATGACGGTAAGCCTGACGATCGTGGATAAGTCGTCAAACAGCATAGTCTGGCAAGCAACTTTGGCTGGCAATACAACTTACCAGAACACGCCTCCGATCATTGGTGACAGGGGTTTGACGCCCTCCCCGGTCTATGACCAGGACAAGGTCTGCTTCTTCGTTACGGTCACGGATTTGAATAGTAATATCAAAACTGTATGGGTCAATGCTTCTTCACTCGGAATAAACGGTAATATTACATTGTATGACACCAACCATGATGGTACGTTTACAAGCACCAACTCATACACAGCATCCTACAGCGGCTGGAATGGCAGGACTATATTCTTTTCTGTGAATGATACCGCAAAGAATTCGGCCACAGCCCAGTTCGTCGTTGCCGTGTCCAAGAACCCGTCAGGATCGGGTGGAAGTGGTGGCAACGGCATATACAATAACTACTCCCAATACCTGACAAACGGAACATATCCGCCCGATGCCAGTGGCGGTGAGGCTGGAGAGACGAGCGGCCAAGCCGGAACCACTTTCTATTATATTGAGCGTGCATCAGATGGCACGATCACTCGGACATTCTCTGCGGGTCAGAAGGTTCTGATCATACTTTACAGTGACAAATTAAGGAATTTGGCCCTGTTAAATAATTTCACCATCACCAACCCAACGACGGGTAAGGTGGTGTTCAGCTCAGCTGCAGCGTTCCAATACTATGGCATCTACGGCGATTTCTATTGCTATAGTTACAATTTCACGGCACCCAGTTCACCAAACACCTATCCAATAAAGATCAACCTAGAGGACAACATAGGGACGATAATCAACATCCAAGACAGGATTACAGTTGGGGGGTCCACCTTTGTGCCCACAATCACAACATACAAATGGAACTCCACATCGAACAAGTTCGTTAAGTGTCAGAATTTCACCACCGATGACACCGTTTACGTGGAGATTACCACCCAGGATGTCGACGGAAAAATGACCGGCGTCTTCCTGAACGATCTTACTGTCAGCGATTACTCAGGTGAATACATATTGAGGGCCACTCCGGATATGCCAGTTGCAAACCCCTCGGGTTCATTAACCCCGGCCTATACAGCACCGATGAGTTCTGTGTACAAAACCGACAGTTCGGTCAAATCAGCGACACAGTGGATCTCAGACAGTAGCCTTACATCTAATGATCTCAGCGCCACCTACATTTTCTATTTCAAAGTTGTGGATGCGAACTCTGGGTGGTGGCTTCCCATGAGGAACTCCTATACGATGACCATCGCTCAGTTCAGTGACACAGGTGATGGTGGTGGCAAGGCGGAGACATATTACTCACTCACCGACCAGTTCAACGTGACCGCGCCACGGTCGATGACCGACATAATCGCCAGTATCGGGTCCGGGTCGTTCACTTGGAGTTCCACTGGCGCTTCGTGGTCTAGCAACGAGATCGCCTGGTATGAGAACGGGCAAATCGCGGGCCAATGGCAGAAGGTGGAGATATCTCCTTCGACCTCGACTTATGCTGGCCCCATCGGCATGGTACAATCGGACTTCAGCGGTGACGGTAGGGATGATTTGGCGGTCGCCTTCCAGTCCTCAACCGTTGCCGTAGCCTGGTATAAGAGTCTAAGTGTGGATGGTACCGAGTGGTCCATGCCGTATGTCATAGCGCTTCCCATAGATGGGACTCCAGGAGGGGTTCACGACAATAGCACGAGCGATACTGGGATGGCAAACGCCGATTCCACAGTTTACTCAACTTATTACGGTACTTTCATGAAAACCGCCCCCGACGGTACGATCTGCTATTCATCATATGACATCATAGCAGCAATGGCGTCCGGTGATTTCGGGAATGGGAGGACCGACCTTGTCGTTAGCGTAGTCCATGTTGTTGTCTATTCCACAGCAACAAGCCAGAGTGGCGAAACGAGTCCAACGGCCAATACGGCAATGTACTTCAACCGCGGCATTTACGTCCTATGGAACAACGGAGGTGCAACGAATTGGGAAATGACTCCATTATATGGAACTAGAAATTACGATCAGGCAGCTTATGGTCTGCAAGGGGTCGCCCAACAAACCCAAGCGAACGGTAATAACAATCCGGCGGCGATGAGCATTGCGGTCGGAGATTTCAATAAGGACGGATGCGACGATATTGTAGCAGTCTATGAGAACGGAACGACCAGCATATGGTTGAGCCAATGGAAGAGTGTGGCTGGGAATTCATCGATCGCAGATCCGTTCGATGCCTGCTTCAACACCAGTGCCTCATACATACCCAACGTCAGCCCGTCGGTTCCCGGATCGAACCCCTGGGGAACCTCAGGGAATAACCCGACAGGAAGGATCGCGCTAGTGAAGGTCGCGGACCTAGATAATAACGGTTATCCAGACATAATAAGAACTAGCACAGCAACTGGGTATACTGGAAATATCTACACAATATTAACCAAACCGATAACCACTGTATCAACAGATGTCCAGTATCCGGTGACCTTTGCAAGCGGCCTTACCTTGAATGCTGCAGTCAGCGGAACTAACGCGAGTCTGGCGAATGGCGGATGGCAGAATCTAACCGAGGTCTATCAAAATTCCTCGGTGATCACTGATGTGCCCTCAACAGTGGTGTCCGGGGTGGACACGACAGGGAACAGCTCGACGATGGCCGCCAATCTGCTGGCACCTAACGATAATAAGTACGATTGGGTATTGGGAAAAACAACAACAAATGCGGGGAAAGTGCTTGATGTTGCAATGGCGACAGCACCATCAACATATGCGAGCGATCCTGTGACCAACGCCACGCTTACCATAAGCTTCAAGGTACTTGCAGCCACAAGCAAACAAAATCCCTACAACGGAAAAACAGCAATCTTTGTGTACAATGGTGTCAATTGGGTTAATACCACTATTACACCGACCAATAATGGTGGGGCTGAGCTTACCTATACCATTAACCTGATGGCGGACGGCGTTAACACCTATGCTAGATGTAATGCAATTCTCGTCAAGTTCCAAAATAATGCGACAGCTTCAGGGTCGCTTACATCAGTACCAGTTTTATTCGATTACATTAGTGTGTCAGCGAAATTTACTGTAGCCAAACAATTGAACTGGATATGGGAGATTCCCAACACGGCCACGGACCGGTCTTACTTGTTGCACTATCTGACCATGGAAGCCAACACAACGAGTCTGGGAGGGACCTTCACCGTGTCCTACTCCCTTGACGGGGTTACATACATACCGATGTTCCAGGTAACTGGGGCGGGAATTCAAAATTACTACTATTCGTTCCCCAACTCTGTGTACATGACGAATAGCCTGTATTACATCAAAGTCACGGCAACTGATACCCTGTCGTCAACCAACAAAACCCTGTGCGTTAAACTGTTGGACATTACGTCCTATCCATTGAATGTTAATTGGGTTAATGGTCAGACAGCGAGTATACCGATAACCAGCAACTACTACATCAGCTGTATGGCTGTAGGCGACATCGGTTCAAATGCTGATATAGCCACAAGCGCAGGGCATAAGACCGACGGTTATGTCGATATCGTGGTTGGTACGACGGATATCAGCAGCTCAGATACGAGCCACGCCCTGTATGTGATCACCAATAATGGCCAGGCCTTCAGTACGGCGCAATCCATACCGGTGGTCATGGCGGGCACGGCCGTCGGTACCAATAACTACGTCGTCACATGCGTTGCCATCGGCGATTTCGATGGTGATGGTACCCCCGACATCGCTATGGCCATTGGCTACGCCCCAGGTTATACCGCAGGCAGTGCCCCCACTCTGTGGGTCTACTATAACAACAATCCTACAACGGCAAGTTCATGGCAATTCAACGAACAGGCAGTAAACATACTTACGACCGGATCAATCATCAATATGTTGCCTGGGAATGTGAACCTGATACTGCAATCCATGTTCCCATTCTTTGGTGTTCTTGGAATCGTTGGAGCAGAAGCGGTGATAGAACGGTACGGGCGGAGGCGTAATCAGCCATAAGAACCCGGCTGGTCAACACCTTGCATGATGTGATTGTCTCCGGCGCCGGCCCTTCCGGGTCGTATGCGGCATATTTGCTGGCCAGGAAGGGTTACCGTACGGTGTTGGTGGAGCGCGACCAGATACCCAGATACAAATGTTGCGCTGGTGGACTGATGAGGCGGGCAGCCAAGTCCCTGGAGTTCGCAATTCCGGACGGTCTCATCGAGCGCAATGTCACTGGAATCAGCATCATCATAGGCGACAATCACCACGATATTGATGTTGGACGAACGCTTATTTCCGTTGTTCGCCGGGCGAAATTTGACGAATTCCTCGCAAGGAAGGCTGAGGATGCTGGATGCAAACTTATAATCGGAGCAAGGCTGGAAAATGTAAAGGAATACGCCGACCGAGTTGAAGTCAGCGTCAACGGCGAGAAGATGGAGGCGCGTGCCCTAGTAATCGCTGAAGGCGCCATCAGCAAGAACTCCAACCAATTGTTCGGTGTGTATCCGGGAACATATTCTTCGATAGGTATGGCAGGGGAATGCGATGACAGGGTCGACCATGGCAATTTGGCGCAAATGTTCATGCTTGACACTCCGACCAAGAGCATCCGCTGGGGACCGGGCTTTCCCCTCATGGGTTGGATGTTCCCAATGCGAACGGGCTGCAACATCGGAATTGTCGGTTCCGGTTATTCTCATCAGCAGTTGAGGGATGGATTGGGGCGTGTCTCGGATTACATGGGCAGAACCAATGGGATCCGCCCTTCCTATGATGCCTTCAGTTCTCATCCGATACCGCTCCGGGCCAGAAAACGTTTGCACACCAAGAGGACGTTGGCAGTGGGCGACTCTGCCGGTATGACTAGTTCGATCAGCGGGGAGGGCATGTCATACTCCTTTATGTCCGCCAAGAACGCTTCCAAAGCCATTGACCTGCTTCTCACATCCCCGAAGGGAGATCCGCTTTCCTTATATGACAAGTTGTCCCGAGACAACATCGTCAGGGACATGAAGGCGGCGGAACTGATCGCACCGATACTTCATTGGCTGGTCGGGGTCGTTGACGTCGACCGCTTCTTTGAAAACGTGGTCAAATATGAGGGCATCGTCAATGCATCCGAGAACATCGCGTTTGGGGATAAGGATTGGAGGGCTCTGTTATCGGAGGCCATCCCATCGTTCCCGAGTCTTTTTTTCTCCTCCCTTTGAATCAGATCATTCCAAGATAGCGGAACGTTGCATAGACGAATCCTAACAATGCCAGGGCCATGACGATCTTTGGATTGCGATATTTGTAGAAGGTGATCGCTGCCGCAGCACCTAATACTGGAAAAATAACGAGGTCCGTCGTTCCATTGAACAGTTCAAGGGTCGTTAGCGAGGCGACGAAGATGAGCGCCGACACGACCTTTAGGCCGCGTTCGATCCCAAGTGTGGTGTATATCGTCCTTACCCCAGCCCTACGATCCTCCTCATACCCGTCCAAATCGGTAACCATTGATCCAATGACCAGGCCTAGGAAAATGATCATTCCTATCACGATCGAGGAGATATCAAGCGGGGCCACATCGACCGCGCCGGTCAGGTAGTTGATGGGCTTATCGTAGGAGTACTGTGTGTCGACAACAGAGAACGGCGTCAGGAATCCGTAGACGAACGCCAGAAACGCGCCCAGTCCAACCATCACCGAACTCATGGTGTAGTTCTTGAACCGAACGGGGCGGAACGAGTATAGGAAGGAGAGGACGAACACTGCTGAAAGGATCAGGAACTCGATGGGTGACAGAAGGTATGCCACCAGCAACGCCACGATCATGAGCACTATGGACCCTTGGAGAACAGTAGTCCGGTTGACAACACCGGAAGCGATTGCTCGTCCCTCTTTGCCTGGGTCGTCGAATCGGCTGTCTGAAATGTCATTCCATATCGTGCTTACCTGCCAAGCTATCAGGGCGGAGGCAACCGACATGACGACGAACTCGATGTTGACCCAATAGGGACTCGTCGTGATCGAGAAGACCAATGACGCGTTCACAGACTTCCAACCTACAACGATGCCTCCAGCGACAACCATCCCAAAGAGGAGGGTCTGGAACGGCCTCATGCTGGTGATCATCCTACGGAAGGAGCGTTTCATTGCCATATAGGAGATGACCGTGACTAGCAAGAGGCCAGCTAACAGATAATACATGAAAAGGAAGAGATGGAACTGGTAGAACTTTGTCTGGTCGAAGTAAGGGAACACTTGCGATCCATTGACAACCCCGACCGGCAGATAAGCTCCGGGTGTGGCCATTATGAACATTGAGACAATTGTAAACAGTATCAGGAAACCGACGCGGAGCAGCGTCTCCGCCCTCTCCTTAAGGAAGAACAGATTGTTCCGTTGCGTCCAAATGACATATGCGAAGAGGGCAAATAGGAATGTCGCCACCTCCAATCCCTGCCCCGGGTGGAATGACTCACCGCTAAAATGGAAGAATGCATTGACGAGGTCGGTCCAGGAGAAGTACGCATAACCCTGGTTATCCCCGAACAGGAAGTGGTCCAAGAAAGGGGGAAGGAGGATAATCCAGTAGATGCTGGTTATCAGGTTCAAAGCTTTCCTGAACCCCCTGCCCGAGAATGCCGTCAGCAATAGGACAAGACCGAGGAAGACAACGACATAGAATGCGCAGTGCTCGGCGATGCTGTATATCCACGGATTGCCTCCGACCAGGAATGACGGGTCCAGAAGAACATACTCGGCCATGTCCCGGCCCAAGGCCAAAATGATGACGTAGACGAAGATGCCGACGATCGAAAGGCGTCCCTTCTCCAGGAACGCGATGAGCCGATCCCCGTTGGCCGAGAACTTGGCCCAAGCTGTTCCGCCGCTATCCTCAGGCATCAACCAGAGAGACAGCTGGCCGCTATTTAAGAATGTTGAGACTGGTCCTCGCTCAGGAGCCCTTCCACGCTCGCCGACCGCTCATATTCGATGACCGCCAAGATATTATGGTACTTTCCGGTAAGGTTCCGCAGAGCTTCGGCCATGTGCTGTTCTCGTTTCTGGTTGAGCTTGCGGAATCCGCCTGGTTTGTTGATCTTCTTATCCCAATCGACGACGAAGGCACCCACTGAGGCGAAATCGAAACGCTTGCGGTGCGCCCGCTTGACGAACATGGACTCCCTGATCAGGTCCAACCCTCCGATCTCATAGCAGTACGTCTCTGTGTAGAGCTCTTCGTTCATGTCGATCGGCACCAGGGTAATGTTCTTCGAGGTTCCGACATCTCGAGCCTTCACATAGCAAGGCGGCGGTATCTTGACATCTCCGAACGTTTCCAGGAGAACGCCGTATATCTCCTCGATGTCGCTAGGTTCGTATTTATCATAATCATCCTTGTTGCCTAGGGCCACCAATTCTTCTTTCGAAATTGAAATGGCCACGGCGTCAGGGTTCTCCTCGTTGATGGCCTTCTCTACCGAATCGCCTTCGGAAACAAGGCCCTTCACGACCGGTAGGAACTGTATCGTGGAGCCATTGATCTCAACGTTTCTCATCAGGTTCACTTCTCTTAATGACCAGTGCCCGAAGCTTCTCTGATTCTTGAATCTTCTGCAGCTCATCGCGTCCGATCAGGGCGGTCCCTTCAATGCTTTGGTGTGTGCGCACCTTCTCGATGAATATGACCGACTCGCGGCCAGTGACCACGGATATGTCGGCGACCATCCGGGCCTTTTCCCGGAGCTTGGCGCCGTCCTTACCCAGGCCGGTCAGGATGAGCATGTCATGGTCCACGGTCAAGGCCTCGAACGGACATTTCTGGGTCGGGGTGATGGTAAGCCCGAGGCCGGTCAGGATCGAGAAGACCTCCTTGGTGAACTCGTCATACTTCTCCATGTTGACTTTGGTTTTGTCGGACACCTCAGGCTTGTAGGACAGGGGGTCCACCGGGAGCACGATCGGCCAGTCCAGGTACTCCTCCAGACGGATGGCCACATCGATCATCGCCCCCATTCCCGTTTCGTACATCTGGATAGTTCTGCGGGACACACCCGCCACCTCGGCCAGATTCCCCAGCGAGATACTCTTCTCCTCTCTGAGGCGTTTCAGAAGATCGCTGTCCAGCTTGACGTAAAGACCGCCTGGGGCGGCGAAGATGAACGGCGGGACCGCTTCCAAAAGAAGGTCCTTCAGCGTGCTCAGCGATATGATCGGGACATTGAATCTCGAGTAGACGATGCCCTGCTCGATCTCTCCCGCGCCTGAGCGTTCTCCTACCAGCAAGGGTGAGCCGCCGAGCGCTTCGGCCAGGGTCTTCACCTCCTCGGAATTGTCTTTGGAGAAAGCATCCACGTTAGACAATATCTTGATCAGGAGCAGGGTCTTGTCGCGCCTAGCCACGATGTCAAAGCTTATGCTGCGCATGTTCAGCGGTTTGGAGACCGTGAACCCTACCTTCTCGAGCGTGCCTCGCACGCCGTTGATGAGCTCATCGCGCTGCACGAGGAACTAGATTCATCTGTTCTTCTATATAACCATTGGGAAAAAAACAGAGGCCCAGAATCTCAAGAATTCTGAGCCAGGCAGCACAATTAATTTGAGATCGGAGACCTTCATTGGACTATGGTCTTCTTCCTCCGCCTCTTTGGTGACGACCTATCCATCGTTATCTCCAGCACCCCGTTCTTGTAGCTGGCAGAAACGCTTTTCGATTTTATCCTGCACGGCAGCTCGATGTGCTTAGAGAACTTCTTGCTGTCCGAGTCCACGCTTATGTTAAGCCAAGCGTCCTCAGCGCTGACATCAATGTCGTTCTTCTCCACGCCCGGGAGCTCGACGATGACCCTGACCTTGTCCTTTTCCTCGATCACGTCCGTGAGCGGCTCGCGCGATGATCCCCTCTTCTTTTCGACAGGTACCTGGCCCCCCTCTTTCCCGAACTCCTGGACATGGGGTTTGCCGTCTGGTCCTACCCACACGGAGACCTCATATGAATTAGTCTCTTCACCTGAACCGAGTTGTCCATTCAGCATCTGTTCGATCATTTGGTCCACTCGCGCCCTCATCTCCTCGAACTCCTCGTCGAAGGTGGAGAAGAGATCATCGATGTCGTCACTCCTTTTCCTCTCCGTTCTTGCCATTGTAATCACCTCACGTACTCGAAATCCTTGTAGGCCATTTCGAACTTGTTTATTTCCTTCTTGGATAAAGGCCGATACTTTTCTATCGCTGCCAGCATATGGGCCATCGTCACCTTTTTTGCGTTGACCAGTTCTTCTGTTATGTCGCCACCTTCGGCGACGAGCTCTCTGATGGCCAGCATGGTCCCTTCGTTGGCCACTGCAGCGAGGTCTGCACCGGTATATCCTTCGGTGCGACGGGCTATGTCGTTGATGTCAACGTCCTTCGCCAGCGGTTTTGACCTCAGATGCACTTCGAGCACAGCCTTGCGCGTCTCCAGATCGGGTACTTTCACCTGGACCATCTTGTCGAAACGGCCGGGCCTCATAAGTGCCGGGTCGATTATGTCCGGACGGTTGGTGGCCGCGATCACCACCACATTATGCAGCGACTCCAACCCATCCATCTCCGTCAGTAACTGGCTGATGACCCGTTCGGTCACCTGGGAGTCCGATCCGGTCCCGCGCACCGGGGCGATCGAGTCGATTTCGTCAATGAATATGATGCATGGAGCTGCTTGGCGCGCCTTCCGGAACGTTTCCCTGACCGCCTTCTCCGACTCGCCGACCCATTTGTTCAGGAACTCTGGCCCCTTCACGTTGATGAAGTTCGCCTCGCTTTCGGTGGCGACCGCCTTGGCTAACATGGTCTTGCCAGTACCGGGAGGGCCATACAGCAGTATCCCCTTCGGGGGCTTGGCATCCATCTTATCGAAGAGCATGCCGTACTTGAGCGGCCACTCCACCGCTTCTATGAGCTCTTTCTTGGCGTCGGCCAATCCGCCTATCTCGGACCAATGGAGGTTCGGCGATTCGATCAGGACCTCGCGAAGGCTGGCCGGTTGCATATCTCGTAAGGCGGCGAAGAAGTCCTCCTTCTTCACAACGATCTTGGCCAGCACTTCCGACGGAATGCTCTCGAGCTCCAGGTCCAGTTCCGGAAGTATCCGGCGCAGCGAGTGTATGGCCGCCTCCTTCGTGAGTGCCTGCAGGTCCGCACCAGCATATCCATGCGTGAGGCGGGCCAGTTTATCCAGGTCCACATCCTTTTCCAACGGCATGCCCCGGGTGTGTATGCCCAATATGTCCAGTCTGCCCTCCTGGTTCGGGATGTTGATCTCGATCTCTCGGTCGAACCTCCCTGGACGCCTCAATGCCGGGTCCAACGCGTTAGGGCGGTTGGTTGCCCCGATGACCACTACCTTTCCTCTTGACTCAAGGCCATCCATCAGGGCCAGCATCTGTGCCACTACACGCCTTTCAGTCTCTCCAGTGACCTCGTCGCGCTTAGGCGCAATGGAATCTATCTCGTCGATGAAGATGATCGTCGGGGCGTTCTCCTCCGCCTGCTTGAATATCTCGCGCAGGCGTTCTTCGGATTCGCCATAGAACTTGGACATGATCTCCGGTCCGCCGATGTAGACGAAATTGGCGTTGGTCTCACCCGCGACCGCCTTGGCCAAAAGTGTCTTGCCGGTGCCTGGAGGGCCGTGCAGGAGAACGCCTTTGGGTGCTTCTACGCCCAATCGCTCGAACAGCTCGGGGTGGCGCAGTGGGAGCTCTATCATCTCCCTGACCTTCTTCACCTCGTCCCCCAGTCCGCCAATGTCCTCGTAGGTGACCTTAGGGATCTTGGACATGCCTTCCTTTGATGGCTTCTCCGAGATCTTGACATCGGTGTCGCGCATGATCATTACTGCATCCGTCGTGGGGGAATGGGTCATTACCACCAGGTCTATCCTGCGCCCCATCACGTTGATCTCGATCACGTCGCCACGGGTCACTACCCGGCCCTCGAGAGCCTGGCCCAGATATTCCTCGCCCCCCATGATCTTGAGTTCCTCCATGGGCGCGAACGCTATCTTCTGGGCTGGTTTGACTTGGACCTTGCGCAGTGCGACCTTATCATCGATGCCTACACTGGCGTTCCGGCGGATCGTGCCGTCGATGCGGATCAAGCCTCGGTTCGCGTCCTCATTGTATCCTGGCCAAACGATCGCCACGGTCCGTTTCTTGCCTTCGATCTGTACCACATCGCCGGCGGTAATCTCGAGGACCTCCATGACCGCTGGGTCGACCCTGGCTATCCCCCGACCGGCATCCTTCGATTTGGCCTCAGCCACCTTCAATACTTTTTCCGAATCGCTCATCTTCATTCCTTGTTTATGGTGGATATCACTCCACATCGACCTTTCGTTTCTTAGGCTCCATATCGGGGCGTTTCATGACGATCAGCTCGAGCACCCCGTCGTCCATCTTTGCCTTCACCTTCTCAGGATCGGCATCTTCCGGCAACGGCATTCGTCGGAAGAACCCGGTTCTGCCTCTCTCCTTCCAGATGTAACCTTCGCCAATCTCCTCTTTCGATTCCTCATTGACCCCGCTGATCTCCAGGTATTCATCGGAGATCTCGATGGTCACGTTTTCCTTCTTCATGCCAGGGAGGTCTGCTTGTAGAACGTATCTGTCCCCTTCATCCTTCAGGTCCACCCTCGGCGATCTAGCCTCGACAATGGCTGGTCGAAGGTCCCCGCCGAACTGGACGTTCCACTCCCCAAACATGCGTTCCAGGTTCTCGAGCATGTTTCCCCGGCTCCAGCAGAACCACGGTGCCAGTGCCATTTCCTTTCTGCATTCCTCTGCCATTTCTATCACCTTTTTTTAGTTATCAACTATTAGTTGACAACTACTTACGATATAGTACATTGTTTGCTCTTCTATATCAAGGTTGCTTAAAGGCCTTCCTTATCTCCTTTTCAACGTCCTCGCCGAATTTGACCAGGTGGCTTTCGACCTGCCAGAAGTCCTTCTTCAGCTCTTCCTTGTCCCTTATCAGACCTTCTTTCACCTTTGCCTGCATCTTGTCAATGTCGACCCCGGAATCCTTCAGATTGATCCTCATGTCCTCATACAGTTCATTGCCAATCTGGTCGATCTCGGACATGCTCTTGTCGAAGGCCTTTTTTGCCTCGTCCCTGGCGATCTTCATGCGTGCGATATATCGGTCTGCTGTTTCCTGTGCCTTGCTTCTTTCAGCCATCTTCATCATCCCTCGTTTGATACGGTCTTAGTATCTCCCTGACCACATTATCCCTTAGTCCCAAGTAGTCTGCCAGCTGCCCAGGATCCACGTCTGGATGTTGGATATATTCGAACACCACATGGCGCTGTCCATAGTCCAACGGCGCCGATTCGACCAGGTGGACAGCCTCGTCCAAGAGCCTCTCTTTCTGGTCGATGTACTCCTCCCTTTTCTTGCGGAGCTCATCCAACTTTCCGTCCAAGACACTTAACTCTCGCCTCAGAATCATAACCCTTTCGGTAGGGTCCTGGATGCTGGCTTCCCCTTCTGCCAGTGCCCTCTGATGTCCTGGCTCTTCCTCCATCTCCCTCCGGGACGATTCGACACTGAACAATCCCGAACCGACATCAACGATGATGGTGAATCCGCTGATCGGCACGTACCGCTTCCTCATCGGCCCGCCCTGGTCGCTCTCCTCTGGGTATGAGCGCACCATGCGGCAATCCTCCAACACCTTGAGATGTTTCATTATTATCTGTTGGCTCATTCCGAGCTCTCGGGAAAGCTGCAAGGGGTAGTGGGGCTCCCGGACCAAAGCTTCCAGAATCCTCCGGCGAGTAGGATTCTCTATCACCGAGAGTAAAATATCCAATTCATCCATTAATTTCACTTCCAAGATGTTAACCGATTGTTGTTAACAAAATAATAGAGTTAGTTCGAGGATAAATAATCTCTCAAGACAAACCCGATTGTAGCGATGATGTCTCAGGGGTCAAACTTTAACTACGCCCTCGGTCTTCAAGTTGCATGCCTGGCAAACTGGTTGGTGACACCGTTGTGATAGAGGATGAAAGGGAGGCCAGCCAGATATACAGTAAGGGTTTCTTCGGTTATCCACAATCCGGCGGATCGTTGCATCTGGACCTGCTCGAGGCCCTACACCTCTTGGAGGGAGACCGTCTTGAGGTCTTCGCCGATGGTGTTAAGATCGATTTCGCCGACCTCATGAGGCGGGCGGCAGCCATGCACAATGATCTTGAGACACGTTTCATCGTTTATCGTGATCTGAGACAACGCGGCTATGTCGTGAAGAACGACTCAGGTGAGTTCAATTTCAGATTGTATCCACGCGGAGGCACGCCCACCACCACTCAGACGAACCTCTGGGTTCTGGCGATCTCAGAACGTGATATCTTCAACATCGTCGAGCTCATGCGTCAGGCAGATATGTCGCAACGGACCCGCAAAGAGTTGTTACTGGCGGTCGTCGATGAAGAAGGCGACATCACCTACTATACAGCAGAGAACGCCGATCCCAAGGGAGAGCTGAACGACAATGCCATGAAAGAGGTCCCCGAGGGGCTGCTCATGGAAGGCAGCATCTTGGTACTGGACGAATCGCATGGGACCAAGCTCTACCAATACGGTTTCTACGGGAAGAAGATCGGGAAGATGCTGCAGCTCTCGTTCATCGAGACCGCGTATCTGATCGAGCACGGACGACTATCTCTACGGGCGGTGGGGACGGGGAGGAAGATGGCGGAACGAACCTTCCTTAAGCGGGCCAAGGAGATTCAGCCGGACTTCGATATGCGCCTGCTTGCCTATTCCGACCTCCGAAGTCGTAAGCTCGTTGTAAAGACTGGATTCAAGTACGGCACACATTTCCGGGTCTATAAGGGAGACCCTTCCAGCCACCATTCAGAATATTTAGTCCACGCGGTCCCCGATGATTATTCGACCGTATGGGCAGAGATATCTCGAGCCATCAGGTTAGCCCACGGGGTCAAAAAGGATATCCTGTTCGCCCGCGTTTCAAAAGACGCCATAGGTTACATGAAGCTGAAGAGAGTAAAGCCATAGATTATGGGACTGCGGTGCCCACTTTCGAACTACCAGCCGATCTGTCGTTCTTGATGTCCTCGATGACCTTCTTGGCCCCTGCCCAATCTTCCGGTTCCATCTCCAAGGATGCCTCCAGCAACTTCATGGCATCGTCCTTCCTGCCAGTGTTGTTGAGAATCACGGCCATCTTGACCATGAAGTTGGTCCGCTTGCGGCTGAACTCGGTGAATTGGACCGCCTTCTTATAGGACTCGACCGCACCTTCCACATCCCCGCCCTTCAGCTGAGCCTCCGCCAGCCTGGCATACCTAGCAGATCGGGTCTCCTGCATTGCCGGGGACTCGGCGCTGGCTTTCAGCGTCTGGATCATGGCCTTCAGCGACATTGGCGCTTCGACCTTGGTGCCGCACTTCGGGCACACGTCCTGAACGGTATTGAGCTCCTCTCCACAGCTGGCACAATACTTCGGCAACGTTGAACCGCAGTTCGGGCACAGGGTCCATTCCAGCTCGACCAGCTCGCTGCATTTGGGGCATTCCGATACTGATTTGACCGCCGCCCCCCCGATCTTTCGCAGGGCGTTCTCTAGCTCTTCCTTTGAGGGCTGGAAGTATTCCTTCTTCCTGATGGCTATTATCAGGACCGATAGCTCGATGACCCCGGAGATGATCGACAACACCGATAGCACTAGTCCAGTCTGCTGACTAGAGTTCAGATTGCCGAAATGGCTGATCTTATCGAATGCGTTCACATCAAATATCAGATAGATCAGGAATGCACGGGCAAGCAGGGACACCGTCATAGAACGGATTATATTCTCGCGTTCACCGACCTGCGACCCCCAAACGGAACGGGCTACGGTCATTTCCCATGCAGCGACCAGGACTAGGACCAGCATAAGCAAGATACCGTCGATCACCCCAATGGTGTGCGCAGCGAAGATGGCATAGAAGATTGAGATAACGATGAGAAGACCGGCGATGATGAGCCAGGCAGCCATCGGCTTGAGGAGCATGTTCTTGCGTTGCATAACGTCACACTGACAGAATATAATCCTATTGCAGACTAGCGATAAAAAGGTAATGATTAACAGATTTAATTGGCCCAAAAAGGACGGGCCAGTAGGAGTTTAGAGCTGTATCTCGATGCCGAGCTTGTCGGTGAGTTCCTTGTACCGGTTACGGATAGTGACCTCGGTGACCCCCGCAATATCAGCTACCTCACGCTGCGTCCTGCGTTCGTTGCACAGTATGGAGGCGATGTAGATGGCCGCTGCCGCAACACCGGTCGGACCACGGCCGGATGTGAGCTCCTTCTTGGCAGCGTCTTTCAATATGTCCGCTGCCTTCGACTGGACCTCACCGGAGAGCTTGAGCTCGGAGCAGAACCGTTGCACATAGTCCTGCGGCCGAGTGGGCATCAACTTCAACTTTAGCTCGCGGGTCATGAACCTATAGGTACGGCCGATCTCTTTACGACCGACGCGCGAGGAGTTCGCCACCTCGTCCAATGTACGTGGCACATTGCATTGCCTGCAAGCTGCATACAACGAGGCCGCGACCACGCCCTCTATGCTCCTGCCACGTATGAGGTTCTTGTTGACCGCCTTCCTGTAGACCATTGCTGCGGTCTCGCGCACATTTCGCGGCAAACCCATCGCTGACGCCATTCGATCCAGCTCGCTCAGTGCGAAGGCCAGGTTCCTTTCTGTAGCGTTGGAGACGCGGATCCTCCGCTGCCATTTCCGGAGACGATACAGCTGGGCCCGGTTCCTGGTTGGAATGCTCTTGCCGTAGCTGTCCTTATTCTTCCAAGAGATCTCGGTGGAAAGTCCTTTATCGTGAATGGTATAGGTCATCGGCGCGCCGGTTCTGGCCCTTTTCTCGCCCTGCTCTACGTCAAAGGCCCGCCATTCCGGTCCGAGGTCGATGAACTGATCATCGATAACGAGGCCGCATTCCTCGCAGATGAGCTCACCCCTCTCATAGTCCCTAACCAAGTGCCCGCTATTGCACTCTGGGCATCTTTCAACTTCTTCGGTCCCTTCCTTTGGTTTTGCCATGTTCTTCGACCCCTTCCACGTATACCTGCTTCCCTATGGCAGAGAGCAGGCTATAATCACCGGTAGGCTCGATCGTGACGTATGGTGAATCAACAGGACCAAAGATCCGCAGAACCTTCCCCACAATCTTATTGCGGTTGTCGACTACTCTGGACCGTATTATCGGCGCAAAGGAGCCTTTGACAATTATCCTGCCGTCAAAAGTCACTTCTTGGACCTTTCCAAGAAACTGCATGGTTCACCATTCACACCGCTTCCTGTCCGGTGTTAATACTAGAAATGGACATTTGCTATAAAAGCATTGTGCAAACCTTTATTATGTTTTAGTTTGGACCTTTTTAGTCTTTTTGCACGGTTCCGTTTTACGATATTATATAGCCATTTGATAGATGGCTACGCAAATGCCTTCATCGGTTCTAACATCAGGAAGCATTTAAACCCTATTATTCTCTCTGTGTACTGTGGAAATCTCTAGGGATCATCCCCGTTACAAATCATTGGTCGTTAGGGAGAGGATGTCGGAGATGATGCGGCAAGGCATCGTCGCACCGACCGGGCTGATCGCCCACGGTCGGGGTGAAGCTTTCGACTATCTAATTGGAGAAAAGACAATGCCGCCAGCCCAATTGGCGGAGCGAGTGGCGGCCGCGATGCTGATGGAAGCAGAACGGCCGGTAATCACCGTAAATGGCAACGCCGCTGCGTTGGCCCCGAAGGAACTGATAGAGCTCTCCAAGACGATCAATGCCAGGCTTGAGGTCAACCTGTTCCACCGTTCCGTGGAACGGATCGAGCTGGTGTGTGCCTATCTTGAATCGCAGGGGGCCAAGGACGTCCTAGGCCGTGTCCAGGATTATACGCTACAGGGGATCGCATCGGATCGCGCGCTGTGTGCCAGCGAAGGAATCGGAATCGCCGACGTCGTGCTCATCCCGCTTGAGGACGGGGACCGGGCGGAGGCCCTTGCAAAGACTGGGAAGAAAGTGATCTCCATCGACCTGAACCCGGTTTCGAGAACCTCCATGGCGGCGAACGTGAGCATCGTGGACGAATTGACCCGGGCGGTGCCTAACATCATCTCTTCCGCGAAAGAACTGGCGGACGACGGGAAGAGGAGGTGCGCGCTGATTGCTGGGTTCAACAACCGTCGTAACCTAGGGCACATGGTGAAGGAGATATCCGACCATTTGAAGTTCGAAATGGCATCAAAAGACTAGTTATCCTCATTGATGGCTGGCTCGACCGTTCGGGATGAATGCGCTAGATCTCTCAATTTAGCCAGTGCATTCATGTCGAACGGTCATGAGGCTATATTAAATGAAAACATTTAGAATATTCAAATGAAACCAATAAATATATAGTCACCTAAACGTGAATTTGTAATGCGCGACCGGCCACGGGATCCGACACCGAACCATCCCGTCAATATGCTTAGTCGGCGCGCCATAAAACATCTGTTGTACCATATTTAAGTTGTTTGACGTGGCCGGTTGATCTTGATTCCCACCCGCACAAATGCTAGTGGGAACGTCTCCGGTATGCCTCCGAGGGGACTCTGACCTCGAACAACACTCCCTGTCCGGGCACGCCTTTCTCCTCGATGGTGATGCCGGAGATTGTCAGTATCTCCTTTGCCATCATGAGGCCGTGATGCCCCTCGTCCCCTTGTCTCGCCTCGAAGATCGTTGCCTTCTGCTCCGCCGGCACACCCAAGCCGTCGTCCTCATACCACAGGATAAGCTCCCCCTCGTGCTCCCGTGCAGATATACCGATCCTCGTTGCCTTTTGACCGTGGCTGACGGTGTTGTCGACAAGGTTAAAGAAGACCCGGTTCAGCATCGCGTCAGAGAAGATCTCCCAACCGTCGACGTCCACCTCAAGACGAATGTATTTCGAATCGAAACTGGACACGAGGTCTACCAGGCATTCGTGGAGGTTCTGCCAGCTCAGCGGGGTCTTCCCCAATCTCTGATACTCGCGTGCGAAATTGAGGCATGACTGGACCTTCTCGGTGGCGCGCAGCATTTTCGTCAGGGATCCTATTGAGACGGAACGGTCCGATTCATGCCGGACCCGTTGGATCAATCCATTGAGAACAACGATTTGATTCTGGACATCATGTAATGTTATCCTTGTCAACAGGTTGAGCTTCTTGTTCTTCTCGGCGATCGCTTCAGACGCCTCTCTGCGATCAGTGATGTCCTCGCCGGAGCTGAGAGTACCGGCGATCCTCCCGGTCTCGTCGCGCAAGGCCGTGTTGTGCCAAGCGATCAAACGCTCCTCTCCGTCGACCGTGCGGATGGGGTACTCGTAATATTCTATCATTTCCAGCTCGCCATTGTTCAGTTGTCTAAGGACCTCTCCCATGTTCTCCCGGATCTTTTCAGGAATGAAGTCAAGCCAGCTCCTTCCGGTCGGCGGGTCGGCGCAGCCGAGGATCCGGCACCCTTTCCGGTTGAGCAAGGTGATTTTCGATTCGTTGTCTAAGGCTAGGAAGATGAAACCGGCCAGATCCAGATATTTTTGGGCCCGGTCCCGTTCCTGCCGCAGTTCCTTCTCCGCCAGCCTGAGCTCGGTGACGTCCCGGGCCGCGGCAAACACACCCCTTACCGCTCCTTTGTCATCCTTATAGATGGACGCGTTGTACAGCACATCCATCCGATAGCCAGACGGGGGGACTATCGTCAAGGGATAGTCCCGGACCTCTCCGTCGACGAAAGCCTTGAGATACCCCTCTTTCGCCTTCCGCGGCTCGGTGAAGTATTGTGAGAAATCGGTCCCGATGATCTTCTCGCGCGGTACCCCGGTGAGCCTGGAGGTTGCGAGGTTGACATCCGTGATCTTGCCCTCCGCATTGATCGTGACCAGGGGGTCCAGGCTCGCCTCGATCAGGCTCCTTGCGTAGGCGGCAGCATCCCTTGCAATCTCATCAGCCCGTTTCCGTTCGGTGATGTCACGCCCCATTCCCTGAATGGCAATAGGTTTGCCGTCCCGGTTCACCAATGATCCAGCGACCTCAATATCGAGATACTTCCCATCCTTTCGGCGGAGCTTGTACTCCTCGAATCGTTTCAGACTGCCAGTCTGGATGATCTCCTGTACGCTGGCGGTGGCTGAAGAGATCTGCTGAGGCATGACGAAGTCCACGATGTTCTTTCCGACCACATCGTCCCTATTATATCCTAAGAGATTCAAGGTGGCTGGATTCGCATCAAGAACGGTCCCTTGGAGATCGTGCGTATAGACCAGGCTCAGGACGTGTTCGTAGAGCGAGCGATAACGTTCCTTGGCCTCTATATGCGCCCGCTCTGCCTGGCATCGAGCGATGGCCTGCTTGATGGCATTGGTCAGCTCGGTGAACTGGGCTTTGGCTTCACCCCCCTTCTTGATGTAGTAATCAGCACCAGAGTTGATCGCCTCGATGACGATCTCCTCGCGGCCTCTCCCCGTGAACAGGATGAAAGGGATACTGCTCCTTTTCCTGACCTCCTTCAGGAAACCGATGCCATCCATCACCGGCATCTGGTAATCGGAGACGACAGCATCGTAGTCCATTTCTGCTAGCTTCTGAATGCCCTCGATAGCCGAAGGAGCGGTAACGATCTCGAACTCCGGGTCGAGCGACAGGAACTCCATAGTCACGTCCAGAATGTTCGGCTCGTCGTCCACGAGCAGGATCCTTGAAGTATTCCCCACAACGGTCACTGATATGTCTATTGACCCAGATGCGGTATATATATTTGCCTTGTCGAACAATAATGGAAAATTGAAGGGCGAAAATAGCGTAACATATAGAGAAAGCGTAAGCAGGTCGCTTACAAGGTCGCCCTTGGCGATCCTTTTCAGCCGCGCGATCTTTCGAAGCGATTCGGCGGTCTCTTCTTCGGGGTGTAAATGCTGTGCGCTGATCTCCGACCTTCCAGCTCGCCCATGAGCTTGAAGACTATCGGCGAGGTTTCCACTTCCGAGGTCATGGACTCCCCCATATGTTAACCGTGTTTCACCGGCCTGCCCCCATTCCCAAGAGGATCATCGCCGTCACCGTCTCAAAGACCCAAACGAGCAGATAGGGTAGACGAGCTTAGGGGAGGCTCCCTCCTTTCGGCCCGGCCGTTCTGCTTGCGAAGATAGACCCGCTCGGACGGCCGGATCATGCCAAAGACTCGACCTCATCCCTGACCCCTCACCAGTCAATTCACTGGAACGAAAGACTAATTTCCCCTCCTTGCATGTAGGCCTAGTGATTCATGGTGACGGACAACGAACTTCTGACAAAAGGCGTGAGGCGGCTGGAATGGGCCAACTCGCATATGCCGGTTCTTAAAGAGATCAGAGAGAGGCTGGTCAGGGAGCAGACCCTAAAGGGGGTCAAGGTCGGCATGGCCTTGCATGTGGAGGCCAAGACCGGCATGCTCGCCGTTTCTCTGGCAAAGGCTGGAGCAAAGGTCAGACTGGCAAGCTGTAATCCATTGTCCACCGATGACTCAGTATCGCTGGCCCTGCGGGAAAAGTACGGCATCGAGACGTATGCCAAGAAGTGGGAGTCGACCGAGGAGTACTATCACAACCTGAACGCGGTCCTGGACCTCGATCCGGAATTCGTCATCGATGACGGTGCGGACCTGATCACAATGCTCCACACCGAGCGCCAGAATCAACTACCCCACGTCAAGGGGGGGAACGAGGAGACCACCACCGGCGTCATCAGGCTTCGGGCCATGGCAAAAGAAGGAAAGCTGAAATTCCCGGTCATCTCCGTGAATGATGCTCAGATGAAGTACCTGTTCGATAACAGATATGGAACTGGACAATCAACCTTCGACGGATGGATGAACGCTACCAATCTATTGGTTGCCGGCAAGAACCTGGTCGTTGCCGGTTACGGATGGTGTGGGAAGGGCGTTGCGATGAGGGCCAAAGGATTAGGTGCCAATGTCATCGTCACAGAAGTGAACCCGATCAGGGCCATCGAGGCCAAGATGGACGGTTTCAATGTCATGCCCATGCTGGAGGCGGCGAAACAGGCCGATATAATCATCTCAGTCACAGGATGCAAGGATATCGTCACCAGGGAGCATTTGGAGGTCGTCAAGGACGGTTGCGTGTTGGGCAACACCGGTCACTTTGACAACGAGATCTCAAAGCCATCGCTCGAGTCCTACGGCTCCAAGCCGGTCCGGGTACGCGAGTTCGTGGACCAATACAACCTGCCGGGGAACCGGAAGGTCTACCTGATCGCTGAAGGAAGGCTGATGAACCTTGCGGCAGGACAGGGCCACCCGGCGGAGATTATGGATATGAGCTTCTCCATCCAGGCGCTATCCCTGGAATACCTGGTCAAGAACCACAGGACCCTCAAGGCGGAGGTCTATAACGTCCCACCGGAGATGGATGAGGACGTGGCCCGGATCAAGCTGCGCACTATGGGAGTGAACATCGACAAGCTCACTCCGGTACAAAAGAAATACCTAGAGGCATGGCAGGAAGGGACCTGAATTTGAAACCATTCCTTTGTGTCTACGGCCACACTAACATTGACTTCATCATGTCATTGGAGCGGTTCCCCGACAAGAACACATCCGTCGATGTGGTGGAGAAGCAGAGATTCTTCGGGGGCACTGGCGCCAATGTTGCAACTGTAGCGGCCGCGCTTGGGGTCCCGACCGCACTGGCATCTTACGTGGGAAAGGACATGCCAGCGGAGTTCAAGGCGCTGATGACGGAGAAAGGAGTTGATCTGCGGGATTTGGTCGAGGTCGACGGATATGAGACACCCACAGTGTGGATCGTGTCTGACTCTTCCCATAACCAGATCGCCTATGTATATCAGGGTCCGATGCGAAGGATGGATGAGTTTGAACTGAGGATGGATGCGGCCAAAGAGGCGGAATTCGTTCATATCATGACAGGTCGTCCAGAATATTATCTGCGCCTCATGAGAGAATGCGTCAGGCTCGGCAAGACGGTCTCCTTTGACCCTGCTCAGGAAATCCATCACATATGGACGGCCGACACGTTCCAGGAGGCCATCGGGATGTGCGATGCGTTCTTCTGCAACGAGAACGAACTGAGCACGGCCATGAGGTATCTGGGGGCGAAGCGTCCAGAGGATTTATTGGACCATGTCGATGTACTTTTCAACACGATCGGCTCTCGAGGCAGCAGGATATTCACTGTCGATGGTGAGGTGGAGATACCGGCAATAAGGCCGGACAAGGTCGTCGACACCACCGGGGCTGGTGACGCGTTCCGTGCTGGATATTTTGCGGGGATCTACCGGAATTATTCGATCAAGGACAGTGCTAGGATGGGAGCATCGGCCGCCTCTTTCGTGATCGAGGCCAGGGGGTCCCTGACGAACGTGCCAGATTGGGCAGCGGTATTGGACCGGGCGAGGTCTTCGCCTTAGAATGCGAACAGATTTCAAACGGTCTGGCTCCAAACTTAGTTCAATTATCTGGTCATCACTGAACGGGGAAATGTTTAATAACACGGAAACCGTAAAGGGGCGCCAAGGTGAACGTATGGCATTGGGCTGGACATCGCTCAGCGAGGCTTCCCAGAGGTCGTCGACACCGATATCTCAGACATGAAATGAGAAGGGTGAGCAAAGATGAATTTAATGGAATTCCTGACAGTACTCCTGCTGACTTTCGGCCTGTTCATGGTGCTAGCGGGTGCCTTCACGGCCTACTTCGGAAGCGGTAAGAGCAGGATCATTGGTGTCGTTCTGCTGGTCGTCGGACTGGTTGTCGCCATCTTTTGGATCTACGCGACCATGTACGGCGGCGGAAAGCTGGTCGACCTTGGGGCTGGAATACACCTAAGCGACGTGATTTGGACTGCTTTCGTCAACATAATCGCGGCGGTCATCGGTGCGCTCATCGCAGTCGGGGTCTTCCTGCTTGCGATCATGAAGAGCTAATCACGAAAACCCTTTCCAAATATACCTTACAATTTTATCCCATTTTTCTTTCTGTCATACATCAATTCCGCATTCTTTATGCCCTGCCATCTCTTATGAGACCGTATGTGCGGCAGATTCGCACTGACGATAACGGCCAGGTTCTTCGAGCGATTCGAGCTTCCAGAGGAATCGGTAGAATGCACGTCCCGGCCAGGCATCTCTCCAGGCCAGCCGGCCCCGGTGATCCTTGACCTCGAGGGCAGGAGGTTGGTGGAGATGCAATGGGGACTCGTTCCAAGCTGGGCCAAAGATGTCAAGATCGGGAGCAAGATGTTCAACGCCAGGTCCGAGACGCTGGACGAAAAACCATCCTTCCGCTTTCTTCTAAAGAGAAAACGCTGCCTCGTCCCAACCTCAGGCTTCTATGAATGGAAGAATGAGGACGGCAAGGTGCCTTACATGATCAGAGTACGGAATGAGGAATATTTCGCCATGGCTGGACTCTATGATGTTTGGCAAGGCGGAGATGGTAGTGTGCTATCCTCTTTTACCATCGTGACGACGGCGGCTGCCAAGGTCATGGCGGACTTGCATGACCGCATGCCGGTGATCCTGGATCGGGACATGGAGGCGGAATGGGTCGCACAAGGGGAGCTGGATCCCGCTCTTGTCAAGGACATTCTGAGGACCTATCCTGGTTCACTCTCCATTACCCCTGCCTCCTCCGAAATGAACCGCCCAGCGCCCAAGATCGGCACGAACCAGCAAAAACTGATCTGAATTCATGATTCTTGAGGACCAACACGGTCGTACCGATACTTTTTAGAACAAGAAATCGGTCAGTCCATTCAATGCCCGTTGTCCTCATCATCCTTGGAAGCAAGAGCGACCTAGAGATCGGCAAGAAGGCCTTGTCCATACTGCAAAGATTTGGTATATATTCGGAGATCGTCGTAGCCTCCGCGCACCGCACCCCAGAGCGCCTTTGGAATCTGGTCCGAGAGAGCGATGCGAAGATCTTCATCACCGTGGCAGGGCTCGCAGCGGCCCTCCCTGGGGCGGTCGCTTCATACACCACCAAGCCGGTCATCGGCGTGCCGGTGAGCGGTGCGGTCAACCTAGACTCCATACTCTCCATCGTGCAAATGCCACCCGGAATACCGGTGGCCGCGGTTGGTCTGGACAGGGGCGAGAACGCGGCCATACTGGCCGTCGAGATGTTGGCGGTGTCCGACCCCCGTTTGACATCAGAACTGGAAAATTACCGGAAAGAGATGGCGGACAAGATAGAGAAAGATTCCAGAGAGGTGCAAGCCTGATGTTCGACCCCAAGGAATTCTCGGAAGAGAAGATTGCAGAACTGAGGGCGTCGATCAAGGGCAAGGCCATTATCGCCTGCTCCGGCGGAGTTGACAGTACAGCCGCGGCGGTACTAGTGTCGCGGGCCATCGGCGACCGGCTGTTGACCATTTACGTCAACAATGGATTCATGAGAAAAGGCGAGACCGCGACAGTTGACAAGATGTTCGTCAAGCTCAACATCAACTATCGTCTGATCGACGCCTCGGACGAGTTCTTCGAAGCCCTCAAGGGAATAACCGAACCGGAGAGGAAGAGGAAGATCATCGGGGAGAAGTTCATCCGGGTCTTCGAGCGGGAGGCAAAAGGGTACAAGGCAGATTACCTGGTCCAAGGCACAATCGCTCCAGATTGGATCGAATCGGGAGACCACCTCCGGGACACCATCAAAAGCCACCACAACGTTGGTGGTCTGCCGGCCGATATGAAGCTGAGGATTGTGGAGCCTCTCCGAGACCTATACAAGGATGAGGTAAGGAAACTGGCAAGGTATTTGGAGATCGAGGTCTCCGAGCGCCAGCCGTTCCCCGGTCCGGCATTGGCCATTAGGGTCATCGGGGAGCCGACGAGGGAGAATGTGGAGATAGTGCGAGAGGCCTGCGTAATCGTCGAGGAGGAGTTGGAGATGGCCGCGGCCAAGAAGATCATGACCTTGCCATGGCAATACTTTGCTGTGCTGTTGCCTGTTCAATCCGTTGGCGTGCACGGGGATAGACGCGCCTATGGACGTACCATAGCGGTCAGAGCGGTGGAGTCGATCGATGGCATGTCAGCGGCCTATTCACGCATCCCGCACGAGGTCCTGGAAAAGATATCCACACGCATCACCAATGAGATGAAGGCCGAAGTGAATCGGGTCGTTTATGACATCACCAACAAGCCTCCGGCGACCATCGAGTGGGAGTGACTAAAGGGCGTCGTTCCTTTCCAATATGGCCACCAGATCGGACCAACGGTCCACGTTGGCATCGGGGACAATGGAATCATCGGGCTGGTAGTAGCCCGATTTCTTCAACACGGCGGTCATGCCGACCCCCAACGCTCCTTTTACATCGCACTGGAGCGAGTTACCTACGAATACTGAACGGTTAGCGTCCGCTCCAAGATTTGACAGGGCTATCTTGAACATCTTGGGATGCGGTTTCCTCAGCCCGACGTCGGTCGAGAACACCGTGTCGTCAAAAAAGTCCATGAGGTGGAAGTATTCCATGTCCTTCTGGGGATAATCGGAAGGCAAACCCCAGGCGACATCTGACACAAGGCCGATGGCGTAACCCTTGTCCTTCACCATCTCAAGCATCTCTAGAGTACCTGGCACAAGATGCCTGTCCTCCACCAATACGCCATAGAATATATCCATCCCCTCGACCAGCATATCATCCGTGACGTCGCAGCCAAAGCGCTGATAGATGGTGTCAAGGACCTGATAGAGCGGTATCTCGACCAACTCTATTTCCTTGCGTTTTCGTCCTTCAACCAGCATTTTCCTGAGTTCTGTCTTGAACACCTCCGCCTCTGCACCACAGCCATTTGCGGCCGCAAGATCATAAGAACGCTCTATCGCCCGGAGCTCTGGAGCCTCCCAATTGCTGTAGTAGTCAATAAGCGTGTGACCAAGGTCGAAAACTACGGCTTTCATTCCTTTGAGCAACCTCGATCTCGATTCTTAAAGGTTTTTCTAGACCATGTGGCCTAAGACGATGCTACTGCAGGTCAATACCCATAAGAGAGTTGATTAACCGAACAATGCAATGGAGGGTCGATGTATGTATGTGACCGATGCGGTAAGAGCCTGATCGACACCATCGATCTTTTGCTTCTGCTTCTTGTCGCAGTGAACCTGATTTTCGCTATTCTTATCCTAACAATGGGGAGCTGGTTCGGATTAGGCAGCTTATTCCTAGTGTTCCTTTTCGGTGGGGCGTTCTACATCAGGCGCAGGGAATGCAAAGATTGCGCCTCCGGAATGACACCACCTGGGACGCAAAAGTAACTTCAGACACTCCACGGGGGTCATCAGCATCGATTTTATTAATGGCGTGCCCATTCCATCTCCCAATGAAGGTTTACGTCATTGACAATGGGGGTCAATGGACCCACCGGGAATGGAGGGTCCTGAAGTACCTCAAGGTCGAGACGAAGATCCTACCGAACACGACACCGTTCGATCAGATCGGCGATGTGGATGCGTTGGTGCTTTCCGGCGGATCGCCGCACGTGGCCACCGACGACTGCCGCATGGGTAACAACGGTGACTATCTCGACCGTGCGACCTTCCCGATCCTGGGGATATGCGCCGGCATGCAGTTCATGTGCACCCATTTCGGGGGCGCTACCGAAGCGGCCAACCAGGCAGAGTTCGGTAAGGCCACCCTCTATATAGAGAAGGAAGACGAGATCTTTGCCGGCCTCCCCAAGCAGTTCAATGTCTGGGAATCGCATAACGATGAGGTGAAGGTGCTGCCATCCCAATTCGACATACTAGCCCGCACCGATGCCTGCCCCATCGAGGCGGTCAAGATGAAGGACCGCCCATATTATGGTCTCCAGTTCCACCCTGAGGTGGAGAACACCGAACACGGCGAGGACATCTTCAAGAACTTCCTGAAGGTGGTTGAGCACTGGCACAGCTAAGCCCAGACGAAAGAGACGCGGTGCGCAAGGCAATCGACAGCATGCGCAAAAAGGACATTTTTGAGAAAGTCCTGGGCAGGGAATTGCGGCGGGCAGGGTTTGAGTATGGGGACTATGTCCGGATCATTAGCGACATCCGGGATCTGTCGACGAAACAAAAGGTAGGTCTGGTAAAGGCTGCTGAGGTGATCTTATCACAAGAGAAGTAGAACCACGATAGCCAGTATCATGATGCTGATGGCCGCTGCGATCAGGGTCATGCTCCTGTCGGAACCGAACAGGATCGGTATCGGGCCGATGAGGACCACGCCTCCGATTTTAGTTCGGCCTTTATCGGGTGTCTCATCAACATTGGCAGATTTTCCCCCATTGGGCATGTCAGCATGATCCTTGCCAAATGCCGGCCCGACGGTCGTCAGGACGACCCCAGCGAAGACAGCAAGAAGCGGGAGCAAGCCTAACGCATTATCGCTCGTCAGCACTGGCACGATCACCACCAGATAGAACTTGACAAAACCAATGTAGATCGACCATGCGGTCGTCAAGAGCCCGAGCACGAGCAGGGCAATCCCGGCACATCGCACCGTGGTGGAGCGCATCGACCCGATACCATTTCCCCCGCTCTTGAAACTTGCTCAGGGAACGTAAATAAGCCGGAAGGGACCATAACATCAACGATGAGCGATGATATCTATTCGAACGTACTGGCAGATGAGTTTCTGCCTGGCGTCATGTACCCGTTTAACTGGTCGGTCCTGGCCGGGATCGTGGATGCCAGCTGGAACCAGATAAGGCGCGATCTCCAAGTGGAAGGAGAGGATGTGCAATTCGTACGCACATTCTACCATCGCGCTTATTGGAACATGACTAAGATGGTGACCATCCTCAAGGCCGCACAGATACCTCAGGCCGTCCTAGATCGCCTGTTCGAGCCCCCCACATCCAGAGCGTACTCTACTCTTGACGAGACTTCGGCCGACCGAGTGCTCGCGATCGACAGCTCCGACATCGCGCAGAACCTGGAGCAATCGATCATGGAATCCGAAAGACGGTTGGAAGAGATACAGCGCAAGCAGGGCGAGTGGGAGACAGAGGAACAAATGGTCCAAGAGTTCGATCGTGTCCTAGAGATCGATAAAGACGTGATCTTTAGGGAGACCGGAGCCTGGCTGCTGGTCGGTCTCAACTTGTCGCTGCTCGACGAGTGGATGGGTCATCAGCGGGAGGTCAAGCACAGGAAATTACGTCCCGAGGCGACCGTAATACGCTTGTCCCATTCCAAACTGGAGGAAGTGAGGTCCATGGTCAATCGGTATCGTTCGCACTGGGAACTGTCACGTTCGGTTAGAGCACTCGGCAGGAGCCTGGCTGAGGAGCGTCTATTTGCCCTTGGGGATCGGTTCGTGAAATGGAACCTGCTGAGCGCAAAGGAGGATGTCAGATATTTGACGGTCCATGAGGTCAGGCAGATTGTCAGCGGCGGCTGTGCCACGAATACCTGCAATAATTACGCCTTGAGGGCGAGGGTCAGGCGGACCGAAATGGACCAACATGCCGTGGACGGTCTTCCCCCGATCATCCGGGGGGAATCAGCCCCCCTCCTTCCTTGGAGGAAGGAAGGGAAACGTCCAGGACATTAGCTGGAGCCTAGAAGTTGTGGCCAACCAAATGCCCGAATGCATGCACGGTCATCGGAAGGATCTTCACATTTCCCTTACGACCGTCATCCAGGATCGCTTGGATGTCATAATCATAGTCCTTCCGGCACATACGGACCATCTCCATTCCTTCGGCGATGCCGAATTTTAGGATCAGTTTTAGCGCAGGGCGAGCAAGCGGATTTTGTATGCTACGGGACGCCCAGTCATTGATTATTGGTGGAGCCCATTTGAGATTGTGCTCCCAACAATTCAGGAATAGTTGCGTTTGGGCCTTGGTCATCTGGTCCGATGTGAACGATCTCTCTCCGTTGTTCAGCTCACCAGTGGCAACGAAGAAGAGAGGCACGATCAACGAGCGGTAACCGTCAATCTTCTTGACAAGTTCAAGCGTCATGTCCACGTCCTTCTCCGTTTCTCCAGGCAGACCCATAATCAGGGTGGCACACGGGATCCAATGGTTCCGCTCTAGGATATTGAAGCCACTGACCACCGTTTCCTGCCAGGCATCCGGTTCGAAGGGGCGGCATTTGCCGATCATGTATCGTTTCATCAGCTCCGTGCTTCCCGTCTCGACCCCGGTCTGACCAGACATCCACTGTTTATCCGTGACCTTCATGATATCGGAGATGGTCTTTATCTCGTCAGGGGCGCTTGCCACAGATGCCAGGGCGAAATGAGAGATGGTCATTCGGGTCACTCCCAGAACCTCGCTTACCGCCTGGAACAGGCCGACCAACTGCTTCGGATCGACCTCTATCTTCTTGGCCCCGTAACGGACCACGTCCTCCGCGTGGAGGCACGGCTGTCTTCCGGCTGCGAGATTAACCTTTACGTCCGCGATGACGTCCTTGATCTCGCGGCTACGGTACTTGGCCATGGTGGGCACGCAGAAATCGCATCCCCTGCCGCATCCACGGGAGATTTCGACAAGACCATCCACGGTAGCTCCTTTGAGCAGCGCGATCTGGTCGATGGGGGTGACCTCTCCCAGGACCATTCCTGGCAATGCTTCTCCTCTGACCGCTTTCTTGAAAAGCTCTGGAACGACCATTTCCCCTTCACCGAGGACGACGGTCGTGATTCCCAGCTCTTTTCGGACCGCCGCATCGGTCAGCTGCCAAGCGCCCGGGCCGCCGACGATGATGTTTGGTTTATATTTGAGGATCGCGGGATGGTTTAGCGCTTCCCGGAATTTGATCTTCATGAACGCGTCCCCGCTGAAGATACTGGTAAACGTGGATGTGGCCGGTCCTATTCCCAGGGGATCGTTCTCGGTGAACCCGACCACCTTGGTATCGGGGCCAATAACCTTTTCGAGATGTTCTGGATGGGCAACGATCACATCATCTATCTTGAATCCTCCACTAAGCAGAATGGATTCTATTTTTCTAGTCCCGCAAGGGGCCACAGTTACTGAGCCTTCCTTGTCAACATCTACAGGAGGGCAGAATAATGAAAAATAAACCGATTCTGGGACCAAATGTTCCGGAATCACTGCACTGAATCCAAGGAAAATGCTGCCACCATACTCGCTCATTAAAGTCCGGTCGGCCGTTAACACCACCGGATATCCTCCATTCCTCAACATTTACGATCCCCTCAACACTATGGGGTCTACAGGGTGCTTTGTCCCTTTATAGACCTCTGACGCTTGATGTTCCTTGAACAGAGTCTCCTGATTTGAGAAATTTGTATAAAAAACATCTTGTGGCACAATGAACTTATGAAAAATAACCACGATATACGGATGTAGGCGATAATCCCATGACGAATCGATGACATTATCAAGTAGAGGTTTTGCCTCGCCGAACCGGGCACCAACGTATTTATGAGATAAGCATATTAGGTTAAGTAGGTGTCCTTTTGACCTCGCTGAGGGCTGTTATCAGTGAGATACTTCAATCCAGAGATTTTCAGATATCTGACCTGGATGGGTTCCTGACTGGAAAGCGGAACGACGTTGAGGTCATCTTCTTGCTATTGGTCGAAAAGGACGAGAAGGCCTTTTATTCGTTCCTTGAGCGATTTAAGGACTTCAAAGGGAAGCGTGTTATTGCCACTTTGTTGCCACTGCCCGAACCGCTCATCTCGAAGCTGGATGAACGCACGTTCGTATGGGATAGAGAGGCGATTGAGCACGAAATCGGTCGCGTCCACATAGAGAAGATCGTAGGAGAGAAGGACCACGGACTGGTGGACGAATTCGGGGCGGATGATTACCCGAAGATGGTGACAGCGGAGGATCTGGACAAGGCTGCGGCCCAAGATTTTGGGGAGAAGATAGTCAAACCGGTCGTCGATGTTGGCGACATCAAGCAGATAGCAGCCCAAACGGTGGCCGGTTTCCGGCACAGGCTCGAGCTCGTTCCGCATTATGTTTTTAACTATAAGGCACCACTTTATATCGATGACAATAAGCTTGGCGTAGAAACAGGACTGCTGGCAGTGAACGCCCTGACACATAAAGTCGATGCCTGGCCTGAGAACCTGGACATAGTGTTCTCCCTGGAATTGACCCACAAACGCCTGGAACCGCTCATCGATATTGAAGAGGCAAAGAACCTGGTCAAGCAGGAAGTGATGAAGCGGCACACCTTTGAGAGGGACATCGTGAAGGAGGAGAACCATGTCACTGTGACTGAGAAAAAGCTGGTCTCCCCGAAGGCCGATTCGATAGAGCTCGAAGACATGGGCATCTTCTACCTGCCCATCTGGTGTATCGAAGGTGTGAAAGGAGTGATGATCCTTAACGCGAGCACCGGCAAGATAATCTCCGAGGATTATTACCGCGAACTTTCCTAATCTACTCGGGTCAAGGCATTCATCCTTTTTTGGATGTTCTTCCAGTGACTTCCTTTCCAGTAGTACTTGCCACATGATTTGCAACGAAAGAACTGCTCATTGGATCGAAGTGACCCTTCGGGCACACCCTTGGACGCCTCTTCTTTGCCGATCAGGATCAGTTCGCCATTACAAGTCGTGCATCGAGAAAGGTCTTCGTTGAAGGTAAGCCCAAAGGCCATTATGACCTGTTTTATCTGGCCCTCCAAATCGTGAAATTCTACGTAAAGGCCCTTTTCACCTGCCCGTTCGGCCAGTTTCTTGTCCCGGGTCAATAGGATCCGATCATCGAGCCTTGCTCGTTCCAATATGTGCGTGTCATCGGTGTCCCGCTCATAACGGGTGTCATAGCCCATCAGTCTAAGCCACCGGGCCAGCGACCCGAGCATCTCATCGGCGGAGAATCTTGGTCTGGTCATGTCGTCTCGTTACTGGCAACCTGGTCCAAGCCTCTCGTAGGTGAGCAGAACGCCGTCGCCTAGCCTCTCCACATCCCGCAGCTCCAGGCGCACTTTTTCGCCTTCGAAGAATCCTTCTCCATCGACCGGACTTGGTGCTGTTCTGCCCCCGAGTATTTCGTTGCCTATGTAAACCGAATAAACGTCCACGAAACCCATCTTGAAGAAAGACCAAATGGTCTCTCCTCCCCCTTCCACGAGTAAGGTCTTTACGCCCATCTCATGGAGTTTAGGAAGAAGGATGGTAAGATCGACCCTCTCATTTCCGGCCCGGAGGACCTGAGCGTTCGCCCAGGTCTTGGTGCAAGTTGTGATCGTAACAATTAGCGTCCGGCCGTTCCCATCCACTACCCGGGCACTGTCTGGCGTCCTTCCATGGGAATCCAGCACGACTCTCAGCGGGTTCTTTTCTGGCGGAAGTCCCTTGATCGTCAAGTGCGGGTCATCTGCCAGGACCGTCCCGACCCCCACCAGTATGGCGTCGACGGAAGCCCTCAGCGATCTGACCCTTTCCATATCCTGCGGGGAGGATATCCTGGTCTGCCTATGCTCCTTGGTGGCGATCTTACCATCGGGGGACATGGCGCAGTTTACCGTTACTCGGGGCCTCATCGGCGTGAAAATCGTTCCCGAGGCATTTAAGCTTGTGGTAATGGTTAACTGGCTCATCCGGCCATAGGACGGCATTGCCTATCAATGGCCGAGTATCTTATAGGAATCCTGCCTAAAGATATCCTAACGATCCAATCTAGATCAATAGTTCCAGGATCGTTGCCGGAAATTATCGCATCGAAAACCCGATATCATGGTATATCCCATATAGTATGGATCGGCGTTGTCGGTTTCCTGTTTCCATCTTTCGGGAGACCGATTCACTTCGCACTGCCAAGAAAGCTCTCCGTTCTTAATATTCCCGGCTCTATCTCCATCCGCAACTTGGACATTTCATCCCTCTCTCTTCCCACAAGGCAACTGATCTTTTGCCTGTTAAGGGTTTTATGGTGCCAAAGGCAGAAATTGCAGGCTATACATAGACATAGTTAAGGCGGCCAATCATTGCCAAAAGAAAAATAAGCCCTTTTGCGTTATTCGCCCGATGAACGATTTCGACGTCGTCGAGCTAAGGAGGAACAATTGCAAAGGTGCCTACGTGATAGAGGGGTTCTCCAGCATAGGCCTCGTCGGTTCGATCACGGCCAATTATTTGGTTACGCTTCTAGATCTGGAACAGATCGCCATAATCGATTCTCCTTATCTGCCGTCGGTCTCCATTGTGCGCGAAGGCGTTCCGTACAGCCCGGTCCGGATCTATTCTGGACCTATTGGGAAGGGGGGATTGGAGAAGATAGTGGTCATTGTCTCAGAGTTCGAACCTCCCCAGGATATCCTGAAGCCCCTGGCCCAGACGATAATGGATTGGGTGGAGGGTAAGCGCTGTAAGATGGTCCTTTCCCCGGAAGGCCTAGCGAACAAAGCTGGAGAGACCAGCGTTGAAGTACCCGAAGTCCGGCCGGAACAAAAGAAGGAAGGTGACGACATAACCGTCTATGGGGTAGGATCAACGCCATTCGCGAGGGAGCTTCTTATGCGGAATGATATCCCGATTTTCGAGAACGGCGTCGTGGTGGGTCTGGCCGGGGTCCTGCTGAACGAGGGCGTCAACCGCAATTTCGATGTGGTGTCGATCTTGTCGGAGGCACATGCAGACTACCCAGACGCAAGGGCCGCTGCGGCGGCCACGCATACCATTGACAAACTCATTCTTCATAGCGGTCTGGATACTCAGCCCCTTTTGGAAGAGGCTGCGGTGCTGGAACAAGCGCTGAAGGACATAAACAAGAAGACTGGCGAGTCTGAAGAAATGGTCAAGAAGCGCTCCATCATGTACGGTTAGGCGTGACCGACACCTGATGGATATCCCCCTTAGCCTCGGTTTCGATCTGGACATTGAGGAATCTCCTGATCATTTCCACTTGCGTATGGAAATGCGAACTCAGCTCGCTGACCGAGAAGATGGAAGGTCCGGCGGCCAATGATAGATAGGGCAGTATCTGGTCCGCGGCGTGCCTGTCTATGGTCTCTCCTGATTCCATCTCCCGGAGCAGGGAGGTGGCGGCTAGCTCTCCGAGCCTCTCGGCGCCTATCCCTTTCTCGCCCAATGCATCACTGGCCAGTATGGTCCTCTCATATTCGGCGGCGAGGAAGATGCCGGCGCCTATCGAATGACCTTCCCTGCGTTCCCTGACCAGCTTGACCGGGGAACGCCCGACGAGGGTCTTCCTTGCGGTTGAGGCCATCCGTTCCGCTATATGATCAGGGAGCTTCTGGGTGAAGCAGACGCCGGTTATCCCCTGGAACCGCCCCTTCTCTCCCAAGTTCAATGGCAGGATGCATTCCCCCTGGGCTATACCCACGACCATCTCGCCCCCTCCTTGAGGGTAGAAGCCTCTTTCGGGGACCTTCACATCGATTTGATAACCCATGGCGCGCAGCAGCGGGAAAAGGACGTGCTCAAGGTAATCTGAGGGCGGGGACATCCTTACGTTAGTCCCGCCGATGATGTCGAATTCCGTCCTTGCCTTTGTCCGAGCGCACGCAAGCATGCACGCCTGTAGGACCAATGTTATACTGCCAGCCGTGCCAACGTCGAACCGGTAATCGCCAGCTTTGACAATTCCAGGCTCGAAAGTCAATGATGTCGAACCGACAATCCCGCCCTCTACGGCGGCATGGCATACCTCTGCCACCCCCTTTACACCTGTCAGGTGCTGCCGGGCGAGACCTGGCTTGTCCCTCTTCGCCCGGATGTTGTCGAATTTGAACGACCGCCCGGTCAATGCTGATAGTCCCAGCGCTGTCCGCAGCATCTGGCCGCCTCCTTCTCCTTCCGATCCGTCAATCTCGATCATTCTTTCACCCGGAAGCCTTTTCGCCGCTATACCATTTTCCGGATCTCATTGGCCAACAACCCGACCGAAGCCATCGGTGCCAGCACAGTCAATTCCTCCCAACCCAATGGCGTGACGCGGAACGCGGTGTTTAGGCCGGGGAGGTAGACGACGGCCATCTGCAGGCCGAACGATATCAATACTGCGAGGATGAGCTTCTTGTTGTCCAGGATTCCGGTCTGTCTAATTGTCTTTGTCGGTGATCGGGCCGAGAAGACATGTAGAAGCTTGGCCAAGACCGTTGGACTGAAAGCTGGTGTTAGTCGCTGTCCAAATCATCAGCCGCCGAATCAATGCACCGGCATGTGGATGATTGTTTCGGCATAAGAAAAGGCCGGGAATACTGGACCGAGGGTAAAATTGTATGAAGAACTTGTTTGGCCACAAGCTGGCACAATACCCTTTTATATCTTTCAGGTTATTAAGGTGGAACAGGGATGCACTAGCCTGTACTCTTGATGGGTCATGGGCATATCTAGGATTGAAACGGTTGATGGGCGACTTAATGGGCACTGTCAAAATCAACGCAAGGTCCATCGAGAGGTCGACATTGTCGTTCGATTCGCGCATCTCTAGGCTGTGATTCGGACGATCGCGACGCAAGAACTGATGTTCGAAGTGGGCATGATCATGCTCGTCGCATTCATTGGGGCCGCTCTCTCCACAAAGGCGAAGCAGAGCGTGATCCTGGGGTACATCGTCGCGGGCGTGTTGATCGGCCCGTTCATGCATTTCAACATCTTCGGGTTCCAGTATGACGGCCTGATGAATGACACGAGCTTCATCTCCTACCTTTCATCGTTGGGACTGACGCTTCTTATGTTCTTCGTGGGGCTGGAGTTCAGCGTCTCAAAGTTGAAGAAGACAAAATCTTCGGCATTTCTCCTGGCCCTGATCAACACTGGACTGGATTTCTTCATAGGTATAACGGTCGGTCTAGTATTGGGCTGGCCTATAGTGGACACGGTCTTCCTGGCTGGAGTGATCGCGATGGGTTCTGCAGCCATCACCGGGCAGTCCCTCATGGAACTGCAGAGGATGAGCAACCCGGAGACAGAGTTCCTGCTTGGAATGGTCGTAGTCGAGGATTTTCTCTCTATGATCCTGATGACCATCGCCGGCGGCCTTCTGTTCAAGAGCGGTGGTAGCAACCCGTTGACTTTGACATCGATGATCGTCGGCGTGCTCGCCTTCTATTCGTTCTTCATATTCCTGGCGCTCTTTGTGGTCCCTCGGTGCGCTAAGCATTTCGAGAAGATCAAGAGCGATGAGATGTTCGTCCTTTTTGCGCTCGGTCTAGTATTCCTGTCATCTGCCATGGCCGAGGTCTCCGGTGTCCCAGCCATCATCGGGGCCTTCTTCCTGGGTATGGTCTTTGCGGAGACCAAGATCTCCGACCGGTTGAAGGACAGGATATCCCCGTTCAAGGACGCGCTGGTCGCAGTGTTCTTCATATCGTTCGGCATGCTGATAAACCCGGCAATGTTCCCGCAGGTCTTCTGGATAGTCCTATTGGCCGTGCCCTTGGTCATACTGGGCGATCTCCTTCTCACCGGCGCCCTGGCTTATTTCCTAGGCTTTTCGGGGCGGTCCGCCACGTTCATGGGCAGTTCCATGTGCGGCCGGGGGGCCGAGTCGGTCATGTTCGCCTCGGTCGGCGCTAATGCGGCCGGTGTGACCAAAGCCTCCCTGCTTAACCCATTCGCTGGAACCTTCTGCTTCATAATGAGCATGATCACACCAATCATGATGAAGGCCAGTGATTCGATATACAGTGTGCTTAGGCATATTATTCCGGGTTACGTAAAATATAGTTCCTCGTTGATTAACCGGACTTTGGGCAAGATTATCTTGCCATCCTCTTTGAAGCTGTTCCATCGGACAAGGAAGATCGAAGTAACGCTGGTAGCATATTTTGTGACCCTTATCGGAATAATGATCTCCGGGGACGACCTTGCGTTCCCGATATTCCTGGTGGCCATCGGCATATCTGTTTATGTCTATTACATGCTGGAGAGAGAGCTGCGCCCCATAATCAAGACCATCAGTTACGATAATTTGGGAGTCAGAACCAGGGAGCCCAATTTGATCTCTGGATTCATCAGCACGTTCATCTGCGGCAGCTTATTGATGATAGCCTCCACCGCCTTTGTCTTCAGATTGGGATGGTACCTGTGCCTTATCATCTTCCTGGGATATTTCCTGGGATCGTTAGCGCTTATGTGGAGGACCCATAAGTTGACCACCGATCCCATGACCATGATCAAGGTGGAGCAGCAGAAGATGGAGAAGGACGGGCTCATATTGCATAAGGCTGGCAAGAAGGATCGCAAGTCTGACACGGTAACCAGGGACATCAGCTCCATCGACGTGCCGTTACCGAAGTTCGATGACGGCCTGGATTGGGCCCCTCCTACGAAAGGGGACGAAAGACAAGGAATGCACTCAGATGAAACGCATAGAAGTACCGAACATGATGGAAACAAGTGGAAAAGGCTCTAGGGCCTTTCCGGCTAAGTTTAAATCGATGGAACGGCCATCTCATGGTCCAGGTGTGCTGAATGCGTATCGGAATCATAGCATGTGATATCTGGAAGCGCGAGATCGATGCGGTCGTCGGAAATGATCCCAGCATCGTGCACAAAGAGTACCTGGAATTCGCGCTTCACGTTGACTCGGCCAAGCTGAAATCCACGGTCATCGAGAAGGTTAACTCACTCGAGGGCAAAGTGGACGCAGTGTTCCTGGGATACGCCATCTGTCAGTCGTTGAAAGGCGTCAAGGATGAGCTCAGGGTGCCAACGGTCATGTTAGATGCGGATGATTGTATCGGTGCCCTGTTGAGCCCAATGAGATATGCGGAGGAGAAACGCAAGGTTACCGGCACTTGGTTCAACACTTCTGGGTGGGCGGAGATGGGTTTGAAAGGAGTGATAAAAGAGTTACGTCTCGATTCCGCCATCGAACAGGGTTACGAGCCCATGTATTTCGTTAATATCCTCTTCCAAGGCTACTCTAGGTGCCTCTATATCGACACCGGTGTAGCGGATCGGGAGCACTTCCAGAAACTTTCAGAGGAATTCTCGAACCAGCTCGGTCTGAGCCACGAATGCACGAGTTGCGGCCTTGAGGCCCTGTCGAAAGCATGGGAAGACACCAAAGCCCTAGCTCAGCAAGGGTAGAATCTTCGAGGATGGCGCCAAATGCAATGTGTAGTGAGCCATTGGACTTCAGCGGTATCGAAAATATTCAAATGTCCAAACCAAATCCGCTAACAAAGGCTTCCATGCGTTGGAACTCGGAAAGGAAGCGCTTGCCCTTCTCGGTGATCTCGTAGAATGTCTTGTCCCTCTCTTCGGTCCTTTTCAGTAATCCACCTTCCTCCAGGTTCTGAAGGTACTTGGTAAGGCGGTCGTAGGACAGGTTCGACTTGTAGAGGATGTGTGTCGTAATTGCCTTGTCTTCCTCTTGGACCGCTTTGAGAATATCGGCGAAGATGCGACCTTTTGACCGATATTTTACCTTGTCTGGTTCGTCCCTCAAGTTACTCTCCCCAGGCGATATAGGAAAATCACCATCAAGGCGAAACCGATCATCTGCAATCCTCTTGCCAGAAGGTATAGGAGATAATCATTGGATCCGGATTCGAAAAGGATCAGAATGTGGGAGATCAGCACCAAAATGAAACTGATCGTCACCACACCCCGGCCCTTCCAGTCCTGTCCTTTCTCGTGCAGGACCTGGGCAGAGATTATAAAACCGAGGAGAAGGACGATTACCAATTCCAGTGGTGGGGAGTTGAACAACACCAACGGCCCCATCGGAGCCGCAGCGAGCAGACCAAGCTGACGCCAGTACGTGTAGACCAGAACACCGTAGGCGGCGATGCTGAGGCCATAATAAAGGGCAAAACCGGCCTGCGTCAGGGCCCCTGACCCGACGGCCTGGTCGAAGGTCATCTGTTGGATCTGGGCGAAGGACATCACCACGCCGCTGACGATGAATGCAATGGCCAACAGGAGGAATGCCACGAAGATACGGTATAGGCTGTTTTCCTGGACCCACTGATATCCACGCCATGCATACAATGCCACTGCCAGGGCGACGATTCCGGTGAACATTTGAATGGTCGCATCCAATGGCATGAACCAGTGAGGTGGAGGTAACATGGAACTCCATTAGGCCAGTCCTAAAAAGGTTATCAAGACTATGAATGATTCGTCCATACGATGCCTTCTGATTTGGAATATAGCCCTGCCCCCAATCCCCTTTCAGGAGGCCTGATAATTGAACAGGAAGAAAATGGGAGTGACACTGTTGGTCTGCGCTATCCTGGCGGGCGGCTTTCTCGCCGCGGGGATGGTTGCGACCAACGGGATCGCCACCGACGGAAGTAGCGATGCCTTGGGCATCGTTAGCGGGACCACGACCCAAACGTTAAACGTAACTGTATATGCTGATGTTCAAGGGCAGATGGTACCCATCCAGGGCGCCAATGTTACCGTTTACGAGGTCTCGGAGGTTGCGAATGACACCGTCGAGACGATCGCAATAGACAAGATCGCCGAGACGACGAGCGGTGTTGGCGGAGTGGCACAGATCGCTCTGCCCGAAGGTAACTACACCATCGTGGCTGACTACTATGGTCTACGCAGCATCGGCGTCTTGAGCAGCGACACTCCGGAGAACATCACAATGGTCCTGAACGCCGAAATGTGCGGGCATGGCGAATACTCCGGTAGCACGAGCATGTCGAATCAGACCGCTGGGAACTTGCTTCCCGAGACCAACGGAATATTAGCGTCTGGCGACAACACGTGCGCTGGGCCGGGGATGCCGAGGAACCACTGAGGTGAAAGAGCATGATCCGAAGACCAAACCTTTTCGCATTTCTTTTCAATAAAATAACGTGGTTAGAACTCCTGTTATGAGAATTCTCTTCAGTGACCATTCTGCCATACACCACAATCTCCAAAAATCGTAACTAGAAGGACAAAAAGTGCGGCTACCGGGCCTTACCCTCATTGGTATCCAGTCGGTGCAAATTTATTTTCAATCAAGAGGTTTTTGCATTCTTGTTTCTGCTTCGGTTCTATGATCGGGGGAACCGTTGCCGCTATCCTAGCGTCACGTTCTGCCCATATCTTTTGAACCTCGGTCACCGCCTTGCCTTCCTTCTTACGGCAATAGCTTCCCTCGGTGGTATTGGTGTTATTATGCCCTAGGAGCAAGGAGAGACTTTCGATGCTGAGCCCGTCATCGACACATTTCTGTCCGTAGGTGCGGCGGCACTTCCTGCCGTCGAAGTCGATAGCGGTCTCCTTCCTGATGATCTCCCTGAGCTTTCCCAGGCTGTTCGTCGCGAAGTATCCGTCCCCGCCCCGGTCGTTTAGCGCCGGGAACAAAGCCTTGTTTTCCGGCCATCTTTCCTCGACAATCCGGTTTCGGACCTTGATGTATCTCTCGATAGTCTTGCGTCCGTCCGGGTCGATCGGTGGGTCTCTTGGTTGGCCATACTTGCCTTCACCTTTCACATGGTCGGTATGTATGGTCCAGTTGATCGTGTCCAGGTCGCTTAGGTTGGATAACCTGAGCTCCTTGGAACGAAGACCGGAGCACATGGCGGTTACGCTCATGGCATAGGCTTCTAGCCTTCTCCAATCGTTCTCGGGGACCTTCTCGGCCTCTTGGATGATATGGGCCCGTTCCGCCTCGCTCATCGGAGGTAGGCGGTTAGTATGCTTCTTCGGGAAGGCGCTCGGAACTCGCAGCCTCGCCTTTTCGACTGCCCCGTTCCCGTTGAACTTTAGGAGACTGCTGAGCGCCGAGATCTCGTGCTGTATGCCCGTGTCCCCAACACCTCGAGACCTTAGACGCCCGATGAAGGCGATAACATCCCGGTCGGTGATCTTCTCGGGGTTGTGTGTGCTCGCCTTCCCCTCCTCGACCAGCGCCCGGAAGTCCTTGTCCATGCGTCTATACCTCCTCATCCGTTCTTTCCGCGTATCCTCGGAGAATGTCGGTCCGACAACCTCCATGTACTCGTTCGCGTAGGCTACGAAAGGGAATCGGCCCATTGACCTCGCCCCCCTCTTCCTGCCGACGTGTTTCTTGACCACCGAAGAGCTCTTGCCAGCCTTACGCTTGGCATAATGCCCCTCGTCTAGAGCATGACCTTGCCCGGTATTTGTCGCTTCGCTGAGACGAAGCGGGACCGGAAAGGCGGACGATGCTCTAGACAAGATAGACTACCCCCTTATACCCCTGGAAAGAGTTACCCTGTTACCCTTTTTAGGATACTGGCATGCTCGCAAAACCCAGGGTAACATGGTAAATCAGTTACCCCTCTCGCCATACTTCCTCAGGTTCACCGCATAGGCCGATTGGAAGCTTTCTGGATCAAAGAAGGTCTGACTATGCAGGCCGCGTTTCAAGTTGAAACCCAGGGACTTGATCATCCCGGTTATCACGATCGTCTTGACCGGCTCCCGGTTATCATCCCCTTGATTGATCAGGTCCAGGTTGAATTGTTCCGCGACCGCCTTGGTACTCATCTTCGAGACGTTGCGTAGCTTCTTCCCGTCCATGCCGGTCTGTTCTAGTCCGTCCTGGAATCGATAGACCTCCTGGATCGCAAAGAACGCCCTGCCTTCGCCGGTGTCCTTGAGCCCATCGTCAGAGAACGCCTGTGAGCTCGCCACGACTTCGAATATCGCTTTGACCTTGGAATCTTTGGACTCGCCCCCGATGATGAGCGAAGGTAGCAGCAGCGCCGCCGCAATCTCGATCGAACGGTCATCGAGCGTAATGGGCCGGTCCTTGCCCGGTATCTCCCGCTCGGCCAGTTTAGCAGATTCCACCTTTAACGGTTCGAGGTCGATCATTCCTATCTGTACCTTGAAGCGTAGTCCTAGAAGGCGGCCACGGAGGAGTCGGGCCGCTGTCTTGTCTATCCTGCGATTTATCTTCGCCTCGGATGGCTTGGTGAGCATCTGGACCATTACGGAACGGTTGAGTTCGTCCTCCTTAGGAAGTCGGTTCTTCAGGCCGATTGCTATCGGGGAATAGACGCTGTAGAAGCTGATGGCCGAGCGGTCCTGGTCATTGTCGCACCGCGGAACCTCCCCGCCATCTTGGAACCCACTCTTGAAGATGGACCCGATGAGCGGAGTCACCTCTTGGTTGAGGTCCTGGTACTCATCGATGAACAGCGACGGATGGAACGCCTCAATGAGCCGGAACATCGTAGCCTGGGTCGGTGAGCTCATGTCCAGGCCATGATACGACAGCTCTCTCAAGGTGTTCAGCGCCCGGGTCTTGCCCGATCGGGTGGTCGCATAGAAGATAAGCCTGGGTGATGTATCCACGAAGTCATGGATCCAGGTAGCTATTACCCAAGAGGCGAGGACCGCGTAATACCGTTCGTCCGGTATCCAAACGTGCTGCCTGATGAGCATGATCAGATCGTCCAAGAGTGACGGGTCCGCTTCCAGGCAGGGTTGGGTCGCCGCGTCCTGCATGGACCTGGGCAGCTTCCTGAACTTGCTTTCAAGGACGGTCGGGATGTCCTTCAGGTCCTCGCTTCCTCGCAGTTCTTCACGCCATTCCGATCCGGTCTTGATGCCATCCCGTTTATAGTACGGCAGAGAGAATCCGAGCTCGCCCGTTATGGTTACGAAAGATTCCCATCCCTCGATATATTTCGATAGGTCGGCCTGTTTGCCCTTCTCGCTCTTGGTCATGGGACCGCCTCAGATACCTCGCCTCATTCGATCCTCGATAACTTGTCTTCCATGGATCTCGGAATAGATCATTTGGAATCACCTTCTACCACGATCTTGAGGCGGAAGGGAGAATAGTGGACATATGCAACTCTGCAACCTGATGGGAGCCTGTTCTCAACCTCATTCAAAACACTAGCAACGTCCGCATACGGCCCACGGACGATTATCGCGCCGCTCGTTTGCAGTTGGGCGATATGATTATCTATTCTCAGGTTATTTGTTGTCGTAGTCTTACCTCTTTGTCGGGGTGTAGACCGGGATGGGGCGTCGCAAGCGCCCTGTCCTACCCGGTCTTTTGATTTCTGGCGTCTTATATTGTAAAATAGAATACGGGCGTGGTTAAAAGGCTTTTTCCTACCAGTCCGTTCACCGGAAACGGGTCGCCCGGATAGGTGATGGAGCCCGTTTATTCATTGTAGACCAAATTTCTGAGACTGGACGGATTAACTTATCAACAAATTCTACTCATTCTTTTGGAGATGATAACTCGACCGGAAATCTGGGGGGGAGTAAAATCATGTCTTCTCGATGCCTTTCTGACTCGCCATTTTCCCCTTCTTATTTTCATATTCTAAGTATCTCTCAAACAGGTATGCAACCCGATCGGCATCGGAGCTGAACCGCCGACCGAATGCCTTCTCGACCTCGGAGTCTAGGCGATTATGGGCCTTAACGAGCTCTTGAGGCATGGTCCTTGGATCGTATAGATCGGCTAGACTTGATTTCGGGAATTGAGCCCTTATCGCCAGAACATTGCTGGCCGCGTCCTCATTCGCCTTTTCCATGATCTCTTTGACCTTTAATACCTGCTCCACCGTAGCCCAGGACGGTACTTTATATTCCAACTCGAACCTTTCCATTGTTTCCCTCCCGCGATTCTAGCCCGTCGGTATTAATGCTGATTGCGGGGGGAAGTGGGCGAAAGTGCTTATCGATTCTGAAGATCTCCCGAAACTTACTTATTTCATGCATAGAATGGATGTGATGCGCGGCCGTCGCATTGGACCATACATCCTCCTAGATCGTACGGGCACGTTCGACGGCCGCGCACTTATCGTGTTCTATAACTGGTTGAGATTTTTATAAATATCAAATATCTTCCTGCATGCACTAGGGAAGTTTACTCATGTCCGACATGAAATATTGCCCGAGTTGTGGGCGCAACGTCAACACTGAGCATAGCTGGCACACGGTTGTCCTGATAGTCCTGCTGATCTTAGGATTGATCCCAGGATTAATCTATCTGGCCTGGAAGTGGCCGCGCCGGTGCCCGATCTGCCACACGCCCGAGGGAATGATGACGGCCCCGATCATAGCGCCGATGCCGGGAGTGGCTTCCGCGAACCCCCAATATGTGCCGCCTCAATCAGCTCCGGCTCAATCAGTTCCGCAGGTCTTTTGCAGCAAGTGCGGGATGGTCAACATGGCCGGTGCCGCCGTGTGCAAGAACTGTGGTACTCCGCTCGGTTCTCCGAATCAGCCGGTGCAGCAGGGCAACAAATATCCTTAAAACGCTCACCCCCACGGGCTGCCCTGGTACTGGCTCTCGACGGTGTTGGCTATCTTCCGGAGCAGCGCCGGGACGCCTTGAACAAACCGAATCATTCCCGGATCCGAAGCGAAGGAACCGAAGCGCTCAACGTGTACCGGCCCGGTCCAGCGGGCTTATGAACGTTCCTTCGAAGCGAAGCAGAACGGAACTCGCCCGGATCCGTCCAAGATCCGGCCCGAGAGATCTCTTTTTACGGTGTACATGAATTGTACGGTTTGGTATGCTTTTAAACTACACCCCACACGGAAAACGAGCGTATGGTTTGAATTCGGGATGGTGCGGTTTGGTCAGGTTGAGCACATCCGTTAAATGTTGGACTTTCGCCTTGTGTCTGGCCCGACTCTAAGAACTCTATTTATTCGCCCCATTCCCGGCGATTGGGAGCGGCGTCAATTCAACACGTTCCAACATCCCGCCAACTGCTGGCCTTATCTCGAAACCCGCGTTTTACGTTAAATTTGTTGAATTTCTATAGAACTGCTGGCCGTGTCCCGTTTTCCGTGTTCTATGCCGAATTTACGGAGATCTTAAGAACAGAGGGGCGGGGTATCTGATCGTGCGCGCGAAGCATCCTCAAAGAACTAAAAGAACTCGCCCTTTCCCTAATACTAGTCTCGCGTGCGCGAGCGTTAGCGACTGTATTAACTCCATAAATCAAGGGCGTTAAGGGTGGAACCGGGGAACGCTTCCCGGCGATCGGGGCGGGAGAGTACGCCCCTTTTATGGGTGTTCAGAAACTCCCGTCCAGACATTAAAAGCGTTTCTTTCCCGTGTGGTCTAAGCGGAGAGAGCACGCCCCGGGCCTAGTCCTTGAGCGTGGTCGGCGCGTCCGGAACTCCCCCACCAAGGGTTTAGGCCCACAAATGTCGCCTTTCTCCCCATCTTCCGTGGAAAAGCGTCATAAGGTTTAATATATCGAAGTCGTTCCTTTAGTTATTGCAGGTAAGTCCCGGATGGTAGACGTGCACCGGAAGGGTACACAACGCAAGAATCCATTCGGGGTCTGCAATTTTTACCATAACATCTTGCCCCAGTCAACCTTGTTCTTAAGTTTATCATAGTATTCATCATTTTCCCTTTCCAGATGCTGGAAGACAGACCCGGCCACGAAATCATGCACTCGCAATCCAGGGTTGTCAAATGAGTCGTAATGGCTGAGTCTTAGCTCTGGTAGAAAATTGCCCATGTGTTCATGGTCTAGAATGGTGTTCATATAGCGGTCGAAGTCGTTCCTCTCTGCTCGGCCGCCCGCCCTCTTGTCCACGATCATGTTGAATTTGCGGGTATTGTAACTGCCGAATATTGAGGCCATTAGTTTACCACACATGTAGTTGTAGAGCTTATCCTTGCACCTTATCAAGTGCTCTTTCGTGTTGGATTTCTCGATCGAGCACCAATGAACATGACAGTTTGTGTCGCAGAACCTATCGATGTAGAAATGCCTCATCCAGTCGTCACTGTTGTTGAATTTTACTTCGGCACGGGACTTGCCCTTGATCTTTAGCTTCTCGTTTCCCTTTTTCACTATCCTGTCGAAGTTCACCTTGCTTGTCGTAACAGTCGCCGCGATCACTAGGTATCGTGAGCTGTTCGGAGAGAACCCGAGATCTCCGCTTTCATCTAGGTATACTTCGACCAAGTCGTGCAATAGAGGGAAAAGGAACGACCTATTGATTAACGATATTGGTCAATGGGATCATATTGAGAATCAAAAACGGGAGCGATTCCTTGCTCGGTTAACTCCCCCGCCTAGTTACCCCATGAGTTACCCCAATTGTTACCCTAATGATTCTTTACGATTTTTTATTATCCAGTATAGAATAGAGAGAAGAAAGAAAGAAGAAAAAGGGTAAGAGGGTAACAAGAAAGGGGGGTGGAGGCAACGAAGGACAGTCCCGGTTCTTCTCCGGGATTGAGATCGCCCCTTTTTTATGGTGTAAAGAAAACTCCCGTCCGGACCGCCCCACCCTTCGATCGGGGAGTAGCTCGGTTATTGAACGTCCGATTACGCCCGAACTCCAGGGGTCCTTCATCTCCGGTTCGAACATTTAGCGGCTCCAGGTATCCACCTGATCCGAATGACCGTTCTCCTCTTTTCCGGGACTGAGCACACCCCGCATTCATGAAGGTCCTTCGAGACCATGATACCCTTCGGGCATTTTGGCATCGCCTCGCTGCCCCAGTCCACCAGGATGCATTTCTCATCGTTCGATGCTATCCTCTCTTCCAGTGCTTTGATGCGCCTTTCCGTGGTCATTGTCTCGCCCTCTCAGCGTCACGCCTTGACATGAGTTTTCTGGCCCTGCGTTCTATCTCCGCGTCCTCGCTCATGTCATCCGCTGCCGGTGGGTCATGCTTCGCTAGGATCTCCCGAACCCGCCGCTCCAATTCCTCATCGGGCATCTGTTGAAGGACTAAGGTTTCGGAATCGATGGCCATTCCATCGGTAGCGAGCTCCAAGGCGGCTATCCGTGATTCCTTGGTGGTCATTTCTTCGCCTCCAGCTTTTCCTCGAGTGCCGCTATCCTTTCTTCGAGGTCGCTCCCTTCGATGGCCTTGGATATGGAGTTTGATATGGCGCTCAGGGCGCTTAGTCGAGCTGCGGTTATGTCTCCTTTCGCTCCCGCGTTAAAGAGTTCGCTGAGCGCGTCCCGTACCGCCTCTAGCGTGTCGAGCGGCCTAGATTCCCATCCCGGGAGCCCGTCCTTGGTGTTCGACCTCTTGCTCTTGTCCCGAAGGCCCCGTTCCCTCTTGGCGATCGCCGCCGGGCTAGGATCGTGATAGAAGCAGAAGGTCGAATCCTTGACCGCGTAGGCCCGACAGCCTGCACCTGTACCGGAGATGTACGAGCACCTTCTCTTTTGAGATACCATCGTGTCCGGGACTGTGGAAATGGGGTGAAAGTCGGGGCTTTTCGCCCCGTTTGTAGGCTCGGAAGGGGTCGCCCCTTCGCTCTGTATCGTCTCCACGATCTCAGCCCTCCCGGACCGGCCCGCCGATCCCGAGGATCTCCGTGATCTCGCTCATCGATCGTTCGAGGACTGCCTTCACCGCCTCTTTCCTTCCTTCGGAGAGGTCGAGCTCACTACCGAATATCCACTGAAGCCGGATCGATCGGGGGTCCAGTCCTTCGTATCCTTTCGCCTCCTTACCGTCCCTCTTCATGACGGTCTCGCTCACTCGACCGCCCCCGCGTCGATGAGCCCTAGCTCCGTCGCCCGGTCCTCCTTGATGTCCTCCAGGTTCTCCTCCGCGAACACGGCGGCCCGGTCCTTGCTCATCGGCTCGATGAACGAGCGCTCGCCCTGCCATTGGGTCCAATGGTACAGATAGAACACCTGCGTCATGTCCTTGCAGACATGAACATAGAGGTCCAGCCCCCTGGTCGGGGAGTTGCTCCCGTGATATGCCCTCGCCGTCTTGGAGTCATAGAGCATTTCGTCGTTCGACGTGTCTAGCATCACTTTCCTCTCGCCTATCCTTTCGATCTTTCTCATAGTTGCACTTCCTTTCTAGCTCTCTCGCGTTTCCCTCAAAGCTTGGTAACGTGTTTTCAGGCCAGACGGCAAAGTGCAAAAAGACCCCTGATTGAATTCAAAAATGAACTGACTGGATAAAATAAGAGTGCGGCTACCGGGATTCGAACCCGAGTTCGAAGCTTGGGAAGCTTCAGTCCTAACCACTAGACTATAGCCGCTTGTGCGCTACCAAATCCTGCCCAATATCTTAAACCTTTTCGGCCCAAGATATTGCCAGCATGTGTTGGAAGATGACCCAAGGCGGGCTAAACGGGTTCGATTAGAATTGGGGCGCTCACTTCTGAGCGGTATTAAGCAGGTTTTCCAACTCGGTGATGATCCTATAGATAATGGTCCTGCCGTGCATCGGTATGTTAGGGTCGTTCGCCAGATCATCCAATTTGCCGATGGCCCCTGCCACGCGGACATCCAAGGCGACGTTCATTTCCAATTTGGCCTTCGCCTCGGTCGCTCCACGCCTGATGTTCCGCGGGACCGACGTATCCTCGGCGAGCTGGTCCAATACTTCCAAGATTTGACCCATTTTTTGTTTGACATCAACTACTACCATGTAAACACCTCTTGAGAATAATCTTACACCACTGGGGCCTAATTGCTCGACTCCTGCGATTCGGATATGATCTTTCCCCTTTCCTTGAAGGTCGTGACCACCATCAGAGTCTTCGTGTCCTTCACGCCATCGATGTTCGAGATATCATCCACCAGGAACCTTTTCAGTTGGTTGTAATTGTGGAATTTCGTCTTGACAACGATGTCGGTATCACCAGTAACCAGGAAGACGTCTTCGACGAGAGCATACTTGGACACCTTTTCAGCGATAGTGTCGGCTGCCTTCGTATCAACCTTGAGGTTAATAATCGCAGTAACCTGCTCCTCACCGTAGTAAGAGGACATTACCGAATCGATCTCGTTACCTTCCCTTTCTTGCACCTGAACCCCTCCTATCGGATGGAGCCCAAGTTATCCAGAAGCATATGCTTCTAGAAGACCGTGGCCCGCTTATTGGTTCGGCGCGTTTAGATGGACGTCTCAAACTCCTCTTGAAGGTCGATGATGACCTGCTCGAGGACTTCCTCTAGGTTAGAACTTTGGTACTCCCTGAGGCCACCAAGGTCGCTTTGTACACGGGCAATGTAAGTATTATTGTTCTTAAGGAACTCGACGTTGCAAAGTGACTCTTCCATTTACGCACCCCTAGCCAACAATCTGCGAGTGTTGATGACAACCACCAATAATAGGTCTATTACTTAATGCTTTGCGAGGCCTAACGATATTTGTGAGAACGTACCCAGATACGTCAATAAAAACCTCTGAAAGATTATGATTATTAAATCAACCCGTAAAATAATCGACTATTATGATTCGTATTAATGGATTATTGGGATCCTGGAGATGTTCCTTCTCTAAAACTTCTTCTCCATGTAGAAAGCGTTCTCTCCTTTGCCATAATAGTCCGCTATTGTGCCTTTGATGCGATATCCCTCCTCCATGTAGAGATTCACTGCCGGAATGTTTGTTACTCGGACCTCCAGGATCATGACGGTCGATCTCATGTCCTTGGCTCGTGATTCGATCTCCCGTATCAATCGGCGGCCGACGCCCTCTCTTCGGTGCCCCTTATCGACGGCCAATGATAAGACCCTAGTACGGACGCCCGGTTCTGTATAGGCGGCCGCATATGCAACCACAGCCCCGTCGATCTCGCAAACCAGGGCATCGAACTCATCTTCGCTCACGAACAGTTCGAGAAGGTTCCTGCTGAACCGCTCGTCCTGAAAAGATTCCTCTTCGATACGCATCAGGTCATCCAGGTCCGTCATTGCCTCCTTCCTGATGTGCATAACGTTCCATCCCGGCCGCAGATATTAATAATCTATGGCCAGACCCACCGAAATAAAAAGATAGTAGTGTGCCATTTGTAGCCTCGGTGCGCTTTTCATGTGTTCCCCGATGCAAATAAAGAAGCTCCTGGATTCTCCGATCGTTGGGGCAGAGGCCAGCGTAAGGGGATGGATTTACAGGACCCGGAGCAGCGGTAAGATCGTTTTCGCCGTTGTGAGGGACTCCACGGGGATAATCCAGGTGACGGTAAAGAAAGGCGCCCTGCCGGACGACGAGTTCGTGCATGCGGTCGGTTCTCCCATCGAATCATCAGTGATCGTCAAGGGAATTCTGGCTGAGGACACGCGCGCCCCCAGTGGCTATGAGATACGGGCCACCGAGTTCAAGCTGATAGGATCATCGCAACCTTTTCCCATCACTGAGTATCAAAGTGAGGAACTGCTCCTCGACAACCGCCATTTGTGGATCAGGTCGAGGGAGCAGAACGCGGTCATGAAGATCAAAGCCAGCGCCATGAAAGGCGCTCGTGAATGGCTGGATGGGCAGGGTTTCACGGAAGTTACACCTCCAATCTTCACTCAGAACGCCTGCGAGGGCGGGGTCACACTGTTCAAGTTGAAATACTTCGACCGGGAGGCATATCTGAGCCAAAGCGCACAAATGTATCTGGAAGCGCTCATCTTCTCCCTAGAGAATGTCTATTCCATCACCCCATCATTCCGGGCTGAGAAATCCAGGACCACCAGGCACCTGACCGAATATTGGCACCTGGAGCTTGAAGAGGCATGGACAGACAATGTCGGCAACATGAAGATCCAGGAGGAACTGGTGTCGGCGATGATCGCCAAGATCGTGGAGGAGAGGAAGGAGGAGCTTAAGTTGGTCGGCCGGGACATCGAGCAGCTCAAGGAGATCGTCCCGCCGTTCAACCGCGTTACCTATGCCCAGACCATCGAGAGGTTAAAACAGAAGGACTTCAAGATTGAGTGGGGCGAGGACCTTGGGGCCCCGGAGGAGCGCGCGGTCACCGCGGATGAGACATTACCCACATTCATTACCAACTATCCCAAGGAGTGCAAGGCATTCTACATGAAGGAGGATCCAGAGGACCCTCGTACATACAAATGTGCCGATCTGCTGGCCCCGGAGGGATATGGGGAGATCATCGGCGGCTCAGAAAGGGAGACGGACCTCGCCAAGATATTGGAGCGGCTGGAGTCCCAATGCGTACCGATTGATTCATATCAATGGTACCTAGACCTTAGGAAATACGGCTCTGTGCCGCATTCAGGGTTCGGCCTAGGGGTCGAACGCATTGTGCGTTGGGTGTGCAAGTTGGAGCATATTCGTGACGCTGTCCCGTTCCCCAGAACGGTGGCCCGCGTCTATCCCTGAGCCAGGGATTTGGCCAAGTGCACATACAGTTTGACCGCTTGCTCCAGCTGGGCCGTTTCCACGAACTCGTCGGCTGTGTGAGCCACGTCCGTCTCCCCAGGCCCGCAGATCAGTATATTTGGGTTCACCTTGGCGTAGACCGCCGCCTCCGTGGCATACGGTACCGCCACCGGGTCCTGCCTAAGATATGCCGTGGCCACTTTCACCAATGGCGACTCCGGGTCCGTTTGGAATGCAGGGAACTCATGCAGCAACGCAAGCTCGCAATCTTCACCCTTCAATGTTGCCAGGATCGAGGAGAACACTTCGTGCGCGTTCTTTGTCGCTGGGAAGCGTACGTCGAGATCGACCTCGCATTCGTCCGGTATGACATTGTACATGTCGCCGCCCTTGATCGTGGTCGCGTTCATGGTCATGCCTTCTGCCGCATCTCGCCCTTCTGCATTGAGCGCTCCCAGCTTGTCAAGCAACCGGGACATGGTCATGATGGCGTTCTCCCCCAGCCAAGGCATGCTTGCATGGGATGCCTTCCCATAGGCCTTCAATCCGACGCGGGCAACTCCCTTTTCCTTGTACACCGGGCGCAGGTCGGTAGGCTCACCGATAACGATGGCACTGGCATTCTTGGCCCCGTGCGTGCGTATGAGGGCATTCGCCCCGGTCATCAGATCCTCCTCATCGGTCGTGAACAGCAGATAGCAATCCAGGTCATCGGCCATCAGTTCCTTGGCCGCATGAAGCATGGCCGCGCAACCCCCTTTCATGTCCGCCGAGCCACGACCGAAAACCTTGCCATCCGACATCTCCCCTTGGTCCTTGGTCCAGCGGTCACCGATCGGGACCGTGTCCAGATGACCGGACAAGGCCACTCCCCGGTAACCATTGTAGGCACAGATCGCCGGGTAGCGCTTGTCGCCTACGATGTCGACCTCCATGCCCAATTCCTTGAGCCAGTCCGATGCGTATTTGACGACCTCGTCCTTATTCTCCCTCTCTTCGCTCCGTATCAATATCATGTCGATAAGTGTCTCGACCACGCTTTCTGCCAAAGGCTCACCTCCTCACGAACGGCGGTCTCACCACATGGGCGGGCACACGCATATCTCTTATGGCAACGGTCAGCTCTGTTCCGGGTTCACAGAGCTCCGGTCTCAGGTATCCCAGGGCGATGCCTTTCCTTAGGCACGGCGAAAGGGTGCCGCTGGTGATATGGCCGACCTCCGTTCCTTCCTTCAGCAGGGAATAGCCATGCCTAGGAATGCCCCGGTCATCGAGGACCAGTCCGACCAGTCGGGGGAGGCCGAGCTCATTGTCTCGCCGCAAAGCCACCTTTCCGACGAACTCGTGCTCCCATTTGATCACCCAATCCGGACCGGTCTGGACAGTGCTCTGACCTCCATCGAAGTCCGTACCCGAAAGCAGGTATCCCATCTCCAGCCTGAGACTGTCCCTCGCCCCCAATCCGGTCGGGAGCAGCCCATGCTTCCTTCCGACATTGATGATGAGGTTCCATATGGCGATGGCTACGCGCGCGTCGCAGAGAACTTCGAAGCCATCCTCGCCAGTGTAACCGGTGCGCGACAGCATGACCCTGCCGCCGAAAGGCCCACCCGGCCAGATTCCATCGACTTGCAAATCCAAGGAGACTTCCTCATCGTACAATGTCGATGGCCGCAACCCAAATACCAGGTCCTTCGGCTGGCCGTCGATGCCTAGTGACGCCATGATGAAATGGAACCGTTTGACGGTGGAGAGGTCATGTTCCGTCAGACGCTGTAGCACGGCCATCGCCTCAGGGCCTTGGACGGCAAAACAGGCGATCGATTTCGTCAGGTCCGTTATTTCTTGGCCGGTATGGTGATTGCGGATCCATTCGAGCACAGTTGACGTCATTGAGGCGTTGGGCACCATCAGATAGGCGTCTTCTTCGACACGATATACGATAGTGTCGTCGATGATCTTCCCATCATCATCGAGGATATGTCCATAGATCCCCTTCCCGACCGTCAATCCCGAAGGGTCGTTGGTCATCAGACGGCTGATCAGGGCCTCTGCGCCGTTCCCGCGTATGATGATGTCCCCCATGTGCGACACATCGAAGATGCCGACCCGCTTGCGCACGTTGATGTGCTCGTCGGCTATGCCAGTATACTGCAAAGGCATCTCCCATCCGCCAAAGTCGATCATACGCGCCCCGGACGAGACATGCCAGTCATACAATGGGGTCCTCTTCATGGGTCGAAGAAGCCACTCGCCCGTAGAATAGGTTTGCCCCGCTCACTCCGCTGTCAGCATCTTCTCCAACATTTCCTTGAGGACCTTGGTCGGTACGTCCGGGATGGAGATGTACGTGGTTCTTCCACCAGCGGCATCACCGGAGACCTTCGTCTGGACGATGCCTTCGTTGGCGATCCCTTGGATGTAGGCCCAGAACTGGGTATGCGCCCGGGGTTTCTCCCCATACTCTTCGGCGACCACTTTATAGGCCTTCTCCGCGTCCCCGGTGGTCACGTACGCTTCGTCCCTCATCGCCCTTGCGACCGCCAACAGTACGATCTTGCGCTGCCGGTCAAGCTGGTCCACTTTGCTCTCGGTGACGATCGAGTAGGTCAACGCCTTGGCGGCCCGGACATGTTCCGGGGCGACCGATGGTGCGCTCTCCTCCTCGGCCATCATGCCTGCGCGGTCGAGAAGCTCGATGGCGAAGCGGGCGTCGCCCCATTCCGAGGCGATGTCCGCGACCAGGTCGACCGAGTCCCGCCTGACCATTCCCGGATGGAACGCCAGCTCGATCCTGTCGGCGACGATGTCCCGCAGCTCCTCGGCGCTGTACCTGTCGAACTGGATCGCGTTTGCCCGACGGAAGGTCGAAAATGCCGCTGGATCCAGCAGGTCCAATACGTACTTCTGTGAGACCAGTATCAACGATAACGATGGCCTGGCTCCGACCGTTTCCTCGTCGAACCGCGAAAGCTGATAGATGAGGTCGCTGGCTCCCCTCCGGATCAAGATATCGGCCTCGTCCAGGACCACAACCAAATGCATCTTGTTCTTTTCCAGGTGCTTCCGGATGGCCCTTAGCATCTCTGCGATGCTGAAACCGCGGTCCGGATAATGCTCATCGAAATGTGTAACCAGGCGTTGCAGTACCGCGCTCTCTGAGTTGCGCTGCCGGCAGTTGATGATGATGTAATCGATCACTCGTCCCTGCTCGCTGGCCTGTTTCTTCAGGTCGATGCAGAAACGTTTGGACGTCGCGGTCTTCCCCGTACCGACGTTGCCGATCAGGAACGCGGTCTGGGACATGGCCCCTTCCAGCACCGGCCGGAAGATCATCCACAGTTTGTCCAGCTGCTTTTCCCTATGCACAAGTTTCTCTGGTACATAGTCGAAGGAGAGCTTCGATTCGTCCTTGAACAGTTTTCGTGGGGCGACCGGTCTCAATTTCCACTCCTCTTCACCCTGATGAAGCCTGAGCACGGGGTTATCTCCACGCCATTCTGTTCGATCCTGTCGGCGAACAGGTTGACGCCCAACGAATCTGATGCCATGTGGCCTGAGATGATTATGTTGATGTGGTTCTTGCGGGCCTCTTCGAGATGGTTCTCCGGCACGTGCATGCAGATCACCGTGCCGATGCCTGCCTGGGACAGCTTCTCATAGACATCCTTCGGGTAAGCGGTCCCTCCGCACATCTTGACCGAGATCCTGCCCGCATGACGCGACCTATCTCCCACCCACACCTCCGGAGGGTTGTTGTGGCTGATCGCATGTTTCATCTCTGGCAACGCGGACAACACATTGAGCACGTCCTCGACACGTTCCGGCGCCTTCTCCGTGATAAGGTTCTCGAGGAAACGCTGCACGAGGATGTCGGTAGGCTGGTGCAGGCACATCAGCGGCATGTTCATGAGCCGAGCCGCGTCGACAACCTGCTCGTGGTTATCGGAGGCGATGGCATTATGCACTTCTCGTATCCGCGGCGAAACGATGCCTTCTGCGACGTTGATCGAAATTCCTGACTGTTGCATCAGGGTTTCCTGGACGTGCATGACGTCGTAGAAATTGGCGTGAGCATAACCGCGTGGATGATGGCCTATGATAGCGTCGATGCGCTTACCCTTCTCGCGCAGTCGATCGGCCAGCACGACCTCCCCGGTCCCGATGTCTATGCCCCATAGGACACCTTTGATCTCAGCCGACGGATTGCCATAGAGCAGGCGTGAATCGGCATATGGGTTCCACAGCTGGTCCTTATCGAACAGCTCCCGTTCCTCCGGTTCCAGCTTTCCATACCGGTCGGCGATGCGTTTCAATTCGACCTCTATCTGCCCCTTCGTCCTCAGATCGGCTTCCATCCCCATCTGGACCGCAAGCTTGTAGATGTCGATGAGCTTCATTTCAATCGTTCAATGAAAATGTGTATGCATTAGAAATAGGTTGTTAGAACCATTGGGGCATCGTCGGCGATGTCGCTCCGTGAAATTTGTTGCTCTGGGCCCATAGGAGAACGTTCCATGGTTTGTTGATGTGATAAAAGTATGAAAGGGATTTGGGGGCTTTCGCCCCAAGGTTTTAGCGCCTCTGTGGTACCGAGTCGTTTAACCGAACAGGGCGGAGAGACCTGCTGCGGCCTCTTCCTCAGTGACTGCCGGCTCCTCCGGCTTCTCATCCTTCTTGGCGGCCGGTGCTGCACCAGCTGCTGCCGGAGCGGCGGCTGCTGGGGCTGCGGCGACCATCGCGGAGGCGATTGCCTCGTCGATGTTGACGCCCTCGAGGGACGCGGTCAAGGCCTTGACCTTGGCTGCGTCCGCCTCGATCCCCGCGCCCTTTAGGACTGCGGAAACGCCTTCCTCGGTGATCTTCTTCCCTGCTGCGTGAAGTACCAATGCACTGTATATGTATTCCATTTTTCTTACCTCCTTGTTGTTCTTACTTCTTTTCGTGTTTCTCGGTGATCGCTGAAACGGCTAGCATTTCGGCGTTCGCCTTTGCCAAGAGTATCTTGATGTTGTCCTTGGTCGGTATGGCGGCCTTTACGCTGACTGCCATCGCTTCTCTGTACGCCTTGGCGAACAGTGGGACGACGGTCTGCGGGGTCACATACGCGATCTTCATGCTCAGGCCTATGGCGTTCCTGGAGCCGATCGACAGCATCGAGCTGTAGTAGTCTTCTGGGATGTTCAGTACGTCTCTTCCGTAGAGAATTCCGTCCTCGAACGCGGCTTTGAGGTCAAGGCCGACGGTCATCGGCATGATCTCAAGCTTCGGTAGGATCTTGGATATCTCTTCGGAGACGGCCTCGCCCTTCTTTACCAGGACCTTGTCCTTCTTTATGACGATCTTTCCGCCTTCGATACCGGCGGGGATCCCTGCCTTCTGCAGTTCACCGACGATCGGGCCTGGCTTGAACGGGGTATCCCCCGCCTTGATCAGGATGTCCTCGGGCGCGATGTCCCCTGGCTTTGCCGGGGCTGCGCTCTTGGTCGACTCCATCTCGCGGAACAGTCTGAACGGGTTGACGTCGGTGGTGACCACGGCGCACTGGGAACTGACAGACTTTAGAAGCTGCTCCAGTCCCGGCCGGTCCTTGGCCGCCTGCTCGATCGCTATGTCGATCAGGTTGTTCCTCGTCATCATGATGGACGCCTTAGCTCTGAGTCCCTGCCTCATCTGCTGAAGCTGGGCGGACGGTATGCCGTGTACGTCGACGATGGCGACCACTTTCTTGCTGGTCATCGCATTCGTCAGTTCCTGGACTTTATCTTTCTTCCAAGCTGCGACGTGTGCCATAATCGACCCTCCTCAGATGAGCCTCTCCGACGGGCCCATGGTCGTCTTGATGTAAGCCGACCGGATGTTCATCGTTCCCTTTTCCAGTTTGACCGCGATCCTCTTGATTATGAGGTCGATGTTGTCAGCGATCTGTTCCGGAGTCAGCTCAGTCGTACCTACCGCGGTGTGGAACGTCATCTTGTCCTTGCTTCTGATGGCGACGGACTTCCTTAGGTTGTCCACCATCGGCTTGGGGTCAGCGCCTGGGGCTATTGGCCTCGGCATCTTACCACGGGGAGCGAGCACGATACCCAATCTCTTACCGACGGTCGGCATCAATGGCGCTTCGCAGACGAAGAAATCGTACTGTGCGGCAACCTTCTTTGCCTCCCTCTTGTTGTCGGCCAGGGATCCCAATTCCTCCGGGGTGATGACCTTGTCGGCGACGTTCTTGGCCTTCTGAGCAAGTTCGCCGCCTCCGATGATGCAGACCCGGACAGCCCTACCCCTACCATGAGGCAAGATGATATCTTCCTGTATCCTGTTCTTCGGGATAGAAAGATCCACATCCTTCAGGTTTATCGATAGGTCGACCGTCTCTCTAAAATTGCGCTTCGGAGATTTCTCCAGCGCCTTCTTGACGGCCGTTAGTGTTGTCTTCTCTGCCAATGCTATTCCTCCTGTAGTATTAACGAGTTGCCTCTCCTACAGAGCGGTAGGCCCTAGATGGACCTGCCGTTTATAAATCTATTGTAAAGGGACGGGGTCGTTCAGGCCGCGAATTTCGCGTCCCACTTACCTTCGTCGATCTCCTTCAGGATGTCCTTTGGTTCCTTGCCCTCGACGGTTATCCCGCACGAGACGCAGGTTCCTATGACCTCCTTGGCACGGTGCTTCTGGTCCTTGCCCATTAGGGAGTCCTTCTTCATCTCGGAGACCTTGACGGCCTGCTCCATGGTGATGTCGCCGGCCTTGGTCGCCTTTGGTGCGCCCGATCCCTTCTCCACGCCCAGTTCCTTGAACAGCAGCGCCGAGGTCGGCGGTGTGCCGACCTTGATATCGAAGGTCTTGTTCGCGTTTATCGTGATCTTGACCGGGACCTTCATCCCTGCGAAGGCCTTGGTCTTCTCGTTGATCTTCTGCACAACTTGGACAACGTTGATCCCGGTCGGGCCCAGCGCTGGGCCGAGCGGCTGTCCGGGAGTGGCCTTGCCACCGTCTACTAGCACTTCAATAGTCTCTGGCATTATACTCACTTCTCCTTCTCGAGAACTCTCACGTGGTCGCCCCTGACGGTGACCGGTATCGGAACGGTCGCCTCGAACAGCTCGACGGTGATCTCTTCTTTGCTCTCATCGATCTTCTGGACCCTGGCCTTCTCACCCTTGAACGGACCGGCGACCAGTTCGACCACGTCGCCCTCCATGATCCCGGAAACCAGCGGCTTCGGGGTCAGGAAGTGCTCGATCTCGTTGAAGCTCGTCTCGCCTTCCACTAGGCCCTTGGCCTTGCGGACGCCGCGGACGGTCTCCCTCACCAGGTCGGTGTTCATTGCTTCCATGAAGACGTAACCATCTAACTTGCCCGGGGCAAGTATGGCGAATATGCCAGTGTTGCCGGTCTTGGCCTTGCTGGAGACGCCGTCTGCGACGTTCCTTTCGTGGCCGATCGAGGTCTTAAGGACCAGGATCGATTGCCTGGCGGTCGCGCTGAACTCCTTGGTCGCGCAGACCTGGTCCATGTTGCAGACCTCCAACGTGATGGTCACCTTATCGTTATAACGTGCACCCTTGGGCGCCTCAACGATGAGCTTAATATCCTTGGGACGTGGGCCGTCAAGATTGAACTCGGCCTGGGCTGCTCCTGCGGCTTGGCTCTCCCATAGTGATGTGCCAGTAGCGTCGGTGAGCTTTATCTCCCATTCCGGTGCGCCCTCTTCCAGGTCGACCTTAACTCGTAAAACGATCTTCTTCTTTCCGCTTTCTGAACTCTTGACTTGCAGTGGCCAGGTCGTGATGGCCCCTGCTGCCATGATGCTGGGGGCGTTCTCTCCGCTGAGGGAGACGGAACCGGCGCCCTGCGTCTGGGGCATTAGTGTCTGGTTATCTTCATCGGTCATACGTTATACCCCGGTAATAGAAACGGACATTATCCGAACATTCCCGGCAAGTACTTCCATATTAAGTATATTGCGAAGCCCACCCCGCCGATGAGGATAATGCCCAACCCGGTGATCATGACGGTCTTCACGTACTCATCTGGAGTAGGTTTTCGGGCCATCTTGATTACTCGGCCATACTTACCCTTACCGATCTTCTTGACCCTATCTTCGATAGTCTCTTGGACTTCCCAGGATTTCTCGACGATGTCCATTTTAAGCACTCTTGAAGAAGGGTCTATTAGTTTTCTCTAGATAATCCTTTCCTCAGGTAAATGCATCATTTGATGAAATCTACGTTCATCGCCTTTACGGATTTTGATTCCTTGGGACCCAGGATGTTCTTAGACTTGACACCGGTGATGACCACCATCACCCGGATGCGGTTCTCCAAGGCAGGGTCGACTGACGCTCCCCAAATGATCCTGGCATTCGGTGATACCTTCGCTTGAATCAACTCGGCCACCTTCTGGGCGTCACCGATGGACATATCCTCCCCTCCAGTGACGTTCACCAGGACGCCGTTAGCTCCGGTGATGTCTACGTCGATGAGCGGGGAATTGATCGCTTCGTTGACTGCATCCTCGACCCGGTCCTCGTCCTCACCTTCCCCCATTCCGATCATGGCCACACCCCCTCCTTTCATGATGGTGCGCAGGTCGTTGAAGTCGAGATTGACCAATCCAGGCTTCGTGATGAGCTCGGTGATGCCCTTGATGGCCCTCATCAGCACTTCGTCGGCGACCTTAAAGGCCTGGTTCAGAGAATATCTCGGTACCAGCTCAATCAACTTGTCGTTCGGGATGACTATCACGGTGTCAGCGACGGCCCGCATCCTCTCCAGGCCCCATTCGGCGTTCTCCGCCCGAATCGTTCCCTCGGCCTTGAACGGGGAGGTAACGATAGCGATCGTGAGCGCCCCCATATCCTTGGCCAGCTGGGCGACGTACGGAGCCGAACCGGTCCCGGTGCCGCCGCCCAACCCAGCGGTAACGAAAACGATGTCCGCTCCCTGGAGTGCCTTCCTAAGGTCCTCCTCCGCTTCCTTCGCCGCCTCCTCTCCCACTTGCGGCAGCGCCCCGGCTCCTAATCCTCGAGTGCTCCTCCTGCCCAACAGGATCTTCTTATGGGCCCGGATCACCAGCAGGTGTTGGGCGTCGGTGTTGGCAGCGTAAAGATCGGCGTCCTTGATGTTCGATGCATAGAGCCGGTCGATGGTGTTAGATCCTCCGCCTCCGCAGCCAATGATCTTTATGTTGGTCTTCAAGCCCATGAGGATCTTGGTCAGTTCTTCGTCCTCTTGCGATGTGGATTGGCTATATGGTGCTTGAACTGGCTCTGTTGCGCCCGCAGGTCCGGCCCGGGTAAGGGCGTCGGTGATGAATGATTTCAAGATGAACTCCTCCTTCGATATGACCACTTCAGCCTCGCTGGCAGTGGATGGTTGATAGTCGTTAGGGGCGTTGTGTGTATAAAACATTTCGGTGATATTGTAGATATATTCTAATTTTCTTTGTGTTTTCAATCAACATAAAAATAGTATCTGGATGCCGAATTGTATTAAGTTTGTCGTTCGATTATTGAAGAATCTTGGGCATTCATGTAAAGTATTATTCACTAAAAGATATCAAGCTATGACAATAAGTAATGTAAAAATATCATTATGTACATAACTCACTACATCATCGATAATATTGTCCCTGTGTGAACCAATGAAAAATAACGTGCGTGTATACCGGGCCTTGACCAATATGACCCAAGCCGAGCTTGCTGAGAAGATCGGCGTGAGCCGGCAGACGATCATCTGCATAGAGAACGAGAAATTCGATCCGTCACTCGAACTTGCGTTCAAAATATCCCGGTTCTTCAAGGTTCGGATCGAGGACGTATTCTTGTTCGACATGAAAGAAAGACGATAGAAGAATAGGGAAAAGGTTTCACAGCCGAGGTACGGCTTTACTTTATGAAGTCGACCTCGGAGCCCTTGAGCTTCGCCTGCTCATTTGACTTGCCGAGGATTTGCTTGGAGTGCACTCCGGCGATGACAACCATAACCCGGATCTTGTGCTCCAGCGCGGGATCGACGCCTGCACCCCAAATGATCCTTGCATTGGGGCTTACGCGCTTCTGAACTTCCTCAGCTACCTTCTGAGCGTCCCCGATGGTCATGTCTGGACCGCCGACGACGTTGACCAGGACACCATTCGCACTGCTTATGTCAACCTCGAGCAGAGGGGAGTTGAGGGCCATCTGGATTGCCTCCAGTGCCCTATCCTCGACATGACCGGTGGACTCTCCCATTCCGATCATGGCCACGCCAGCGCCCTTCATGATTGTGCGCAGGTCGTTGAAGTCGAGATTGACCAATCCCGGTTTAGTGATGAGCTCGGTGATGCCCTTAATGGCCCTGGTCAGGACCTCGTCCGCTACCTTGAAGGCTTGGTTCAGAGACAGTCTGGGATAAAGTTCCAGCAGTTTGTCGTTCGGGATAACGATAACAGTATCGGCAGAGTTCCTGAGCCTTTCCAGGCCCCACTCCGCATTCTCCATCCTCATCTTGCCTTCGCCCTTGAACGGCGTGGTCGTAACGGCGATGGTTAAAGCCCCAGCGTCCTTGGCGATTCCGGCCACGACGGCCGCTGCGCCTGTCCCAGTGCCTCCGCCCATTCCCGCGGTGACAAAGACGATGTTCGCGTCCTGAACTGCCTTGCGTACTTCCTGCTCGGCCTCTTGGGCCGCTTGCTCCCCGGCTTGCGGCAACGCTCCAGCGCCGAGTCCGCGGGTGCTCCTCCTGCCAAGGAGGATCTTGTGCTGGGCCCGGACCATCAGCAGGTGTTGTGCGTCCGTGTTCGCCGCGTATGTCTCGGCTCCAACGATCTGTTCGTCGTAGATGCGGTTAATGGTGTTGGAACCGCCCCCTCCGACACCGATGATTTTAATGTTGGTCCTCAGTGTTTGCAGAATCGCTATGAGTTCTGCGTCCGCGTCCTCTGCCTGCTTGAAGGCCGGCTGAGCCGCCGGCGCTTGCTCGAACCTTGGCATGGGCGTTTCGTCCCTGGCCAGTGCATCCTCCACTAATGATTTCAACATCCCATTTCCCTTCCTGATAGCCTAAAGTGACCACTAATACTGCTCCCCATATGGTGACGGATTATAAAAATCATATCGGGGTTTTATTGCCAGGCGAAAAGATAGGTTTGTTTGAGTTGACCTACCGCCGGAACGCCCATCGACAAGAAAATGTAAAAATCAAGAAGAGATAGAGCAATGCAAGGTCGACATTCAATGAAAGTCCGTGCGGAAGCGATCTTCAGAGGAAGGGTCCAGGGCGTCCATTTCCGTGACTATACCCGAAGGTTCGCCCGCAGGAGAGGCGTCAACGGATGGGTCAAGAACCTGCCCGACGGCACCGTCGAAGCGATGTTCGAGGGTGAGAAGGAGAACATCGAAGAGGTGATCCGGATGCTCAGGGATGAGCACCCTTTCGCCCACGTGGACAAGATCGACATCATATGGTCGTCATGCCAGGACCAGTATGATCAGTTCGTGATCCGGTGATGTTCAGGCTCTTTCTAGATCGATCCCGTATACTCTTTTCGGATTATCCCTGTTGACCTTCCAGATGGTCTCGATCAGTTCTGATGTAGCGATGCCCGACTGCGCCAATCCTTTGATCCTTTTTGGCACTGTATCGATGGGTAATACCGCTCCCGGGCGGGTCGGCTCGTCCATGAAATCGGTCTCCAGGAAGAAGCGGTCCCCTTTGCCGAATGCTTCCTGGATGTTGCTCCTCGAGGCCAGGACCGACGCCATCAGTCCTCGGTTCTCCTCTTCCAACACCAAAGGAGGAGAAAAGTGCTTGACCACCTTGCCCCGGTCCAGTCCTACCGAGTCAGCCATTTGCCCAAGATCCTCCATGGTCTCTGGAGTCGCCGTCTCGGCATGAATTACAATTGGACAAGAAACCTCTTTGGCCAGGGACATGCCGTAGCGGAGGATGTCATTGGATGCCGCCATGATCTCCGGCGGGACGTCAAAATGCGGCCTTCCGACCTCGCCGATGGCTATTGCATTTCCTTCCTTGACAAGTCTGGCCGCCGATTCCATTCCCTCTATCATCATCTGTGTCGCGGCCTCCAGCCCATGCTCCTTGGCCAGGTCTATGAGCAGGACCGGATATGGGCCCAACGTCACGAACACTCCCACTCCGGATTCGCGGTTGCAGCGTTCGGCCGTGCCCATGGTGATACGGTACGAACGTTCGAAATCGGCCCCACAGGTTATCTTGAGCTCATCGTAGGGCATATGGCTCAGGATGGCATGAGTTCCACCTGCCTTCTCGAATTCTTTGATCGCCTCGACATTACGGCCTTTCGGCTGCAGATGAAGGTGATTGTCCAGTATGGGGAAGTCGATTTTCAACGTAGATGGCTCACCGCCCTGAACTCATCGGTCATCTTGCTCACGGGAGCGTCATTATCCTTCGCCCTTTTAGCACCTGTGCCCACGCTTTCTCAGAGTTAAGAGCAAACGGAAGACCTTCGGAGTATCGTCCTCCTAAACAATGTTTGGGGGCATATGGACCTCCTGCCGCGCATGTTTATAACAATGTAGGCGGGTCGAATGTACATAACTTCAGAGAGACGTGAGGGCCATGAAGCATTATTAGTAACTGTTGCCACATCCGAGGTGTCAAATAACGAAACCATTCCCGATTGGCACAAGACCAGATATCTAACACGGTTGAAGGGGTCAGGCTCTCAGGGATTCGCTGCATTGTTTACTTGGTGTTGGTCCAATCATTCAACCGATGGATGTATTGTGACATTTTGGCTGACAAAATAGTAGCCAGTATCTAGTTGATTTTGATTGCAAATTCTATTCTATGGACTCTTAAGGCACGTTTTATTAATCCGAATAGACTAGCAATACTTCAGGTGTAAATAATGGCGAAAGGTGGTAAAGGCGGACAGAGCAAGGAAGGCGGGTCTGGAGCTGCCGATAGAGAACGGGTGGGGGGATCTGATACAATGGGCAAATATGAGTTTTACAGTTTAACTCGTTCTTGCACCCTATTGGTGTGGACTATGCCATTTCGCACCGAATACCAAGTGTGATAATAATAGGAAAAGAAGAATATCAGATAGCTATATGTCCCCTTTGTGGTACTATGTCTGAGATAAAGAATACGCTCTATTATGGAGACAATCTAGAGATTCTCAGACGTTACATTGATGATGAAAGCATAGACCTCATCTATCTTGACCCTCCTTTCAAGAGCCAGCAAGACTATAATGTGCTTTTCGAAGAGAAGAACGGCTCACAGGCTCAATCTCAAATCAAGGCGTTCGAAGATACTTGGACGTGGGACCTGCAAGCCTCGCTTGCCTACGAAAATTTAGTCGAAGGGGGGGGGGGGAGATTGCCCAAACAATGACTGCCTTTCATAAACTACTTGGTCCAAGCGACATGATGGCATATATTGTTATGATGGCCCCTAGACTAAGCGAGTTCCGAAGGGCGTTGAAAACAACCGGATCAATCTATTTGCATTGTGATTCCACAGCGAGCCATTACCTCAAGATACTGATGGATTCAATCTTCGGCCCCGAAAATTTCAGAAATGAGATTCATTGGTATTATTATAATAAAATGCACGATAGCAGAAAGAAGTTATTTCCCCACGCGACTGACTCGATTCTATTCTATGTCAAAGATGTCCATTCTGACTTTTTATTCCAACAGTTAAAGGAGCAACGCGATGAACCAATAAAGCAACTCAAGAGAAAGAAAGTCGAAGGCAAAATGGTCAATGCGAAGGACGAAGAAGGTCATGTAATGTATCAAATCAAGACTGATAGAACAATCGATAACGTTTGGCGAATTCCTTGCCTCCAGCCAGCGTCACCGGAAAAAATAGGGTATCCTACTCAAAAGCCTGAGAAGTTGTTGGAGAGGATTATCATGGCAAGTAGTCGCCCAGGCGATGTCGTACTCGATCCATTCTGTGGATGCGGAACGACGGTAATGGTGGCTCAGAGATTGGAGCGAAGTTGGATTGGAATAGATATAACCCATTTAGCGATTACGTTGATGAGGCATAGGCTCGGGGATGCCTTCGGAAGCAAGGCTGTGTATCAGGTGATAGGAGAACCAGTTTCAGTTAGCGATGCGGAAGCTCTCGCAAAACAGGACCCTTATCAATTTCAATGGTGGGCACTTGGATTGGTTGGTGCTCGACCAGAGGAAGAGAAGAAAGGTGCTGACAAAGGCATTGATGGGCGGCTCTATTTCTTCGTTGAAAGGGGCAAGGAGGAACAAATCCTCATTTCTGTGAAGGCAGGAAACGTAACAGCATCCTATGTCCGTGATCTTCGTGGAGTGGTTGAAAGAGACAAAGCATCGATTGGAGTCCTGATTTCAATGCATGAATCGACTGGACCGATGAAAACGGAAGCCGCAGAAGCTGGATTCTACACGTCTAGAGAGCTTGGCAATCCGAAATATCCAAGAATGCAGTTGCTAACGGTTGAGCAACTGTTAAACGGAGAGAGAATAAAATGCCCTCTGTCCGTTTTATCAAAAGCGACCAATACTACTTATGTTAAAGCTCCAAAGGCGAAAAATCCAAAGAAGACTACCAGCAACCTTCAATCGTTTCTTATTGATCATTGAAGCAATATTTAGAAAATGTCGTCATTAGTCTGCAATATAATCCTTCGTTTTCTAGGGTTAGAAATGAATTAAAATGTCGGACATTCATCCACCTCAATACCAACACCAAGTAAACAATGCAGGGATTCGCCAACTTTTATATATTCTCAAGTGAATCATCCAATTTGTCAGACGTTTTGGCAAAAAGCGTCAGACAATTCAACGGGATAAGAGTTGTGTCATGGTCGACAGCGAAAGGATTACGGTCAGGATTCCTGCCGAGAAGCTACAGGCATTACAGTCACTGGTGGACGCCGGCAAGTACCCGACCATCTCCGATGCGATAAGGGCGGCGATCGACACCTTCGTCGAAACGCATTTCACGCCTGAGTACATCGAGAGGGTCACCGTGGAACTCCCTAAGACCAAGATAATAGAGCTGGAGGCGCTCGTAAAGGACGGGGACTCGGTATCGATAGACGATGCCATTAGGAACGCTGTCAGGGAATATGTGAGGATGCGCCTGGAGAAGGCGGTCAGCGAGTTGAAGTGACGGACACGCTCCCCTTGAGGTAATCGAGATGGGGATTGGCTCGGGATGGGACGATCAGTCAGGCATCGACGCTCCTGACTTGAAGATACTCGTCGTGGGTTGTGGTGGCGGCGGGTGTAACAGCATCACCAGGCTGAACAAGATCGGCCTAGAGTCAGCTATAACCATAGCCATCAACACCGACCAGCGCAGTCTGAAGGAGACACGCTGCGAGAACCGCGTGCTTATCGGAGCTAACTATACCCACGGTCTTGGTGCAGGGGGCCTTCCCGAGGTCGGCGAACAATGCGCACGTAATTGTGCTAACCTGTTCTGCGAGATGTTCAATGATGTCGATCTTACATTCATCATAACTGGAATGGGCGGAGGCACCGGCACCGGGGCCGCGCCAGTCATCGCTGAGTTTGCGCAGAAGGCCGGCTCCATAGTCATATCGATTGCCACCATGCCGTTCAAGATCGAGTCCGGGACCAGGCGTCGTAACGCAATGATCGGTCTTAAGCGGCTCAATGAATATTCCAACACGGTGCTGGTCTTGGACAACAACCGCCTAATGCAGATGGTGGACAACCTGCCCATGAACCAGGCCCTGGGGGTCATGGACGCCCTCGTCTCCGAGCTCATCAAGGGACTGGTCGATGCGTTGACCAAACCTTCATTGATCAACCTCGATTTCGCGGACCTAAGGACGATCATCAAGCATGGTGGGATATCGACGCTCCTCTATGCGGAGAACGCCGATCCGGAAGGTGTCGTCCGTGACGCAGTCCAGAATCCGCTGCTGGACATTGACATCAAAGGCGGGACCGGCGCGTTGATACATATTTCCGGCGGCAGCAGCCTGACCCTCAGGCGCGTTCACCGCATCGTAGAGGGCCTCACTGAACAGCTCGACGTTGACGCCAACGTCAAGTTCGGCGTCAGAACAGTGGAGGACGATAACGAAACGATAAGGTTGATTGCGCTGGTCACCGGCATCTCCGAGCTGAATCCAGCTGCTGAATCGATGGATGACATCAACGTTGTGCTGGGCAAATACAGGCGCTAGTAATCTTACTTTTTATTTTCCGCTTTCTCGAGTCGCTCGATTTTCTTTGCAGCATCACCGATCACGCCCATGATGGTATGGAACTCCCAGCTGGTCGGGACCGCTCGGCCCATCATCCTTCGGAACATTACGCTGGTCTTTTCCCTGCGATGGTCTGGATATTCGATCGCATCGAGCAAAGAGTCGAAGAACTCGAACAACTTCTCTTTTTCGGCCTCGGTCGCCTTCTTCGGATTGCTCGGTTTCCCGTGACTGGCGAAAATCTCATACATCAGGATCGTGGCCGCATGCGAGAGGTTGAGGGTCGGGTATTCCTCGTTCGAAGGTATGTTGACCAGGATATCACATTTCGCCAACTGTTCCTGTGTGAGCCCGATGTCCTCCCTGCCAAAGACCAGTGCAACCTCATCTTCCTGTTCCTTTGTCCTTTCTGCCAGGTCGCGGGGCGTTATCGGTATGCGAATGAAGTTCTTGTCACCATATGTGATGATGCCACTGGTGCCGACGATAAGGAAACAGCCTGCGATCGCCTCTTCGAAGGTGGAAACGATAGTTGCCCCTCTCAGGATATTTCCGCCATGCTTTGCCCTCTTGTACGCCTCTTCGGTCAGTTCGCATGGGTTCATCATGAACAAACGGTCGAACCCGAAATTTCCCATCGACCTGGCTATCGCTCCCACGTTCCCATCCGTCTGAGGCTCTACCAGGACGATCCTGAAGCTGGTCATATTATTATCCTTCGCTCAGCGAATCCACCCTGGGTATAATTGTTTTCTGGAAGGGACGTCATTCTAGTCGAGTCGGCCCAGCTTCTTAAGCACGGCCAAGGATTTCAAGGTGACCCACTGGCTCGTAGCCCCCTGCCGTTCAATGGTGGTCAAGATCCTTCCTGCGTAGCTCCTTTCGTTTTTCCATTTTCCGTTTGACATACGTTTGGACAGAACTAACTGTATCGCGTCATCCATCCTATCGTCCCGGTAGCCAAGGTCAGTTAGCACCTCGAGCATCTCCAAAGCATCGGTATCCCAGAAGAGGGGAAATCCTAACTGGGTCCATCTCGGCTTTGCGATTGCATTTACATCATGGCTCCGTTTATATAGATGGTGCTTGAGCAGATGTTCCGCGCCTTCTGAGGCTACCCTTTCCATAGCCACCGATCGTTCGTCCTTTGGAACGGCCGAGATAGCCTTCAGGCCCTTGATCACTCCCATATGGCAAGTGTGCCTGCCCCAGCAATCCTCCCTAGTGTGGGGCCATCCTCTTGGCGCCGGTCCTTCGTTATCATCGAAACGCTGGTATCTTGCTATCCATTCAATGCCATTTTGGACTCGTGCATCGTCTTTCATGCCGAAACGTAGCATCGACCATACCAGGTTACCAGTCAGGCATGGAAGTAGGCTGTCGGCTGTAGGCCCGTCCGCAGATCCACGGTATCCGAATCCGCCACTCTCATGCTGCGACCATTTCAGTAGGAATTCGGCGGCAGACCGTATTCGATCGTCTGATCCGTCAGCTCCCAGCTGGGCTAGCAGAATGACGTTCCAGACCGTTCCCTTGTATTTTGAATTGGTGTAAAAATTCTCCTCAATGCCCCAAAAGCCTTCTCGGTTCTGCCAAGACAAGATCCTTGGAATTGGCCCCGATCGCATGGAGTCCTGACCAGCCCTGACCACGTCCGGCTCCGTCTCTGATAAACCGCCCAGATCCTTTAAGGCCGCAAGCCTAACCGCAGGATCTTGCGAGGACATTAGCCAGTCAACGGTTTCCCTCAATGTCTCTCCTGCACCTCGGGACATCCCTGAATGATTGGCGGGAACTCTCATAATACTGCCGGGGCGGTAATGATAATTATCAGTTCGGGGCTCTACGTCATCATGGGTTGGCACGCTGCGGTGATGATCGCTTATGACGGGCGAGAGTTCACCGGGTCCCAGAGGCAGCCAGACAAGAAGACCGTTGAGGATGAGTGCATCCGGGCCTTGAAGAAGATCCACGCGATAGAATCGGTAAAGGATTCGAGGTTCAGGGCCGCAAGCCGGACAGATCGAGGAGTATCCGCCCTGTGCAACGTCATAGTATTCGAAACCGGGTTCAAGCAGGACCGGCTGCTTCATGCCTTGAACGCAGCTTCCGAGAAGGTCTATTTCTACGCCTATGCGGAAGTTGGGCCGGATTTCTCTCCCAGAAAGGCCAAGCAGCGCTGGTATCGTTATTTCCTAGCCTACGAAAAAGGGATGGACCTTGATACGATGGACAAGGCAGCGCAAGAGTTCGTAGGAATACATGATTTCAAGAGGTTCTGCAAGGCTGAGGGCAAGAGCTCGGAGAAGACGATCGATTCGATCACATTGACCAGTCTGGGGGATATTGTGGTTATCGATCTTAAGGGCAGGGAGTTCCTCCGTAACATGGTCAGGCGCATCGTGCCTGCCCTGGTCTCCGCATCGGATGGAAGCTGCTCGTTGCAGGACGTGAGGGACGCATTGAACGGTAGGGACGTGTCTTTCGGGCTCGCTCCCGCCGAGAGATTGGTCCTGATGCAGGTGGAGTACGGGATCGATTTCATCGAGGCATGCCCTCCAACTCTCGAGAGAAAGACCAAGGAGAAAAGGTCGGAAAAAATGATCGAACTCCTCTTTTACGATTCGCTCTCTTCAAGATGCGGATTGGACTAGCGATCCAGCGTTGATAATTCGGTTGTATTGATATTTGAACATAACTGTAGCATGCTCCGAATCTATTCATATATCCCCTCAGCGGTCCCCGGATAAGGCTGAAGGAAGCAGTCAGTAGGTCTTTGGAGAAGGCCCACGAGAAACACGACGTCGGGACGGAGCAAAGCCTCCGTCCCGCATGATATCCGCTTTTAACATGGATCGCGTTATAACTCTTCGTGAAGTTGGCTCTGACAGGAACCCCGGGGACGGGCAAGTCCACGGTCGCGAAATTGTTGGCCTCCAAGGGTCTGAAAGTGATCGAACTAGGCGATCTAGCCAAAGAGAAGAACCTGTTGGAGAGGTTTGATCGTAAACGTGGAACCTATGAGGTCGACACCGAGAAGCTTGACCTGGCCGTTGGCAAGACCGACCCAGAAAAAACGACTGTTCTGGTAGGGCATCTGTCGCATCTCCTGTCTTCCGATATGGTGATAGTTCTCCGATGCCGCCCATCGGTACTGGCCACTCGGCTCAAGGCCCGTGGTTATCCCGAGCGGAAGGTGGCGGAGAACGCCGAGGCGGAGGCCCTGGATGTGATCCTAGTCGAGTCCGTGGAGACCGGTGGTGAGGTGTACGAGGTGGATACCACCTGTATCTCGCCGGAAGAGGCAGCGAACTCTGTGTTGTTGATACTGGCCGGAGAAAAGGAGAAGTATGCCATCGGAAATATCGACTGGAGCGAGGAGGCATTGGACTGGTCCTAGATTCAAAGCGCGGCAAAGTGGAATTCATTCTCACACCAATGGCGAAGGCGCTGACCCGTTTCTCGCCCAATACCATCTCGGGGATATCGCTCGTGATCGCATTCTTTGCTGCATTGGCGACGTTCTACAGTCCTGAGCATTGGCAGATACTGCTACCGCTGGTCTCGATACTGGTCCTTGTGTCCGGCCTCTTTGATGCCCTGGACGGTAAGGTGGCCCGCCTCACGGGCAAGGCCTCGAAGCGGGGCGATTTCCTCGACCACGTTCTTGATAGGTATGCCGACGTTCTGATGATCGGAGCAGTGGCCGTCAGCGCTTGGTGCAACCCCTATCTAGGAATTGCGGCGATCATAGGCGTCCTGCTCACCAGCTATATGGGTACTCAGGCCCAGGCCGTAGGAGCTGGCAGAAGGTACTCAGGTCTTCTCGGCCGGGCCGACCGCATAGTGCTCTCATTCATTATCCCGTTGGTCCAGTTCGCGATCATGTCCGTGAATGGCTACGGTTGGCTGACGTTCGGATCGATACATATCTCCGCTTTCGAGATTATGATGCTCTGGTTCGCGGTGGTTGGAAACCTGACGGCGATCCAAAGGGCCTGGGGCACTTGGAAGGAGCTCAAGGGAAAATGATCATTTCGCGGTCTTCTCTTCCTTACTCTTCTCCTGCGGTTTCGCCTCGGCCTTGCCTCTCTTCATATCGATCGTCTTGATTCGGTAGTAATTGAGCGGATGCCAGATCTTACCTGACCGGCACAATGCATCCTGATCGACACAGATACCATTCGTCCTCATGGTCGAGCATTCTGGACATGAATACTTCTTTCCCATCCCGTCGCCGGTAATATGCCTGACCTGATACTCTGTCATCTTATTATCGAAGTCCGGAGATGAGTAGAACGTTCGAATGATCTGATCGGTCGGCATTCCCACGTAGCTCAGGAATGTGGTCAGAGCGAAACGTCCGGCGTGCGGCATGTTCTTTCCTGCATGGGCCTGCGAGACTAGCGATTTCATGCAGGGGGGGAAGTTGACGATGCGCACCTCTCCGAACTCGTTCCCTTTGTACTTGCTGCGGATCTCCTCTACCTGAGCCGAGACCTCGCCCACCTCCTCATTGAAAGCATCGATGATGGCCTCCGTGACGGGCAATGGAAGTTCATGCTCGATCTTTTCGTCCAGCGCCTGCTCGAGCACCCTGGAGAACTTCACCTTCGAGAGCGAGATGTACCCCCGCTTGACCTCCTGGTTGACCAGCTTCCATTCTTTGCCTCGGATGCCTGAGGTGTATCGCAGAAAATCGCAGAAGTGCATCGACGGCAGCTCACCGTCCAACTGGGATGAGACACCCAAATCGGACGCCACCTCCATCTGAAGCGATACGTCCTCGGTACGGAGCCTTTCCGCCAATGTCTTGGCCTCCCCCATGGCGTATCGTCTTATCAGGAAGTCATCTCCCACGCTCGACACGATCATCCTTGCCACAGGATAGGACGACACCTCGGCCAGGAACTCCTCCTCTGTGCTTGCCGGGTTGGTCTGGATCTTGGTGTCGTTCAATGCCTCCAGGACCCTTTTCCTCCCCCTTCTCCTGGCCTCGGGATATGCCGTCCGGCTTAGCAGGTCCTCGAGTGAGACCTCATTACTCCGGACGAAATCCGATGCACCCTTGACAAAGGGGTACCTGGCGAGGAACTTCGCATCCATTTGGCGATTGTGAGCGTTATCCCGATATTTATGGGCATTCCGATGCGCATCTAAAGAGGCGGGACATCAGATTGAGAAATCTAGCATATCTGCGATGGTCTCGCCCACCGCCCTGTCGTCCATCGAGGCGACGAACTCTTCCTTGGTCCTGTAGGGTCGGTGAATAAGGATGCGAGCCGCCCGCTTCCTGCCCACCGACGGAAGGGAAGCTATCGCTGTAAGCGAGCATTTGTTAATCTTGAGCGGATGCTCCACCGCCGTCAGGCTGCGATAGCCGTGGCCGCTTACGACGGCGTCTACGAATTTGCCCAGCTCTATGGGATATGAGAAACCGACCAGCAAAGGGTAGGTCCCGATCTGTCGGCCGAAGGTGGTCTTGCCCTCAGCCATCTCGGTGTACACACGGCGAAGAACGGTTCCCAACGGAGCGACCTTTTCCAGCATCGGCCTGTCGATGGTCTCGCGCACTTTTTCCTTGAACTTGAGGAATTCCGAATGCGAGACACCGCCCTCGAACTCGCGTCTTATGCCGATGACCTGGCGGATGTTGATCCGGCGAAGCAGCAGGCCTTTCTCGAGTACGCTTTCAAGGAACTCGTAGTCGAGCTCTAGGGTCCTCTTTGTCTCACCATCTAAACCGATGATGAAATTTAGGCCGGGCAATACCGCCGGCAGTCCGGTGGGGCCGCGTTCCCTGCCGATGCGGTTGATTAGTTCGATCGCCAGCATGACCTGTTCGGCGGTTGCGTTCAAGTTGTTTGCCTTTACGACAATTGGGTCGGCGCTTTCCATTCCCAGTGCCAATACGTTCCCGCTGGTACAATGGCGTACGATGCTTCGCAGGATCGATTCCGACTCTACTGGGTGAGTCGCGATGACCGCCGGGTTGGCATTGTCCAAGTGGAGGAGGTCCACACCGAGGGAGGCAATACCGGAGAGCAGCTCTTCGATCGCTTCCGGGTCGGGTCGGGGCGTCTCGGTTCCATCCAGGTGGGCATGATATGAAATGAAACAGGTCTGGGCGCCAAGGCGGAAGTTGCGGACACCGAGACCGTGTAATTTCTTGCATTCGGCGATGATGTCTTGTGGTTCCCTGCAGACCGGGATGCCCTTCAGCGGTTCCACGCAGAACGAACAGCCCCCGCTCCTGTACCTGACACAACCCCGGTAGGTTTCGATCTCGGCTATTAGGGGCTGGGGGAAATCCCGATGTTTGGTGACGAGGTCCGCTCCGATCATCAACCAGCGGTTCCATTCGTCGACGGTCCGCCAACGGTTGGACGAACATACGCCCGTCAAGTAATCAAACAGACAACTCGCTGGGTCCCGTATGGCAATGATGTCGAACAGTCTGGATTCGTTGATGTCCTTTTCCAGGGTTAGCGGCCCACCGAGAATTTTTATACATGCGATTGACGAAAGGAACCGTTCTATCTCCCTTCTCGATGCGGGGGATGCCCTGATGTACCTACCCGGGACAGCACTGCCGGTCAGGACCATCAGGACATCGGTCCTTTCTGGATGCCAACCTTGCCTAATATCGTCGATCGTATGATAACTAGGCTCAGCTCCAGCATCCTTTGCCGCGCCATAGACCGCCCTTACCAGCGGGTGGATGTATGGCGGCACTCCTAGCGATCCCGGCTCGTCGATATAACCATCGATAACTGTGACATGGGTCATCCGCACTTCTCCAAAACAAAGGTAACGAGGCCCAATGTACTCACAGCCAGGCGGTCATCAGATCGTATTTTTATAAAATTCAAAGTCGTTTTTCGGGTCAGCCTCAGATGAGGCCGACCTCCTTGGTTTCCACGTTCTGGATGCCTTCCACGGAGCGGTAAATGTCTTCCAACTTCTCGATTAATCCACCCGAGTCAAGCATGATGGTTGTTACTTCAAGCATGCACAGACCGAACGCTAGCGGCAGGATTTCTGTCCTAACGACTTTAACGCCTTCCGGGACGATGCTCGCGATACTCTTCGAGAGCGCTTCGAGGTC
>CAVWKV010000083.1:0-7198 GCA_963755265.1 uncultured Methanomassiliicoccales archaeon | reverse complement strand
GTACCAGGCGCCCACCAGGCGTACTTTCCCATGAGCGTCATGGCCGCGGGGACAATGTACGTCCTCACCACCATGGCATCGAGCAGGATCGCCACCGACAGGGCGAAGCCGAACTCCTGGAGCATGGTGTTGCTAGAAAGCATCATTGAGCCAAAGGCACCGGCCATGATCAGCGCCAGCGCGGAGATTATTCCGCCGGTCCAATCCACGGCATCGACCACCGCCTGCTTGGTCTCCTTGCCCTTGTGCACCTCTTCCCGTATTCGGGTCAGGATAAACACGTTGTAATCCATTCCAAGGCCCATCAGCATAACGAACAAAATGAGCGGGATCATGAAAAGGATGGGTTTTCCCAACCAAACGCCGAACACCAGAACCGTAGCGGCGAACGACCAGGAGATGCTCATGGCTATGGACACGATGGCAAATGCGGGCAGTAACAACGATCCGAGTACTATCATGAGCACCACGAATATGCCAATAATCACCAGCAACTCGATATTATTGAATTGGCCAGTCGTATAGGTGCTCAAATCATAGGTTGAAGCGGTCGAACCGCCTACCAATATTGTCGATCCTGTCAGGGCCGGTTGGAGACTTCTAGCTTTGGCTATTTCATCCCTCAGTGTAGGGATGAAGTTTACCGCGGAAGCGCTCTCCGGTTGCTGCTTGAGCACCACTGTCAGGAGAACGGTCTTATTGTCGCTTCCCAAGCTCTGCAGCATCTGTTGCTGTTCTTCTGCCGATATCGAGCTCATGTTGCTGTAGTCGACCAATTGGCCATACGGCCTGGTGATTCCGGTCACTTCCTGTACCATCGGATCGGCCGCTATGGTTTCCGTCATGTTTTCAATGGCATTCAGATAGGTGACATTGAAACTCGATCCATTATAGACCTGGGTGTCACCAGAGATCACGATCTGGGTTGGCATAATTCGGCCGGCACCGAAGTCTGAGGTCATGGCGCTCATTCCTTGGATGCTCTCCGGATTGCCCATACTGTCGATGAAGTCGAAATTGGTCTCCGTGGTAACGAAGAGATAAGTCGTTGGTATGGAGATCAGAATCGATGCCACAATGATCACTTTGGCGTGCTGCACTGCGAACGATGCCGCCTTATGGAAATAGCCGTGGTTCCCAGCCCGCCTCCTCTCCATGACCTTTTCAGCGAAACTTTTCCACCTTTGCCCGGTGGTGGGCCAGAACATCCGATTGCCTACCAGCATCAATATGGACGGGATTAAAGTCAACGCTACCAATAATGCCACGATAATTGCCATACCGATGACTAGACCCATGGTCTGCGCCATGGCGAAAGAAGACGTGGCCATGGCAAAGAACGCGATGATGACCGTCGCACCGCTGGTAACGATGGACTCACCAGCCCAAGCGACCGAGGTATGAACCGCCTTTTCCCTCGTGGAACCTTTGATTCTCTCCTCCCGATACCGCATGATAATGAAGACTGAGTAATCAGTCCCCACGCCCAACAATATCACGAACAACATCTCAAGGGTCATAGAGTTGATCTGCGCCACCGTTGAGCCGATCACGAACACCAATGCTTCACTGATTCCCAGCGCCACGCCCACGGCGCCCAGGGGCAGGAACTGTCCCAATATCGAGCGGAAAAGGATGCCCATCAGGACGATGACGATAATAATGGTGATCGGCATGATGAGCGTCATATCGTTGCTCGATGAGGTTTGCATGTCCGCAGACATGGCGGCGTCCCCGGTCACATAGGTGGTTATTGATGAGCCAGTCTCTGTCTTCAGATTAGTGATGATGTTCCGAAGTACTCCCACATCGTCGATCATTGGCTTGTCGCCGTCGGATTCGGTGTAGTCCGAAGCGACCGTGAAGGAGACCATGACCAGCATGGTCCGGTTATTCGATGATACGAAATTGGAAGTGAGCTGTTCGGGTATAACTATCGGATAAGTCGCCAGAGTTCCATTGGTTACAACGGAGTCGACGAATGAGGATACGGCTTCTTGTTGATAGGAGGGCCCGAGGTCATAGACCCGCTGCAGGAATGTCATATTGCTTATTGAAGCCGCACTGCCGATCATTTTCAAGGCAAATGCGTGGACCCTGGATTCATCATTGAAATTGGTTATATTGAATCCAGCCACTACTGCCATCATTGTCTGTTTCTGAGATGAGGACAAGGGCAACCCATTGAAGAAACCGGAAGCCATGGCGTTGACGCAGTAATCGGCCCGGGCCACAGGGTCGTTCACGAGTGTGGTATTCCCAACCGTGCCGTTCCATTCTGTCACGAAAGCATGATAATAGTCCAAGGCTAGAGCCGTTGCGTTCTGGTCAGCATTCTGCTGGTTAAGGTACGCTATGAGATTTGTTTCCGTCGCGTTGTAGGCGTCCGAGTCTGAATGGGTCTGATTCCAATTTGCCACCTGCAACGCAGGAATGCCCCACAACAGGAAGGCGCTCTCGTTGATCTGTGCCTCGGCAGGCCTCAAACTCGGACCGAGCTGCATGATGTATTGTTCCATTACCAGCTCAGCGGAGGTATAGACGGAGGTTACGCTCTGCAGGTCCTTGATATTGGAGGAGTTCTGTATCCTTTGTTGCAGTTCTAGGACGAAGTCCCTTGAACTCGAGTCCGTAACATTATTGGTCTGCAGGACGATCAACAATGAACCATTGGCCACCGATCTCTGAAAATCGGCCGTAATGATGTTTTGGGCCTGACTAGACTCATAATTTCCGGAGGCCCCCTGCGTTTGCTGGTAATTGATCACGCTATTGACCTGCAAGATCGCGGGCACGGAAATCAGCAAGGCTATGATCCAGACGACCAACACCATTTTGTAATGCTTTGTCAACAGATTAGCGATCTTTTCGAATAACATAGGATTCTTTCCTCGTTTGAATATCTCTTTCTTGGCCCACAATTCTACTAGAAGCACCAGTTAATTTGTCTCGAACAAATTGCATTCTTCTTTAATTCGAAAATTGTCCCATTATCTTGCGACTATCACTTTCTAGCATGGACATTTTGTCCAGCGGCTCCGAGGTCACGCCTTGTAAGTTATCTTTAGCCTTGAATGTAGAAATGTCCTTTGTGAGGTTCTCAATTAAGATAAGTTTGAACACCTTGTAACCCTGGCCTGAGAACCTCGATAAGGTATAAGCAAAAATGCCAGGATTATACCCAAATCTCTCCCAAATCACTCCCTAGTAACATGTAGGAGGACCACTAGGGCAAAGGTCTCAAAGATGTTGAACAAGGAGAGTAGTATCACTCCTGGGAAATTCACGTCAGATGAAATATAATAGAGAATGAACCCATAATAGCCGATAGACAGTATGCTCTTCAGGAAAAATGCGATGACGAATAGTAACAATCCTCGGGTGAAAGAGGACCTTAACCTTCGATAGTTAACCCAGAAGGCATGCATCAGAATCAGTAATAGAACCAGATTCACTATCTCGATGCTTAACGGAATAATTACCGGCGTCTGATCCTCAAATACCACTTCTATCCCTCCATCATTTATCCACTACTACCTACGTCATTTCTAATTTTGTCCCAAATCTCCAAGAAAAGAGGGAAATTATCTTCCATGTTCTTGGATAAGAAGTACATCGTACCATACCTCTCTCCCGAATTGCATTCTATGATCCCATTTTCCGAGAGAACTTTCAGGTGATGCCTTACGGTCTTATAGTCGAGACCCAATCTTTCCGTAATCTGGTTGGCGTTATATGGCCGATCATGCAATTCTTTGATGATCTTCGCCCGGTTGATTCCTCCCTTGGAACCTGCGATCAGCCACCAAAGAATCGTTTTCATAATCCCCCAGGTTAGATATGTGGTTAATCATCAACCGTTATTGATCGCCGATGCCATGGAACAACCACTCGATAGATAACACATTCCTAAAAAAAATGATACTCGTGCGGATTTTAGCATATAAATCAAGACCAAAGTGGAACAGCGGATCCCGATGATCGAACCAGGTTCATTGATAAGTCCTTGCGGTTGATGGTGATTGAAAAGGTCCGGAAGGAAGAAGGGACCTTGGATATTGACACCGTATTGATATTAGTCGAATTCATCTCGGTAATTGGGGGACGAACCGCCGAGTCCGGAGGGCGGGGCGGAAGTTGCACGCCGGCCATGATTGAGAAATCAGGCCATGAAGTTAAGATCATCATTTTGGTCTACTCCGCCTTGCGCAGGTAAGCGGCCAAGGTCAGGGGAGCGAATATGACCACGACCACCAACGATCCGATGAGCGAGAGCCAAAAGTCATTGCCGATGATGCCTTGATTGAAAAGCTCTCGGATAGCGCTCACAACATAGGTCAGTGGGTTGATGTTGACAAACGCCTGAAGCCAGTCGGGTAAGGTGGTGGTAGGCACAAAGGCCCCGGACAGAAAGACCAGGGGAAACAGGACGAGTGTTGAGACCCCCTGAACGAAGGAGGCCGAACGAGCAATGGTGCCGAGGAATGCGAATATCCAGCTGATACACCACGCTGCCAGGATGACGAGGATGGCCCCGAGCACAGCACCTCCGAGGGTAGCCCAATGATAACCGAGGAGATAGCCCATCAGGAACGTCAGGGCGGTGGCGATGCCGTAGCGAAGCACATCGGTCGATAGCGCTCCGGTCAATGGAGAGATGCGGGCGATGGGCAGGGATTTGAACCGGTTGAACACCCCCTTATCCATATCCTCGCGGAGTTGGATGCCGGTGGCCATGCACGCCGTTATCACCGTCTGGACCAGGATACCCGGGATGATTATTGGTAGGTAATTCTGCCAGCTGCCGGAGACCGCGCCCCCGAATAGAAAGGTGAACAGGAGGGTGAATATTATTGGCTGTACCGTGACATCGAACAGTTGCTGCGGCGTTCGCCGGATTAAAAGCAGAGTACGATAGGCCATCGCCATCGTGTGCTTGATGGCCTCGCGGAAACTTACGCGGTTCCTTAGAACGCGTTCAGCGACCGGTGTGATCTTCTTGGTCGTGATCTGGTCGCCCCCTTCAGCGACAGAGGTATTTTGCGTGGTCATGATAAGGTCGCCCCCTTCTCCGCCAGTTTGGTTTCGCCGGTCAGGACCATAAAGACCTCATCGAGCGTCGGTTCCTGCACGCTTATCTCCGCCAGGTGGATGTCTGCTTCGCGCAGAGCGAGAAGCAGGTCGGTCACGCCTTCGGGATCGGCCATCGGGGCGGTTATGACCGTGGGCTCGGAGGTTGACGCTTTCACCTGGAGTACGGTTTCAATCACGCGCATGGCCTCGGCGTTGTCCTTCTCATCAGCCAGCCGCAGATGCAATGTCGCCACTCCGACCTCCGCCTTCAGTTCTTTAGGCGTCCCCTCGGCCACAACCCGCCCATGATCGATAACGGCGATCCGGTCCGCGAGGCGGTCAGCCTCATCAAGATATTGTGTCGTTAAGACGATCGTGGATCCGGATGAAACGAGTTGTTTGATGATGTTCCACATCTGAGCCCTCGTACGGGGATCAAGGCCGGTGGTGGGCTCATCCAGAAAGATAAGAGGCGATTGCACGATAAGGCTAGCCGCTATGTCGAGTTTGCGTCGCATGCCGCCCGAGAACTTTTCCAGTGTTTTCTTGGCGGCATCGGTCAACCCGAATTCTTCCAGAAGCTGTGCAGCCCTCTTTCTCGCTTCAGATCTGCTGAGGCCAAGCAGCATTCCAAAAATGACCAGGTTCTCGGTCGCCGACAGCTTCTCGTCAACCGCGGCGAACTGCCCCGTCACGCTGATGAGCTGACGGACGACATGAGCTTCGTGATGTACGTCATGACCGAATACTTTGGCCGTCCCGCCATCCGAATTTAGTAATGTCGCAAGAATATTGATGATCGTGGTCTTGCCGGCACCGTTTGGCCCAAGCAATCCGTATATGCAGCCAGTCGGGATGACCAGATCGATGCTGTCCAGCGCGCGGTTGTCGCCAAACACTTTGACTAGCCCGCGTGCTTCGACAGCCAACGCGCCTTGATCAGCTTTTTCCGATGGCCTGATGATATTTTCAACGTGAACGCTTGATTGATTCAAGTTCAATCTCCCCTTTTAATGCTTGAGCTTTATTTCATCTAAATTCGTTATATGAAGCCATTTCAAAGCCAGCACTGCGTTTATACCGACCTCATGGTCTCAATTATCGATCTGACGCTGACCGTGGAAACATATCGATCGGCCAGGTTTTTGGCCTGACGTGGAGGGATGCCGCCGCCGAGCAGTTCCTTATAGAATCGAACCCTGGCCTTCTTTGCGGAACGCTTCATCCTAAGGAACTGAAGTCCAATACGGTACGATAAGACCGGAGCATGGACCACGGATAATAGGATTGCCTGACGGTTATCTGTTGTCATCTGAATCATCCTGGATCGGGCTTATTATCGATGATCGAATATCTTACGGGATTCTGTTCTCCGGTTCGTCTGGTATCTGCATGCGCCTTCCCATGCCCCCGAAGGCCTTGCCCAGGTTCAGGTTGCCCATGTAATCCTGCGTCAGCTGGAATGCCTGTTCGTTGCTCATTCCTGCCTCCTTGAGAGCCTTATAGAAATTCCCGACGGCCTTCCCGAAATCTTCACTTTCCTTGACGCCGTAAAGGATCTTCGTCAACTTCTCCAGCAGGCCGGGCACTTCCTCTCCCAGAACCTTAAAAATCCCTCTCATCTCTTCCTCGGTCGGTATTTGGTGGATACGTTCGTTATTCATGTTGATTCCCTCTGTGGATTCTTGTTCTCAATGCAAGATATTGCGTGGTCACTCTATTTGGTCAGACCGAGCATTTGTGACCACTTCACGACCGCCGCGTTCGAAACGAAGTACGTTTTCACCTTATTCTCAAGACTGTCGATGACGATGCCCTGCCCGATCAGGATTGACAGCTTGATCGCACGGTGCGGCGGAAGGGCCTCGCCATTTGAGCTAGCCAGTATCTCGAAGTTTTTCGTCAATCAGCAGGAAATTGACATAAACCCCTTATTTTTCTTTGACTAATATTGAAGCACTCTTTCATAGGGGTTGGTCTGACATCGGTGGTGAGTCTGTCCTAACTCAACAATTATACAAGGCTAGATGCATTGATTTTCCGCTGGAATTAGATAGGATATTCAACGATTCAAAGGCTATAAACACTTTCAATCTTTTTCTAGCTCTTGGTGGCGAAATTGGGT
>CAVWKV010000082.1:0-78447 GCA_963755265.1 uncultured Methanomassiliicoccales archaeon | reverse complement strand
GATCGGTCTCATATAATGCCCAAAAAGCATTGTTCATGGCGGCCAAGGAGCTGAACATCATTGCCGGCTCAGGCGAGGGCGGGCTACATGAGGACTTCTATGTGTACGCGGACCACATCTGCTCCGAGGTGGCATCAGCCGGCTTCGGTGTGAATGCTGCATACCTGAAGAACACCGCCGCCGTCGAGATTAAGGTGGGTCAAGGAGCCAAGCCTGGCCTGGGTGGGCATCTCCCCGGGGAGAAGGTCACGCAGCTCATCTCGCAGACCAGGATGATACCTCTAGGGACGGACGCGCTCTCGCCATATCCGCATCATGACATATATTCGATCGAGGACCTGCAGCAGCTCATCTCGGTCCTCAAGGAATCGACCGAGTACAGTCGCCCCATCGGCGTCAAAATAGCCGCCGTCCACAATGTTGGCGCCATCGCCTCGGGCATTGTCCGTGCAGGCGCCGATTTCATCACAATCGACGGGTTCAAGGGCGGGACCCGCTCGCTCCTAGTGATCCGTGACAATGCAGGGCTTCCGATAGAAGTAGCCATTGCCGTGGTCGACAAGAGGCTGACCGACGAAGGACTGCGCAACCGCGTGACCATCGCGGCGGGAGGTGGAATTCGCTGTAGCGCCGACATGATCAAGGCTATTGCCCTCGGGGCGGACATTGCCATGGTTTCAACGGCTGCCTTGATCGCCATGGGCTGCCGGGTATGCCAGCAGTGCCATCGGGGACTATGCCCATGGGGCATCGCGACGCAACGGGAGGATCTCATGACCAGACTGGACCCTGAGGTCGCCGCCGCCCGCGTGGTCAGATTATTCAGGGCATGGAATGAGGAATTGCGCGAGGTCATCGGAGGCATGGGCATCGATTCGGTCGAATCACTGGTGGGAAACCGGGACCGGCTCAGATATATGGGTCCTAACCCGAAGATAGCAGAAGTGATGGGCCTCAAGACAGTGGGAGAGGGGTGGGGCTGATGTCGAACATCGATTACGACTATCACGCGGACGAATGCGATTGCGGCAAGGATTGCACTTTCATCAAGGAAGGGGTAGCCACGATCCGTGCTGACGGCAGAGACACCGGAAAAGGTCCCCTCCACTACAAGACTCTCAACTGTGCTATCCGTAAGGCCATCAACTCTGACTGCAGGACGGTAATCCTGGAAGGGGTCATGGGCCAACGTTACATCGGCGCCACGGCCACTGGGTCCGACCTGCGTATTGTCGTACACGGCACTCCGGGCAACAGCCTCGGTGCTTTCCTGAACGGCCCGACGATCGAGGTTCTGGGGAACGCCCAAGACATGACGGGAAACACCATGAACTCAGGCAAGATCATCGTGCACGGGAATGCCTGGGACGTGACCGGACTGTCCGCCCGAGGCGGAACGATAATGATCAAAGGGTCTTCCGGCTACCGGGTCGGCATCCACATGAAGGAATTCGGCCAGATGCGCCCCTCCCTGGTGATCGGAGGGACGGTCAAAGACTATCTTGGCGAGTACATGGCGGGAGGGACGATCTTAGTATTGGGGCTCCGCAATGACCTGGAGTCACCTGTAGGGCATAATATAGGGGCTGGCATGCATGGAGGACGCATCTACGTAAGGGGCAAGGTAGACAGTGGCCAGCTTGGGCCCGGTGCTGTCATCTCATCATTGACGGCCGAGGATCGTGCCGAATTGACTTCGCTACTAGAGGAGTTCGAAGGATATTTCGGGGAGAAGATAGAAAAGGATTACTCCATTTACGTGAAGATCAAACCTTCGTCATCCAGACCGTTCAGCGGATATTACGACAAGACGAACATCTGAATCCTTAAAGGCCAGGCGGCCGGGACACAGAATCGAGCACCACTCTCAGCTCGATGTCCTTCAATCCCATCGGAATCAGCTCCCGTGTAACGATGTCCTCCAGGGCGTGATTGTCCGGGGCAAAGATTCTGATCATTATACGCTTAGGTCCTGATATCTGGATTACCTCGCGCACTCCTTCAATCTTAGTGAGTTTCTTGAGGTCTGCCGCGCTTATCTCATTGACCAGATTCCCCAGCACAATCGCGTCTGCGTTCATGCCCATGCGCTCGGCGTTGACGATCGCATAATAACCGAGTATGACCTTGTCTTCCTCTAGACGGCGAATCCGATCTCGAACGGTCGATGACGAACGTCTCAGCTTTACAGAAACGTCGTTGTACGTCATTCGCCCGTCCGCTAGAAGCAGCCCAATGATCTTTCTGTTCATCTGGTCGACAGCAACCAAACCTGATACACCCGATCTGCGTTTGTTTCTTAGCTGTCACAGTGATATATAATTAACGCGTCTTACGCCACATCGGTGGACCGCCGCGGTCATTATGATGCGGAAAGCGGACTCTTGTCCATCCGAGTCAATTAAAAAAGAGTGAACCCTAACAATAAGCAGTTTTGCTCAATTCTTTATCGTGATCGGTTGCCGCATGAATGCGCATCCTTCACAGGGGATCTCCAGAACGCATTTCTCACCCTGCGGTATGCCTTTTAGGGCACACAAAATCGCATGGTCCATCGGTTTGAAAGGAGTCTTGCGTCCGTTGGTAAGCAATATTCCCTTCTCCGCCTCGTTCGGCACCGTTGCACAGGAACAGCTAGAACTTACCGAGGACATGCATTTCGCCGCATCGTTCGGTGAACAGGCATCGCATCTGGTCCCAACTCGCAAAAGCGGTCCGAAAAGGTTCGCGGCCGGATCTACCATGAAGATACCGCTCTCCTTCCCGAAGGTGATGTAGACAGTGGAAGGTTTCGAAGGCTCGATTAGCTCCATCCTCGTTCCCCTGACCTTGCGCTCCTCCTTCACCGCCCAAAAATCCTTGAGATGGTTGTTGAGCTGATAGACCAACTGATGATACCCCACTCCAAGCTTATCCGCCAAATCCTGTTTGGATATGGGCGCTTCCTTTGTAGAGGTATAAAGAGTGCGTAAAATTCGTTTTCTCATGTCATGATTCACGATGGACGAGTAGGTTTCGGGGTCTATGTAAGCTATCTCAATCCTGCAATTCGATGACACTGTCTTCATATCAAAGCGGCCGATATTTAATTATTGAGTCTGTAATCCATCGGATTGACCGACATACGATCCTGTTTCTCGCCCTGAGCTGTTCCTGTTATACGATGGGTGGGGTTTGGACGTGAGGGAGAGAAGCACTCGTCCTTTAAATCATTGGTCTGATTGCCTATTGATTCCATCGCCTCGAACACCGAATTGCGGATGTTGGACTTAAGTTCTTCCGGTGCCGAAACGACACGGGCATTTATAGTCACTGTAACCTTACCTTCGGCGTACCTGGATCCTTTGATTCCGTCGATCGAGATATTGTCGAACACAGCCGACATCTTCAGAGAATTCGTATCAGAGACCAATATCAGCTTGGCGTGAGCTATATCGCTCGGATCATAGCAGAGCGAGATGGCCCTTATTATCTTGGTCGCAAGGTCATAAGCATCCACCTTCTCCTTTGTCTGGAAACCGAAAGTGCCGTTGTACCATCCCAGCTCCGCCTCCGCTCGGGCATAGGTGTCATAGTCGATCTCGACCGGTTGCCGGTCGCTGCATTTCCCCGAACGGACTACGCTCAATATCTTGTCGAGACCGTGGCCAGTGATAGCGGAATAAGGTATTACCTCTGCCTCTGGGTTGAATGATTTGACGGCATCAACCAAATTCAGCAACACGTCACGCGTGACCATGTCAATCTTGGAGATGACGATGTGTTCAGCCTCCTCAATCTGATGCTTCCTCAAATATCCGCTGAGGGTACTGGGGTCCAATCCTTCCCGCACCAGCCTAGGGGCGTCCACGATGATGATGAGCGGAGCCACTTCGAACTCGTTCGGGTACATCAGCTTCAGGGGGGCGACGACGGTGGCGAGGAGATCCGTACACGAACCGACCGGTTCCGCGATGATGAAGTCCGGACGGGAATGGGAAACGATGTTCCTGGCCGATGACATCAGGTCATTGAACCGACAGCAGAAGCAGCCGCGCAGCACTTCTGAGGTTTCAAAACCCATGGCCTTGGAGTATTTTGTATCGACCAGTGCCTCGCCCTGATCGTTCATAATCAGGCCAATGGACTTGCCATCCTCGCTCAAACCCTTTGCGATCTTATTAATCAATGTGGTCTTGCCTGCGCCCAGGAAACCGCCGATGATCGCTATGCGCGTAGCCATTTCTGAATCTCCTAGTACAATACAACCGACATCAGGATAAACGTTTTACTCTGGAATCCAATATTTGATTTTTGATGATCAGACAATTATCGCATCCCCTGGCCTCATCACCACAGCAGTCCCTATGGCTTGTTCGGCGATCCGGTCACGGAACTCGTACGGGTCCGCTTCAGACCATTTTCCGTAGTGCATCGGGACGACCTTCTTGGCCTTGAGCAACTTCTCTGCCCTGACGGCATCCTCGGCATCCATCGTGTATAGTCCACCGATAGGCAGCATGGCAACGTCGATAATATATTGCTCTGAGATCAGGGCCATATCGCCGAACAATGCTGTGTCCCCCGCATGATACAGGTTCTTCCCCCCAATGTTGATTATGAACGAGATGGCGGTGCCAAGGGGATGTATGTCATCGAGGGAGGATGAGTGCAGCGCCGGGAAGAGCTTGACCGAACCGAAATCGAACTTGAATCTGCCCCCGATGTGGGCGTTGATGACCTTCGCCCCCTGAGATTCGCAGTACATGCCCAATTCGAAGGAGCACAGTATCGGTGCATTGGAACGCTTGGACATTTCGATGGCATCCCCTAAGTGGTCATTATGCGCGTGCGTGACCAGGATGAGGTCTGCCTCGATATCCCGGGCCTTGAACGGTGCGTCGTTGTTCCCGGAAAGGAACGGGTCGATGATGATCGTCCTCCGGCCATCGAAAATCGTAAAAGCTGAATGACCGAGATAACGAAGCTTGACCATGGGCTCAGTTCATGAACGTGCGTCGAGTCAATATAAGTTTGCGGCGTCCATTGTTAGAAAACCAGGGTGGGATTTATAGTGGGCGGCCTTTGAATAATGAATCGGTGCATGGGGGAAGCGTTGGAGATTAACAAGTAAGTGAATCGTACTGGTCGATAGATTGTTCCTCGTCTGATTGTTTGCAGGGATATTCGTATCACATCTGGTGCAGAACGAAACGATGATCAATGGTAAGGGACAAGTTAGTGGACATACGGGATGCGTACGGGAGCAGTGGCCCCTGGCAGATCATAAAAAGCGTGATAGTGACTGGCGACAGTTCATCATTCAGATTCAACGCGGATGAGAACTGGCAGTATGTTGAATTTGATTTTCACCCAAAATACACTAATGCACAATGGTCTGGCAACTACACACTATCATCGACTGAAATGATAGTGGATGAAGGCAGGATCGCGATGCAACAATATAGGAACGTGGCTCAGGAAGTTGTCGTACTGGCCAACATAGCTCATGAAGAAGGGGCGAGAAAACGGATCTTGTTTGGAGGTAATCCCGCCGGCTATGGTAACTGGACATGACATATCAGTTGTGGAATCCATTGGTGATCGAGATGACGAAGATCGTGGATTGATCCAAGTGATCCGAAAGGACTCCAGATACGATCCGCCAATTCTTGCTTCGGAGGCTTGAGAACGATGGATAAAGTCCTAATTCTCACCGACAACATCGGCCACGAATGCCTTGATCTGGTCCTTCCAAGTATCTGCTAGGGGACCTTTTAGCCCAGTAACTGGAACGCGGAGCATCTTATCCTGGACCATCAGACCTCTTCTAGTCATGAGGGCCTTGAGCTTGGGTGCGGCACCATTGGCGGAGTAGGCAGCCGCCTTCTCCTGTTTCTCCGGGTCGGTGGGCACCATGATGGTGTCGAAAGCATATACCGGCTTGTCCTTCCAGATCTTCTCATCCAACTTCTTGGCGAAACGCTTGGATGGCCGTGTCATCATGACCATTCTGGTCGGCGAACCGACGAACAGTATGTCACCTACCGGAGTCTTCTTGTCCCATTGCTTCAGGTCGATTAGCTCGGACTCATGACCCATCTCTCTAAAGAGCACCGCTATCTCATTGGCCACCATTTTCGTGTTGCCATAAACCGAATCGAATGCTATAATCACCTTCATCCAAAACCTTCCAATTATATTGGAATGGGCAGAGCGACAATAAATCCTTTCATGGTAGCGCAATTGGCGTTCCGCAATAGCCACTTTATCGTCTCATGTCGCGGTGTCGTCACCGATCTGCCCATCTTTATGGCTTGGCTCCATGTGGATAGACACGACTTCGACCTCGGGGTGCTTGGCCCTTATGACCCCTTCAAGCTTCTCGGCGACGTCATGCGCCTGCTTTACGCTGTGGCTTCTGTCAAAGGAGCAGCACATGCCAACCCGAATATTCCCTTCTTTCTTCTGGACCGATATCCTTGTCACGTCCTCTATCTCAGGGAATGTCCCGACCAATTGTTTTATCGAATGGGCGATCCCCTCCTCGCCCAAGCGGACGCTCTTCGTCCCGCAGGAATGGCAATCGGCCGGCTCGATATGGGAAGTGACAAGCGTGATGCGTTGGTCCAGGGTCTTGATCCGATTCTCCAGACGTGTGGCGATGGCATGCGCCTTGTCCAACGAGAGGTCCCCGTCCAATTCGAGATGAAAATCCACTTCCATGTCCTCACCCGTGTCGTTGTCGAACTCGGACACGTTTATGTTATGGACGGTCTTGATCTCGTCAAAGTCGGCCGCCTCCGCCCGGATCCTGTCGACCAAGTCGGTAGGCTCGACGCAGAAGGGCTCGGCATTCACCATGATCACGGCGTTGTCCACTCTTTTCCTGATTCGGTTGGTGAAATCGTCAATGACCCGGTGCGCCTGTTCCAATGGTACGACCTTGTCTATGAACACAGTGCAATCGATGTACACTTTAGGGCCTGTCTCCCTCACCCGGACTTGGCCCACACCCCTTATCTCCTTGATGCGCATCGCCTCGTTGGCGACCAGTTCCGATATCCCTTCTGGTGCGCCGTCCATAAGTGTATGGATGGATCGTTTCCAAAGCCGGTAGCCGATGATCGCAGTTATCGCTGCCACACCCAGCGCGGATATCGAATCGAACACACGGAACTCTATTGGTATGACCCCGGATGTGGCCGCCATCGTGACAATAATGCCGAGAATTACGACTATTGAGGAGATCAAGTCAGTGGAGAAGTGAATGGCGTCCGCCTCAAGTGCCTGCGACTTATAACGCTTAGCCATCTTATGCAAGGCCCTGGATCGGGTGAAATCCACCATAATGGAAAGTACCATTACCCCGATGGCTACATAGGTGACGTCGACATCGACAGGGGAAATGAGACGGTCTATGGCCTCGTAAACTATCCAGCCGCAGGTCACGAACATCAATGCAGTCTCGAACAGGCTGGAAAGGGACTCTACCTTTTCGTGACCGTAATGGTGGTCGGCGTCCGCTGGCCTTTCCGCCATTCGAACCGCCCCTAACGTAACGAATGCAGCAATTAGGTCTATGCTCGAATGTAGAGCCTCCGACAAAATACCTAGGCTGTTGGTCCATATTGCGACGACGATCTTGGTGACCACCAGGCCAATAGCGGCGATGACCGAAAAGAAAGCAACTTTCTCTTTTGGGGTCAAAAACAGCACCCGCTATTCATCGATATCTGAATATTTGGTGGGAACATAATACTTTTCTAAAGTGATATTAAGAATAATTTAGGCTGGCCTAATGGAATTTGCAGCATTTTTGGTTCGGAATCGATGTAACAACGTCCACGAATAAGATGTCAAGCCTGTCGGTCTTCCGATCATCAATATCGAGATAAGAAAGTAACAAAATCTATCCAGATCATCACCAGCACATAATCAGATGGGACAGGACATGAACTGAGAGGACAAGGACCTCAGGTTCCTAGAGATCGATTCGGTCACTAAAAAGTACGGCGATTTCGTGGCCCTGAGTGATGTCTCGTTCAGCATCCGGAGCGGAGAGATCTTTGGTTATATCTGCCCCAACGGCTCTGGGAAGACGACCACCTTAAAGAAATGGTCGGTCTGCTGACCGATTTCGAAGGAGATGTGAGATTTCAAGGTCGGTCCATCAGGAACAACAAGATGATGATAAACAAGGAGCTGGGCTATCTGCCGCAGAAAATAGGATTCCTGGAATGGAGGACGGTGGAACACGCGCTAACAACCTTCGGACGCCTGTCCGGGATCTCGGAGCACGAGCTCGATCACACACTAGGAGGGCCCTCGAGCGGGTCGGAATCTTGGATCTCAGGCAAAAGAAGATGGACCAGCTCTCGGGCGGGACCGTCCAGAAGATAGGCATAGCCCAAGCGATCCTGCATCAGCCTTCAGTCCTGATCTTGGACGAACCCATGGCAGGGTTGGACCCGACGGCCCGATTCGAATTAAGAGGATATTCCAGGAACTCCAAAAGGAAGGGTCCACGATATTCTTCTCGTCACATATCCTGAACGACGTACAGGACCTGGCGGACCAGATAGGCTTCCTTGCCTTTGGCCGCCTTGGATATCTAGGTTCTGTGGCCGAGATCGAGGAACGGGTCAGGATTCCCAAAACAGATCGAGTTCGTCCCATGGGCTGGCTCGGGTGCCTGGGAGGAAATGCATCATCCCGGCCGTTGAAATAGACCAGTCTTCCTAAGTTGTCTTGCTTTCTCGAGGTATCCTCTTCCCTCAGGAGAAATGGACCCGAGGGCTTCGCCCAACTCCTCCAGAGAGGCCGCATAAGCGATGACGTTAGCTGAACGTTCGGCATGCCTCGCTGCTTCGCGCAAATCGACCAAGGCTCCATCCTTTTCCCCCAACTGTAAGCGTATCATCCCCGACCTCAGATATACAGCACCCAGACCCTCGCTGTTCCCCTGTTCCCGCAGGATGCCTTCCGCTTTCTTCAGATGAGAGAGAGAAGCAGCTAGGTCTCCGAAAATCTCCTCGTTCAGGGATGCTTCCATCTCCGCTTGGGCTTCCAGATCCTCACGTTCCATATCCTTGGCTAATTGCGACAAGGTCTCGACCGCCCTCATCGCCTTCTCGCGATCTCCAGAACCCCGATACGCCTCGATTAATGCCATTAATAAGGCCAAGTCGCCGTCGTCGATGTTCCCCGGTCTACGGCTGCGAATGGGTCGGATGGAACGTCCGGAATCCCTGATCACCTTTTCCAATACACCCTTGGCCTCTCCGCTCCGACCCACGCCTATCATCTCGCGAGCCCACCGAGCCTTGATCTTTTTATACTGGACGATGTCTCCCGCCCTTCGGAACGTCTCTGCAGATTCCAAGCGAAGGTTCTCAGATTCCTTCTCCCTCAATTGAATTAGATACAGATCGGCGAGATTTGATTCCCCTATGCCCTCACCCACTGCATCCCTTGCCGACGTGGCTTCTGAGATGGATTCCTTGAGGGCCGCCTCCGCCTTCCTCAGATCACCGGATTCCCATTCAAGTATGGCCAAATTATTCAGGTTGGCCGCCACGGCGGCAGTATCGTTCTGCTCTCGAGCGATTCCAAGAGCCGTCTGGAAGGCCTCCATGGCCTCCTTTAGTCCGTGAGCCTTTCTCCAGGTCGAACCTATTCCCATCCATTCCCTGATCTGGCCGGCCCGATCTTTTACGTTCTCATAATATGCCAGCGCCTGACGATGTGTATCCAATGATTCCATTATCATGTTCGATTCCGATAACGTTCGGGCATAGAACTCCTGGACCGTGGCCCTGAGAGCCTCGTCCGTCTCTTTCGATAGAATGGAGAGGGAGAGCTCGAAATCCTTGATCGCTTCGCGTGGGTTCCCCAGTGCGTAATGTAGTCTTCCCCGAACGTACGACATTTGGGCTTCAATCCTTGGTTCCAAACGGTCCACAGGGACATCAGAGGCCAATGCCATCGACTCCTCGGGGTAACTGGATATGAGCTCTTCACTGTTTTTTAATATTATGTCTGTCGCTTTGGCCCAATCCCCCGCCCCAAGATCTTGTGATATCTCCTCGAGACGCCATCTTTCACCTGTCCGACCACGACAATAATCGACCGCCATTCGATGCATTCGAATGGCCTCTTCTGGCGGGATTCTTGACATGAAATAATCACGGACCAACTTATGAACCGCAACCCCCTCAGCAAATTCCTGTACCAACCCCTTCCGCTTAAGAGATGCCATTGTCTCCGGAACGAATCCGGGCAGTTCCCTGGCAGGTACCGGGAGTCGGATGATCGAAAGGAACTCCAGCATGCCTTTCTCTGGAGGAGTAAGAACACGATTAAAGTGTTGGCCGAGAATGTCGTCTATGCTTCCCCGGGCAGCTTCAGTACCCAATTCGCAGGCGAGCCTTAGCATCAAGGGATGACCGCTGCTCTCCTCGGCCACTTCCTCCGGGTCAGGCGCCTCCCACTTGGATGCGAGAGTAAAGGAAGCTTTATTATCCATGCACTTGAGCTCCATCCGCTTGAACTTAGTCGCACCGGAAATGAGGAAATCGGGTACTGATCTGGATACTAGAACGATCTTCGAGGGCAGGGTCGAACCCACTGCATCGCACAGAAGGCCGAGAAGCACGCAAACGTTCGGTGCGGCACGATCGACATCATCCAGGAAGATAATGGGTTTAACATCGCGCAAACCGAGGACCAACAGTGGATAGATGTCTGAGACATCAAATTCCCCACCGAGATCTGGATAACGATGATTTTCGCTCGAGTTCGGGAAAAAGCTGAACAACATCCTCATGACAGACTGCATCGAGTCCCATTCATGGACCGTATACCAAAGTGCCGAACGCTGATTTATCTGGCTCTCGAACGTTTTCGAGGCTAATGTGCTCTTTCCGATCCCGGGCAGCCCTATCACCAAGGCGCATGCCATTTCCTCGGAATGAATGAACTCGTTCAATTCCGCTAACTCTGAATCCCTTCCTTCGAAGAGCTCCACGACCGGACGCCCAAAGGACATCATCATCAGCTGCGTGGACGACCCAGCACCTTTGGTCCGTTCAGCGAGCATCTCTAGGTTCAATGTATCGGTTATCCGCGCCCATTCCACGAAGTCCCTGAAATTCGGTTTCTGCCCAGTCTTGTCCTCAAGGGACTTCATGGCCACGCCCAGAGTGACGGTCCGTATCGACCTACCATCATCCAACGATACCATACGTGACATCAGATCCTTGACCAGCGATCTGGCGCTCTGAAGCCCCTTCTCGGTCAGGAAATATGCTTTCCTTCGCTTGGGCGCTCCTCGGACGTGACATAGTCGGCTTTCCACTAATCCCTCCGCGGTCATGGCCGAGAGCGCCCTGGAGATATTGTGGAGGCCGGAGCCCATCACTTCAGATATACCCTCCTGGCATGCCTCTTTTGGCACTTCCATCTCAGCTCTGAAAGGTTCTAGCTCCATGAGGTGTAGTTGCAGCATCTCGTTATGGGAGACAGATAAACGGGTCATAGGGTCCTCTCGGTTCCAGATACGAACCTACATATTGTTATTTGGTACAATTGCTCATAAACATCATGGCTAAGCAACTGCAGATACATGTTCAATTAATATTCTAAGGCTTTGGCTACAAACCTAGATTCAAATGCATAGATCCAATAATATATTATTGTAATATTATATGAATATAATATATTCATTATCCATTCCAACTCATGAGCTGGCTCCTAATAAATGTCATATTCCGAGCGAACATTCAGGTTTCCAGGAGGCAGACCACATAGGAAATTGGTCCGTCAGAGACAGGCGAAACCAACAGTCTGCCTTATCTACAAATGGCCGTGATCAGAATTGTTTATCGATTCAGCTCATATGCAATCTGCGACATCACAATGCAATTTCTGCAAAATCGGTGTAAAATTGCGCTAATGATTCATATACTCTGCAATCTAGTCGCACAAATAAGGGCATATTGTTATGAGAAAAAAGATAGTCATCATTTCCACATCAATATTGACAGTGCTGATGCTGCTTGTCACCGGATTCGCTGTTCCAGCCGCCAATGCTTCACCGATTTCCGTGAGCCAGAACTCCAAGATAACCACCGAAGTCGGTACGACCACCGACCTGGGCGGCGGAGATCACTTCTATGTGAAATTCGGTTCTGATGCCGCCTTCGGCATCTTGTGGGGAACGAATGAAACTCACAATAACATCTATTTCGTGTCCTATATTTCCAGATACCTGGGCTATCTCAACGTCAACGAACCTAACGGAACCGTCCTGACCCAAAAGCCGTTGAAGATCTACACCCTGTACGCGGTCAAGTTGGACCGGCTGATAGAGTACAATGACAGCAGCAACGGTGTGCTAAGCTACACACCCCAGATCGGCAACACGATGAGCGACATTCTGGATCAAGAACAGATTTACAAAGGTGTCAACCTGAACACCGCCTGGACCGCCAGCAACTGGCAGAATGGAACGGAGAATGGCAACCTCACCTGGAGCTTCACTCTGACGGCCACGAACCTGACTTACAGTATTCCAAACAATTACAAGGATGACAACAACGGGGACGGGATGCTCAACAGCATCGCACTGACCTTCCACCTCACGGCCTCAACGAACTATGTGAACAACATCTCCGTTCCCGAGTACAAAGTGACTGTGACCAAGGGGCTGCTGGGCAACAACCGGTTCGGTGACCTGCAGAAGGCCAGCGACCTGACCCTTTCCGGGAACGTAACATCCTACCACGTCAAGTGGGACAAGAACATCACCGGTTGGGACGCCGATCCCAGGGACACGAACCCAACGATCATGGCCGAATACAGCACACTGGTGGAGAACTACATCCCTCCGGCGGTGACCTCACTGATGGAAATGTCCGAATGTCAGAGGATGGTTGCGGCGACTGGTGACAACGGAACCATGACCGCAGGAACTTATACATTGAACGGAACGTCGCCGCTGAGCAGTGCCTTCTCCCTGAAAACTCCCAGGCTGACCTTCGGCGGGGAAAACACCAAGATCGGGACGTTCGAATGGGTGCAGAACGTGACGGTCGACAACAAGACCGAGAACGCCACCTCACAGGTCACCAGACTGATACCGTTCGACGTGCAATTCGGTGGAAGGCAGTACTACGGCTTCGCAGCCATAGTCGGCATTTCCTACCCCTGCGGGCAGAGCATCGTGCAGGACCCGGACATCTCCTCGCAGGCAGTGACAGGCCTGGCCATATCCTCCGGGGCCGGGCATGGCGGCAACCCGCTCGGCTCGTTCCCGTTCGGGCTATTAATCATCGGTTCGGTGGTGGTGATCGGTGTTGTGCTCAGCGTGGTCCTGATCCGGAGGAGGCAGCCAAAGCAACCCAAGCAAAACTATGAGATGCCGAACCAGCAGCCGAGCGATTGGGGCAAATATTACGAAAAGAAGTGAGTCAAAACGCTTTCATAAATCTCTATGTTAAAATGAGGCTTACTCGGCCTCTCTTTATTCTTTTTCTTACCTTTTGATTGTTTCGCATATTTGCTGTTTGTTCTATGAAGGGACAGACCTCTAACAACGGTTCTCCCGTACATAGCCGCTCCGTCCATTGTCTTGATGTGCCCATCCCTTTCTCCATTTTGTTCTAAGCCTGAAGATCGAAAACGGGCAGTCCAGTTAATCAATAGGGTAACGTAGCACCTTGGTTCATTGACTTGAGAATCCGGTTTAAGATACGATAAAAGCCTCTTAGACCAAGTCAGATGGAGGATTTTGTTAAAGGTATTGTGAAGAAGAATGTTGCTCCTTTGCCTGGCTCCTAGAAGAACCAGATCTTGCCTCCGTGTCGTTCCACTATCTTCTTGGAGATCGCCAGGCCCATACCATTCCCGGGATATTCGTTGCGAGTGTGAAGTCTCCTGAACATCTGGAATATCCTCTCCGATTGCTCCGGAGCGATGCCGATACCATTGTCTTTGACCGATATCTTCCAATCCTTCCCCACGACCACGGCCGAAACGTGCACCTCAGGAGTCCCGCTATTCTGGAACTTGAGCGCGCTGGATATCAGGTTCTGTAACAGCTGGATCATCTGCCTGCGATCACCAGTCACCTGAGGGAGCGGATCATGCGTGATATTGGCCTCAGAGTCGCCGATGGCGACCTCGAGATTCGTTTTCACGATCTGGAACACCTCTTCCATGTCGACAGGTTCGAAGGGGGTTGTGCTCCGGTCGATTCGGGAGTACATCAAAAGGCCGTCAACCAAGTCGTTCATCCGCGTTGCGCCATCCACAGCGAATCCGATGTAGTCAAGCGCTTCATCATCCAGCATGTCTTTATATCTCTTCTCCAGCAATGAGAGATAGCTTGAGACCATGCGTAAAGGCTCCTTCAGATCATGGGAGGCGACGTAGGCGAACTGCTCCAGCTCCTTGTTCGATCGGGAAAGCTCATTTGCACGCATCTCAAGTTCTGTTTCAGCAAAATGCTTCTCGATGATCACTCCGATCAATTGCGCGGAGGTTCTCATGCGGCTCTTGGCCGCTTCCACCATGAACGGCGGCCTGGACCATAACTTTGTGCAGCTTTTATCAACTGCTCGCCATCCAGATGGTTCTGATCAGCTATCTGCGTTAGGATCTGAGGGTCTTGGGGTGGGTCTCCGTAACCGATGTTGATCGAACCGACGATCTCCCCATTGGCTTTGATGGGTACGACATAGATGTGGAAACCGCCTGGACAAGGCCTGTCCACTGGACCGTTCGTCTCCTGGATGAGCCGTGTTGATTCACTCCAACAGCGATGGTGACAGAGGAAGCCTCCATTCTCCATGTCATTCCCCTTATCATCATTCCTAAAAGAGTTATCGAGGTACTGACACCAGCCAGATGAGAAGATGCCCATGGAACATGTACCATCTTTTTCATAAACTGCCGCAGAGGTACCGAGCAGATTCAATGTGTCGAGCATGATCTCCTCCAGGACCGTTTTGCCCACAGCATCTATAATCAGACGCGAATCCCTTTCCTCCATTTGCGTAGGATTGGCAGCCTCTTGCGTGACGACTTTATGGTCGACCTCTCCCGGTGAGTTTGTCAACATCCATTCGATCCTGTGCAGGTCCTCTTCCTTCTGATTACGTGGCTTTTCTTCGCACCCAGGGTGGTGAGAGACGGTGTTCTGTTCCATCACAATTCTCCGACTTTCTATACTATCTGGTACGCGCTTGATCCATCAAGAGGTCATCTTTGGGGAAGTATAAAAGAGAGTGATATATGCCATTTGCTGAGAAAGTCAATTGTCGATCTTAGTTGTTCATTGTGAGAGAAGCGAATTGAAAGAAGAAGGCAAAACTTCTCTACCTGTCCTGCTCAAGAGGTTTAAATAATTTGGGCTAAACTAGTTTCTCCCATGACCATCTCAAGAAAGGACCTGAAGGTGTTCACGGCATCATCGGATGCCCTTTGGAACGTTTCCACCCTCGTATGCGGCGAACGGGACGCGATCCTCATTGACGCTCAATTCACTCTTAGCGATGCCGGAAAGCTTGTCGCAATGATCAGAGATAGCGGCAAGAGCCTGAGGATGGTCTATATCACCCACCACCATCCGGATCATTATTTCGGCCTTCAGGAAATCGTGAAGGCCTTCCCAGAAATCCAGATTATGGCCTCACCGGTCACCGTGGAGAGCATCAAGAAGACATGGAAAGGCAAGGTCGAGCAGTGGGCTCCGGTACATGGGGATAATATCCCATCGACCCCCATCATCCCAACTCCGATGAAAGGAATGGTCCTGGAGCTCGAAGGGGAGATGTTCCCCGTCTATATGAATGCACAGGGTGATGACCATGGCAACTCGTATATCTGGATACCTTCGCTTAAGACGGTTATATGTGGGGATATAGTATACAATGGTGCCTATCCCTGGACAGCCAACACGACGCCGGAGGAGAGAAGGGATTGGATCCGGTCATTGGAAAGGATCGAATCGTTCCGACCGGTAATGGCCATAGCCGGCCACAAGGACCCAAACAAGACCGATGACCCTTCATGCCTCAAATTCATGAAGGAATACCTCAACTACTATGATGCAGCGGTCATTACCTCGAAGAACGCTGAAGAACTGAGATCAGCGGTGAAAAAGAGGTTCAACGGGCTCGGCCTGGAGATCATTCTGAACATCTCGACAGGGGCAGCATTCCCTTCAAAATAATCGGGCCAATAACCGACACTCACAAACAAAATCGTCCAATTACAAATCGACAAAAACATTATCGCCATCGACGGAGACCGGGAACGACCGAACGTCCATGGTCTTAACCTTCTCCATCAATTTCGAGAGGTAACCAGGAACTGCCACTGGACCATCGACCTTCGGCGTTGTTCGCTCCCGAGATAATGCGGCATTGATCACTTCCCCCGTGACCACCGAGAACTGGGCGCTATGCATTGGGCAGGTCAGGATATACCCGTTCAGGGTGCCCTGCTCCAACGGAGCGTTCATGTGCCCACAGCGCCTTTCCAATGCGTAGAACATCCCATCGAAGTTGCACAGGACCATATCGATCCCCTGCGCCTGGACCATCATCAGGCCCCCGGGAAGGAGATCGCTTACCGAAGCCACTTTGATCCTCAATCCCTCAATCCCCCGATCTCTTCCAATGGGATCTGTCGCAGTTTGCTGGGATCCTCAACGTCCTTGTGAACGAAGAGCCCACACCAGCATCGCTTCATGGCATCAAAATGTTCCTTATGGAACGGAATGCAGGGACACACGATCTTCATATCCTTCTTGCGGTCGCGGCTGCGACCCTGGCAAGGACAGAACGGAATACCGGTCTGGTGCATGAGCATGACCTCGGCGTCAAGCAGATCGGAGACAAGCTCCTTATCTGACGTGAACTTGAATCCTAGGGCGTCGACGACCGGGCCGAACTGGTCCTGCAACGCCTTCTTCCTCAATTCATCGTTCATCCAGGTCACTATTTCTTGATGTTAAGCAGTTCTTCGTATCGATCCGGGTTCCAGCCGACTACCACGGTCCCATCGATCACTACGTATGGGAACGCTATTCCGCCCTTGCTGTACTTTCGCATCTCCTCTTCGATCCGCATCTGTTCCTTCTCATCCTGCAGATCATAGTCAACGAAGTCGAAATGGATTCCATGTTCTTGGAAGAACTTCTTTGTCTTCTTGCACCATGGACAATAGCTCAACGTATATCCTGTGACCTTATGCATTATCGATCTCCCCGACCTTTATCGATATTTTACCGGAATCTACTCTCCATTCATACGACTTTAGAATTATGCCATTATTCCCTTCGACCATCATGCCTGTTCTGATGTCAAATCGCCAGTCATGGCAGGGACAGGTCAATAAATATCCGTCCATCGAACCTCCCGCGAGCGCGCATCCCATGTGCGGGCAACGATTTGAAAGGGCGAATATCTGCCCGTAACGCTTCATCATGAGCACGGGCAATCCCTTTGGTGCGACACACACTCCAAAGTTCTCATCCAGCACCTTTTCGTCCAGTACCGGGACCCATTCTTCCATGACCATCAGCACACCATACCTGGTAGATTCTAGGCTGGAATCTATTGCAACGACAGGTATAATAGACTATTTGCTTCCACATCTTGCATAAACAGGAATGATCAGCACACTCCTTGAAGGCAAGAGCAATAGGTCGGAATGTCAAGGATGGAATAAGGGAAATGTAATAAACGGAGTCGGCATTTGGCTGACATTGTCGGAGCATTATCATGGCAAGTCTTCGAATCAAGATATTGGCGGCCGGATTGGCTATTATATTGATTGCCACTGTTACCTATGTCGCAATTACACCTAGGGATCATAGTGACGAAATCCGGATCGGGGTCCTACCGGTGATCGATACGCTCCCGCTATATGCAGCGGAAGAGAGGGGGCTATTCCAACAGGCTGGCCTCAATGTAGAACTGATCCAGTTTAACAGTGCCCTGGAAAGGGATTCGGCGTTTGTCGCCGGTTCCATCGATGGTTACTTCGGGGACATGGTCAACACGCTCCTGTTGAAATCGACAGGTCAGGATGTCAAGGTTGTTACCGTGGACTATCATACGAACCCAGAATGCCGCATGTTCGGATTAGTGGCATCGCCAGGGAACAATATCACCAACATCAATTCCACAGCGGGAATGACGGTTGCTACATCATCGGCGACGGTCACCGAATATGTACTCGATGACATTCTGGCAGAGAATAACATGACCGGAAAGCTTACTAAGACCCAGATCAATGCCATCCCGATCAGGTACCAGACCCTGATGCAGGACCAGGTCCAATTGGCTATATTGCCCGAACCCTATGTCACCCAGGCCCTCCAAGGCGGCGCACACCTTGTGGCCGATGACCGCACCATCAACATCACCGCCTCTGTGATCGGCATGAATGGCGGGTTCATAACCAACCATGAGGCTGAGATGGAGAAATTCCTGAGCGTCTATAACAATACCGTCAATTTGATCAACCTTAACCCCACAAATTACTATGACGTTCTAGAAAAGGACATCCATTTCCCTCCGGCTTTGGAGGCCGGATATTCATTCCCGATTCTCAGCAACACATGCCTGCCAACCCTGCAGGAGTTCCAGAAAGTGCAGGACTGGATGCTGGGCAAGGGCATCATCAGCAACACGATCAACTACGATTCGGTAGTCGCGAGGGAACTCTACGAGTGAAAGAATGATCTCCGTCGACCGGCTGTCCAAGATGTTCGAGGGCAGGTTCCAGGTGATCGATGACCTGAGTTTCTCGCTGGACAAGGGTCGATCGATGGCCATAATCGGCCCCTCTGGATGTGGCAAGACCACACTTCTCTACATACTAGCCGGACTTACAAAGCAGACCGGGGGCACTGTCCAGATAAACGGCAACAAGGTCGAAGGCCCTTCTCCATACGCCTCGTTCATCCTCCAGGATTTCGGGCTTCTCCCGTGGAAGACGGTCGTGGACAATGTGCGCCTAGGAATGAAGCTCAAAGGCATTCCCATGAGAGAGCAGGTAAAGAAGGCAGATACACTGCTGGAAGAGCTTGGCCTGGAACAGCATCGGGATCACTATCCGGCTAGGCTCAGCGGTGGTGAGAGACAGAGGGTGGCGATCGCGAGGGCGTTGGCTACCGAACCAAAATTGCTTCTGATGGACGAACCGTTCTCGTCCCTTGATACACTGACAAGGGAAAGGATGCAGGAGATGCTCCTGGACATCAGAAAGAAGAACGGCCTGACAATGGTCATTGTGACGCATAGCATCGAGGAGGCTGCTTTCCTGGGGGACTCGATCCTCGTCCTCGGAGGGCGCCCATGCACGGTCCGGGCCATTGTTCAAAATCAGGGGGCCGGTTCCGAAGGATATCGCGGCACTGATTCCTACTTCACTACCTGCAAGGCGATCAGGGAAGTTGTGGAGGCCATATGAACAGGCAAAGGGCCTTCGGTTACATGCTCTCGCTCGCGGCCTGCCTGGTCATCTGGAAGGCGGCTGCGTTACTGGTCTCTTCCCCGATCCTTCCCAGCCCGGAGGCGACCATACAAGCCTTCATCAACACAGTCCAAACCCAGCCGTTCTGGACCGATTTTAGCATCAGTGCTTACCGGGTAGTCATCAGCATCGCGCTCGCCTGGTGCCTCGCATTCCCGCTGGGCATCTTCATTGGATATAGCCAGAAGATGGACAGCTATTTCAGCCCCCTTATCTTCCTGACGTATCCGATCCCGAAGATGGTGTTCCTGCCTGTGCTGATCCTGTTCTTCGGCCTGGGGGACATGTCTAAGATCGTCCTCATCACAGTCATCGTTTTCTTCCAGATACTGGTCGCCACTAAGGAGGGTGTGAGCGCCTTGGACCGCAAATACATCGATTCGATGCGCTCGATGAACGCCTCCAACAAGGACATACTCAGAGAGGCGATCATTCCAGCGGCGTTGCCCAGCAGTTTCACCGCCCTCAGGATCGTCACCGGAACCTCCATTTCCGTCCTGTTCTTCGTGGAATCGTTCGCCGGCTCCTCCGGCCTGGGCTACATGATCATGAACGCCTGGACCTATATGCAGTATACCCAGATATTCGTAGGGATCATCGCCATGAGCATCCTGGGGCTCGCGCTCTACGAGGTATTCACTTTCATGGAGAGGAGGGTCTGCCGTTGGAAGGTCATCCCGGAGGAGACCGCTGAGACCGACTCGTTGACCCCGCTAAAGAAGATCACCGCTTATGGCCATATGATCAAACTTAGCCACAGCGTGTTCGCACTACCGTTCGGATTGGCGGCGCTGGTTCTCCTGTCAAAGGATAACACAATCACCTTCGCCATGGTGTTCTGGATCGTACTGGCGATTGTCGGGGCAAGGTCTGCGGCAATGGGTTTCAACAGGGTCGTAGATGCGGCCATCGACGCCAAGAATCCGAGGACAAAAATGAGGCACATCCCATCCGGGATGCTCACAATGCGGGAGGGACTCATCTTCGTCATCGTGTCTGCCTTGGTGTTCATAATGTCCGCTGCCATGCTCTCCTCTCTGTGCTTCTGGCTTTCCTTCCCGGTGTTAGCCATCGTCATGGGATACTCGTACTCCAAACGATTCACGGCTGCCAGCCACATCATCTTGGGCATTTCCATCGGTCTTATGCCGCTGGGGGCCAGCGTGGCGGTCACCGGGGCCATCCCGTTAGGTATATGGGTGCTCAGCCTGGCATTGACCACTTATATTGCCGGGTTTGATATCCTGTATTCCTGCCTGGATGTTGATTTCGACAGGAAGGAAGGGCTATGGTCTCTTCCGTCGCGGTATGGGATAATGAACGCATTGGTGATCTCGTCCGCCCTGCATGTAATCAGCTTCGCCGCGCTGGCAGCGTTGTTCTGGATATATCCATTAGGGATCTTATTCCTGATCGGCGTGATAGTGATCGGGGCTATGTTCGTGCTCGAGCATATGCTCGTGCGCCCGGCCGATCTCTCCAAGGTGAATGTGGCCTTCTTCAATGTCAACGCTGTCATTTCGATCCTGGTATTCGCTTCTGTGCTGCTGGGGGCGTTCACTTGAATTCGGTAGACGGAGCCAAACTCAAAACCCTCAAGGAGTGACAAGATGGAACTGGACAAGAACCCGGAAAGGATCGAGGGTCTCTTCGATGACATTACCCCGACCTACGATCGGCTGAACCATCTCATGTCCATGTCCATCGACCGGATATGGAGGGGACAGGCTCTGGATTGCCTCGAGCTGAAGGACGGAGAGTTGCTCCTGGACATCGCCACCGGAACGGGCGATATGGCCATACAGGCATTATCTCGGGCGAATTGCTCACTGGTAGGAATTGACCTATCCAGGAACATGCTCCAGATCGCCAACGAAAAATGGGATAAGAAAAGACCAGGTTCGGTATTCCCGGCGATCCAGGGCAACGCACTTTCCATGCCGTTCAGGGATGGATCCTTTGACAAGGCCATGGTGGCATTTGGAATCAGGAATGTCCAGTACGTGGGGGCTTTCCTGACCGAAGTAAACAGGGTGATGAAGAAGGGAGGGCGATTTGCCGTCCTGGAGCTCTCCGTGCCGATATGCCGGGTCACCAGGCCACTATATCTCACCTATCTGACTCAGATACTCCCGCTAATCGGCAGCACGCAGTCGGGGGACCTGGCTGCTTACCGATACCTGAGCGATTCGATCCTCTCATTCCCAGTCCCGGAAGAGCTGGAGAAAATTATGGCGTCCAAAGGGTTCAAGATTGTCCGTTCCATATCCCAGACCCAAGGCATCTGCCACTTGTACGTGTTGGAGAAGGAGTGATGAAAATGCATTACCGCAATCTCCAGGATTTCATTTCCAGGCTGGACAGGGAAAGGGAACTCATCCGCATAAAGGGAGAGGTATCGCCAAACCTTGAGATCACGGAGATCACAGACCGCGTGTCCAAGAGTCCGAAAGGTGGAAAGGCCCTTCTTTTCGAAAAGGTGACCGGTTCATCGTTCCCTGTATTAACCAACGCCTTCGGCAGCGAACGCAGGATGGCCATGGCACTAGGCTGCGATAGCCTGGAGGAGATGGAGAAGAAGGTCGAAGGACTGCTTGCCACAAAGCTGCCGGATGGCCTCATTGGAAAAATGGGCATGCTGCCCGAATTGTATTCCCTTTCCAAGTCGTTCCCTCGAACTAAAAGCAAGTCTCACTCGCCTTGCCAGGAAGTTGTCCTAACCGGTGAAGACATCGATCTTGACCAAATCCCTATCCTACAATGTTGGCCTAAGGACGGCGGCCGGTTTGTCACTCTACCGGTCGTGTTCACTAAGGACATAGACGGACGCTCCAGAAATGCTGGCATGTACCGCATGCAGATCTTCGACAAGAGGACGACCGGCATGCACTGGCACGTCCACAAGGACGGGAAACATAATTTCAATGCTTACAAAAAGCAAGGGAAAAGAATGCCTGTGGCTGTTGCCATAGGCACCGACCCTTCCATCACGTATGCTGCCACCGCACCGATGCCACAGGGTATGGACGAGATGATCCTTGCGGGCTTCATCCGAGGTTCTCCGGTGGACATGGTCAAATGCAAGACCGTAGACATGGAGGTCCCGGCCGAGTCAGAGTTCGTTCTGGAAGGCTATGTCGATCCGGAGGAGAAGCGATTGGAGGGACCGTTTGGCGATCATACCGGGTATTATTCGTTGCAGGGAGAGTATCCAGTGTTCCATTTGACGGCGATAACGCACCGTAAGAACGCCGTCTATAGCGCCACAGTGGTCGGCAGGCCTCCGATGGAGGACTGTTATATAGCCAAGGCCACGGAGCGCATATTCCTCCCGCCCTTGAAGCTGGTCTTGCCTGAGATCATTGACTACTGGATGCCCTGGGAGGGAGTTTTCCATAACATAGTCGTGGTGGCGATACACAAGGAATATCCGATGCAGGCCCGTAAGGTCATGAATGCCTTGTGGGGCAACAACCAGATGAGCTTTGCCAAGATGATCGTGGTCGTTGACGACCCCACACTGCTAAAGAACCCTTCACTGCTATTGGAAAAGATCCAGGAGAATCTGGACCTGACACAAGATCTGGTTATGACAGAAGGTGTCCTTGATGTACTGGACCATTCAGCGCCCCATCCTCTTTTCGGGGGAAAATTAGGCATAGATGCGACCGAGAGATTTGAGGGAGAGCCGACTAGGAGGCTCTGTGATGACAATGAGCTGAACGAAGAGGACATTCTGGGGGCGATCAGGGGATCGAAGGTTGCGGTCTCCTCCAGATCGGCCGGCCTGCACACCAGGAACCCGGCGGTTCTGGTGAGTGTGAAGAAAGAGGGGCTCAGCTCGAAGCTCATCCGGGAGATGTTCAGGCCGATAGCATCATCGCTCGGATGCATCCTGGTACTTTACGATGACATCGACCTCAAGGACAGCTCTTTGGTCCTGTGGAAGGCTTTCAATAACGTCGACCCACTTCGGGATATAGAGCTGGTCAGGAACGGCGTCATCATTGATGCGACCAAGAAGGGGCTCGCCGACGGACATCCCCGGGAATGGCCGGACGAGATAGAGATGTCCAAGGACGTTAAGGAACGGATCGAACTAAGGAAAAATGAGCTCGGTTTGGGCTAACTATACACCGCTGGTCGGTTAGAACGGAACCTTTGCCCTTTTCGGACAGTGGATAATGATCGAATATGCATAATTCTCATCTTGTTTCTAAATGCACCTTCCCTGTCAATTCAATTGCAAACCAATATAAACTTTCGGAAGTGTTAGAACCTTCATCGGTTAATTGTGGATGCTGGTGAATTTCAATGGAGGATGACCTACCGGAGATCAATTCTGTAGAGTGCCTGAGGGTTCCGATCAAAAAGTTCAAGCCCGATGAAATCGAAGAAAAGGTCAAAGAACGGGCATTGGACAAATCCACGCAGGATGTCCTGAGAAAGACGATGAAGGAAGGGACCGACACTGTCTGGGACAGGTTCGAACGGCAACAGCCGCAATGCAAGTTCTGCACGGAGGGAATATCCTGTCAACGATGCGCCATGGGCCCGTGCCGACTCATGGGCGGAGATCGAACCCGAGGCGTGTGCGGAGCCGATGCCGACCTAATGGTGGCCAGGAACCTCCTCGACACAATGGCGACCGGCGCCGCCTCCCATTCTGACCATGGGAGGGAAGTGGTCGAGACGCTTCTAAAGGCAGCCAGAGGGAAAGCACCAGGTTACGCAGTAAAAGACGAGGAGAAACTGAAGCTCCTGGCCACCGAGTTTGGAGTACCAGGATCCGACTCCATAAACCAAAAGGCAGAGAAGGTTGCATTGGCCATGCTGGAAGAGTTCGGCACCATCAAGGGCGAAATGCAGATGCCCAAAAGGGCTCCCGAAGCATGCGTCGATCTCTGGAGATCTGCGGGTATTTTACCTAGAAGCATAGACCGTGAGATTGTGGAAGCGATGCACCGCGTCCATATGGGAGTCGGTGCGGACTACTCAGGGTTCTTGTTACAGGGTATGCGGGCCTCGATGGCAGATGGCTGGGGCGGCTCGATGATGGGTACTGAGATCTCGGACGTACTGTTCGGCACCCCCACAATAAAGAACTCCAGGGTCAACCTCGGGGTGCTCAAGCATGACCAGGTGAACATATCGCTCCACGGCCATAACCCGATCCTCTCCGAAATGATCGTCAGAGTGGCGAACTTGCCGGAAATGATCGCCCGGGCGAAGGCTGTGGGCGCCAATGGCATCAATTTGGTCGGATTGTGCTGCACGGGGAACGAACTGCTGATGCGCAAGGGGATACCCCAGGCTGGCAATCATCTGGACCAGGAATTGGTCATAACCACGGGAGCACTCGAGGCCATGGTCGTCGACTACCAGTGCATATTCCCGACTCTGGCGAACACTGCCTCATGTTATCACACAAAACTGTTCACAACTTCGCCCAAGGCGGTCATACAAGGCAGTTATTTCGTAGAGATAACGCCAGAGAATGCCTTCGAGCAATCGAAGAGGATCCTGAACGCAGCGATTGACAATTACCCCAACCGCGTGAAGGAGCGGGTACTGATACCTGAGGCACCGGTCGATGCCATGGTGGGATTCTCCGTCGAATCGATACGAAAGGCTCTGGGGGGCACTCTGAAACCTTTGCTGGATGCGGTCGTTTCCGGCAAGATAAGAGGATGCGCCGGGATCGTTGGATGTAATAATCCCCGCATCAAGCATGACTATGGACATGTGACACTGGCGAAAGAGCTGATCAAACGCGACATTTTGTGCGTCGAGACTGGCTGCTCATCCATTGCATGTGCCAAGGCCGGGTTGTTGCAGCCGAAGTCCATCGACCAGGCTGGACCGGGGTTAAAAGAGGTCTGCGGTTCATTGGGCATACCGCCCGTTTTGCATATGGGTTCGTGCGTGGATAACAGTAGGATACTCGTATTGGTGGCGGAGCTAGCCAAAACGGCCGGCGTAAGGATCGACCAATTGCCGGTCGTCGGCGCGGCGCCTGAGTGGTATTCGCCCAAGGCAGTGGCTATCGGCACTTATTTCGTCGGTAGCGGGGTCAGCGTGGTATTAGGCGTCATGCCCCACATTGCTGGAAGCCCCAATGTCGTCAAGGCATTGACCGAAGATCTCGAAGGGCTGGTCCATGCCAAGTTCTGGGTGGAGCCGAACCCGAAGAACGCAGCGGCACTGATTTCTGACCACATCGAGGAGAAGAGGAAAGCTTTGGGAATGTGATAAGGAAGGAAGTTGACGGCATTCCCCGGAAAAAAGGTACCTTCAAGGTGCCTTCATCAGCTATGAGCCGAATGTAAGTAGAGGACTGAATAGAACAACATGCGCGACAATTCTCGAGTGGGAGAGGAGGTGGCCTGCCTCGCCTGTGAAGGAGAAACGAGAAAACTCGGCAAGGATATGCGCATTACGGTTATTGTCCAACCAAGTGCCCGAACGCACGTATCGTCAGAGGCAGGATCTTAACGTTACCCTTTCGCCCGTCGTCTAGGAATGCCTGGACATCGTAGTCGTAATCCTTCCGACACATGCGGATTAGTTCCATTCCTTCGGTTATGCCGAATTTTAGGATTAGTTTTAGTGCGGGGCGAGCCATCGGATTGCGTATGCTACGTTGGGCCCAGTCATCGATTATTGCCGGTGACCACTTAAGATTGTGCTCCCAGCAATCCAGGAACAATTTAGCATGTGCCTTGCTCATTTGTTCAACGGTGAACGATTTCTCGTCGTTGTTAAGCTCACCCATAGCGACAAAGAACAAGGGCACCATTAGTGAACTATAACCGTTAATCTTCTTAACCAGCTCAATCGTCATGTCCACATCCTTCTCTGTCTCACCAGGTAGTCCCATGATCAGGGTGGCACAGGGAATCCAGTGATTCTTCTTCAGGATTTTATAACCGCTGACCACGGTTTCCTGCCAGGCATCCGGTTCGAACGGTCGGCATTTGCCGATCATGTAGCGTTTCATCAGTTCGGGGCTTCCTGTTTCGATTCCAGTCTGGCCGGACATCCATTGCTTCTCGGTGACCCTCATGATATCAGAGATGGTTTTCATCTCGTCTGGGGCGCTGGCGACCGATGCCAGGGCGAAATGCGATATGGTCATCCGGGTCACCCCCGGAACCTCGCTTACCGCCTGGAACAGACTGATCAGCTGCTTCGGGTCGACCTCGATCTTCTTAGCCCCGTAACGGACCACGTCCTCTGCATGAAGGCATGGCTGCCTGCCCGCCGCAAGGTTGACCTTTACGTCAGAAATAATATCTTTGATTTCACGGCTGCGGTACTTCGCCATGGTAGGCATACAGAAGTCGCATCCCCTGCCGCATCCCCTGGAAATCTCGACCAGACCGTCGACTGTGGCCTCTTCGATCAAAGCTATACGATCTATAGGGGTCACTTCCCCCATGACTATTCCCGGTAACGTCTCACCCCTGACCGCTCTTTTGAATAATTCGGGGACCACCATTTCCCCCTCACCGAGGACAACGGTCGTAATTCCCAATTCCTTCCGTACTGCAGCATCGGCCAGCTGCCATGCTCCCGGACCGCCGACGACGATATTCGGCTTATATTTCAAGATCGCAGGATGGTTCAGAACCTCCCGGAACTTGATTTTCATATAGGCTTCGCCTTTGAAAATGCCGGTAAAAGTGGACGTGGCTGGTCCGATTCCCAGCGGATCATTCTCCGTGAATCCCACGACCTTGGTGTCTGGTCCAATCACCTTGTCGAGGTGCTCAGGATGAGCCACGATAACGTCCTTTTTGGTGAAACCTCCGTGTAAAAGGATGGATTCAATTTTCCTGGTCCCGCACGGCGCTACTATTACTGAACCATCTTTGTTGACCTCGACCGGAGGACAGAACAAGGAGAAATAGATCGATTCTGGGGCCCATTTTTCCGGCACCACGGCGCTGAAGCCGAGGAAGATGCTGCCACCATATTCACTCATCAAAGTTCGATCGGCTGTCAGCACAATCGGATATCCACCGTTTTCTTTCAATTGATAACCTCCTCACTGGTTCAAACCTAAAATATTGGTCCTTCTGATATTTTATATTGCTAGGACGTGCAGGAGCATCGCTACAATCCCCAGGATCAAGAGTGTGGTAGGAAAGTAACTGTTGGCGATATTGATCGCGACATCTTCATCATAACCATTATACGCGATATCTGAGGACTTCACCAGTTGCTTTTCAAGATAATAATCTAGGTAAATGGGAATGATCGAGATTGCTAATAACCAGGGCTCTGGAAAGGATATGTATAGCGTAATGCTGAGCGGAAGGGTCCAAAAGACCAAGGTCTTGATCTTACCTAATGAATATTGGATAAGAAAGAAAGAAGCTATGATTAACAGGATAATTTGAACCGGGTCAAGCCCGGCAACCACTTGATATGAGAATATGGTGCTAACAGATTGCCCTGAGACGAGAAAGGTAACGAAGGTGGCGAATATTCCACAGAAATAGAAAAGGAGCGGCACCTCCAATGGCACATTCCGGAACGTTAATCCTATGCAAGCCCCGGGGTAATCCCATTTCTTTCTTCGGATTCCAGCATATTCGACCACGAAATCGATGACCATGGAAGCCGCTCCTGCTAATAATGAAACAAAAAAGTAAGTCGGATTGCTGGCCATGATGAGCAGTGCAATTATTGATGTCGTGCCAGCAACTATCATGAGTAATAACAAATGATGTGCCGTATTGTCGTCTCGGCGAATCATCTGACTTCGGCAAAACGACCTGGTCTTAAATCTCGTCTTAATATTTCGTATCTTAATATTAAAAAATGAGACTCCCTCGTTCGGCACTATTAATCCCTCTTTTTAATCGACTTCCATCGCGACACACATCATGAATCCCTGTTAGGCAAAGTCAGTCTCAATCCTTGTTGTTTGAATGTCAAAAGGATTCGTTCATTTTTTTACCTGACAGTTCATCTGAAACGGCTGAGAGCGATGCTCCACACGTATCATTGAAATGGTCGATGCTATCACGCCGATTATAATTGCATAATACACTACATATATATGAAAATATTTCTTCATATGTTCAATCCACAATTTCCAGATTAGTAAAATGTCAATGCTGATGTGATCAATAAAATTCCTGTATCGCCAAGAATTCGGGCGCTCCAATTCATTATTAATTTATAAAGGTAGAACACACGGATAAGAATCTTGTTCGATCAGACAACCATAGAGAAACTGTCCATTCCAACGTCAATATTTTCCTACGTATGAAATATCTAATAGTGTTGCTTCCATTATCCTATTTATGGCCAAAGGCAACTATATAGGCGATATTGAAAATGCGCTCAATCGGAAAGGCAAGCCGATTGATGTTTTCAACGTCGTCCTAGAATTTCTTAACCTTAGCACGGTGGAAGTCAAGATTTACGATTTGTTATTGAAGACCTCGTTTACCATTAAAGAGATAGAGGAGCAGATGGACATCTCGGAAAGATCAATAAGAAAGTATATCAAAAGGTTGGAAGAAGAGGGGCTGGTGACAAAAAGGGTCGAGCAAGGGACGCGATTGAAGTATGTTTATCAATCTGTACAGATTCAAGAAGCGTGGGAAAAGATAGAAGACAAAATCAACAACATGATTGACGACATTACTAAAGTAATCGAGTCCTCAAAGGCAACCCGATAAGCCTGGACAGTCGGTTTAATGATGGGCGAAGCTTGATTGTTCATTTAAACCAACCGATTTGAAATCCCAATTAGATTTCCTCGCGATCCGATTCAATTCAATAATCCATCAATCTTCCCGTCGATGTGCCTAAGTGCATACCGGACGGATATCTCTATGGTAACAGGTAACATTACGCAACTTCCCATACTGTCCGACCGTAGATTCACTTATTACTCATAATTCCTGGGTCAAGATTTTGTCTTTTAGACATCCAATCCTCGACCTAACAATGACTGGAACTGCGATTCTAGGCTCGCATAATAGATACTTTACTAACTCGAGGCCACAGGCCGTGATCAATCGGGCCAAATTCGTCTGATTATCGATACTCCGATCCGAGGTGACCATTCTACCTGCTATGCGAATGCTATCGATAATGTTCAGATCTCGGCCTCCACCGAACTCGAAATCGTCCAGATCAACGTTCAGATTGATCGTTGCCAAATCCGATTTTCCTGGGATCACCTGGATATATTCTACACCCGTTCGTGAAGTCTTAATTATCCAGCTCGTGACAGCTATCTCATTGTTATTCACTGTAAGCTGCACCGTTTGATTGCCGATCAATCTTAGGAGCAGGGCCATATCAATGATGTTATGAACGCCCACTTCCCTGGTATATCTTTCCACGCAGGGGTCTGCAGACGCTTCTATTACAGACAAGACGTGTTTTCCCAGGTTTTCATTCTGAAGTTGGGATCCCATATCTAGCGAGAAACTAAGCTCCTGCATCTTGTCATCAACGAACTTAGCAAGAGACCTTTTAGACAAATTCCTAATTACATGCATCCGTTCCTTTTCTATGAACATATCCACGGTCCAGAATCTAGCCATGCAGATGGATGCTAACTCTTCGATTCGTTCAGCGGAGAGATGCTTGGACGCGAATATTGCGTGCATCTCATCGTAGCGATTCCAGTCGGTTTCAATGATCAGACCCTGAGCATTCAGCTCTTCATAGAACTGCGTTCCGGGAAAAGGTGTGGCGATGCCATAGGCTGTGCTCGTAAGACCGATCTTCTTGGCGTATGTGGGGAATCCGAGTATCTGCTCTTCCGTCTGATCGGGAAGACCAATAACGAAGGTCCCGCCAGCATTACCACCCCATTTTTTGATATTATTGACCGCTTGGATGTGAACATCTGTACTCAAGCCCTTGGATATCGATTTGAGATCCTCCATGTTTGGACTTTCTATACCCATCTCGAAACCCTCTATCCCCACAGCGATCATTTTCCGTACTATGTCTGGGTGCTTCGCTACAGAGTCTGCCCGTACCTTGACCCCGAACCGAATGTCAAACTCTTGCTGGGCCAATAGGTCGCATAGCCGCTCCACATGTTTTGGACTGCCGAGAAAATGAGGGTCCGTGACATCTATGCTGAGAGGCCTGTGGTCATGGAAAGAGACGATTTCCAATATCTCTTTCATCACGTTCTCGGGAGAACGGAAACGTTGATGGCCCCTGCTTACTGTCGGTTCACAGCAGAAAGTGCATTTGCCCCAACACCCTCTGGATGTTGTCAGCACATCATAATCCCGGTCTCGCATCAGTCTTGTACTATAGACATGCTTCCTTAGGTGCCGAGCGGGAAAAGGCAGGCTGTCCAAGTTCTTAATGAACTCTCTATCTGGGTTGTGGATGATTCGATCATCCATCCTGTATGAGAGTCCCGGTACCCCCTGAGCATCTCCCTTTATCACTAGTTCGCGCAAGGTCATCTCACCCTCACCCCGGACCACTAAATCCACCTGGGGGTGGGATAGAAGCTCATCTGGGATGGCGGTGGGATGATATCCGCCCAATACGGTCGCGGCCCCTCGACTCTTGGCTAAACGTGCTATCTCAAGACCTTGGCTATGCTCTGTGGCTGACATCGTTATCCCAACAAGGTCTGGGTCCATGGCAATCAGGGACTCTTCAACAGCCTGTTGGAAAGGTCGGCGGTCCATCTCTACATCTAAGATGGTCACATCCTCCACTACATCCTCGACTGCGGCTGCCAAATATTCAAGCCCAGTGGGAATCAGGTCGAATGCATAGGAGAGGCCATGCCTGCCGGAAGGTTTGATCAGGAGTATCTTATTGAACGGCATGACTAATTTCACCCCCGCCTAACGACAGCAAGGCAGTTTCCTGCGGCGAGTGGCCATGGCATAATACCAATCGAAGCCCCCCTCTTGGCCATATCGGCCCGATTTATTGCGTTTTCCGGCAAGATTCCACCCCATTCTCTTCAACGAGCTCAAGATTAGGAGTACAATAGGCCGGTTGACATTTTACCCCCACTTTCCTGCCCAAGAACCTCTCCTCCAATCCAGATATTCTCATGATGGGTTCGAAGATCTTCTTCCCGTGTTTCAATCTATAAAGGGGATACGAGAGAAGACTGGCCAGCATAACCGGCGTGCTCAATTCGGGGCTCCAGACATCGATGTTGTGCTTCCAACATCTTGATATGACTTCCCATTGGGGGCCATCCAAGTTCTTTAGGTTTCCGTGTTTCTGTTGCCTGAGGTTTGATTCCTCTTCGGAGGTGAAAAGAAGGGGAACATAGAATATTTTGGAGCCCTCCAACCGGTCCAGGAGATCGATTGTAGCGAGCACATCGTCCGGTTGTTCTCCTGGCAGGCCAAGTATGAGCGTTGCCAAAGGGTAGACACTATTGTCATTCATTATCTCAACGGCCTTGACGACCACGTCCTGCCATTGTTCCGGCTTATATGGCAGCATCTTGCCGCGCATGTGTTGCTTCATGAGGCGGGCACTACCGGTCTCGATTCCTACTTCTATGGAGGCGTAACGATCGCCCTTTAATGACCATACGGACTTATCGACCAATGTTGGCGCGATCGCTTCAACGAGTTTTTGGTCGTAGACCATAGGTGCAAGTGATGCATGGGCCACCTGCAGATATTCGACACCTGCGACCCCGTCCACTGCATGGATAAGGTCGACTATCGCCTCGCTATTGGGAATGAAGTTGGACTTTGCTTGGTATAAGAAGAGGTCATCTGTCTGCAGCATGATCATCCTGGTGCCATTTCTCGCATTCATCTCCACTTCCTTTAGAATGCGATCTTGAGGGAATGAGAAACGCTGTCGAAGCGTTGGAGAGCAGAAAGAACAACCCCTCCCGCAACCCCTCATAATCTCCACTGTACCATAGATCGACGCCTTCTTTATTTGTGGAATCTCCTCGTGCGATGGTACCTGCATTGTTATTTTGCTGCTCAGTTCTTCGCCTGCCAATGCCTTTCTGAATATTTGGACGAGTGAGCGTTCCGCCTGGCCCACGGCAACAGTGTCGATGCCAAGGGCCTCTTGCATGTTTGCTTCCGGAATTTGCCATGCGCCTGAACCGCCTACGATGATCCAGGCCTTGCTTTCTTTTAGTAATGGATTAGAAAGCAGGTCTTCAAATTCGACCATAGTGGCTGGTTTTCCATTTAGGCCGAGAATGCTGGTATAGGTCCGGCTTACAAAACCCGTCCCCAGCGGGTCCATGGTGGAGATGCCTATGACCTTCGTCCCCGTTCCTATGAATTTATGGAGGTTTTTAGGGCTCGAAACAACAACGTTCTCCTCCCCGAACTCCTCGATTAGTAACGATTCGACCTTTCTCAAACCATAGGGAGCGAACTTGGCCGTTCCATCTGGGTTCGAGGGCAATGAAGGATAAAGATTTTTTTGTACTAAGAATTGGGGAAAACCACCGGCGAATGCTAAAAACGGATTAAGATTAAAATCACTCATCTCAAGATTCGAAGCGGTTAAAACTATCATAACACCCTGATTTTCAGGTTCGCTCCAATTCACACTGTCACTTGCAGTTTCACCACTCAATACCGCTATCGTGCTTAATGCATCTTTATAAACACTGCTTATTAGTGTCCTGGATGCAACTCTCAACTTCATTTGCTTTTTCTGCATCTTATTATGAATATTATTAATCATATGTATGCACATTAAATTTCATATGAATGAGAAGTGGAATATAAAATGCTTTGTTATATTGACTCTCCGCAGATCGGCTACTCTTGATCGATCCAAACACTTGTCATTAATCTAGAAAAAGAAGACTCCGGTCTTTTACATCATATAAGGTTCAAATTGCTACAACCCATTTCATCGAACCCGAAGGAAAGGACCGCCTTCACAGCTTCGATCATTAGACCTTTGTTCCAATAAACTTGGTGAAGTTCGTAACCGATCTCTGCACACTTGAAATCCAGGCTGAAGTTCCAGAAGCAGCAACCGCCGATCGCGATATCCTCGTCCTTGAGGTCATCACCCAGAAGACGGAGTCACGGCGTCCGAAGTCCGTCACCCTTCGTTGGATCCGTGCCTTTATCTCCTCCTTTGTTCCATGAGGTTGCTAGCCATAGCGCCATGTTACCTTCAGATCGGACTTGAATGCGTAGACCGCGTCGGTATCATCGATCCGCATTTGGCGAAGGTACAACCGATTCGTGGTGAGCTTCGCCAGGTGGGTGAAGGTTCCATCCAGCGTCATAACAGCTGGTATGCAGGCTGAAGATAATTAAGCTAATTTCTGAAAACAACGGTATGAAATCTATCGTTCATGTCCGGTACGCCTCCAGCTCCCAGGAGGCACCGTGATCTCGAACCGGACGCCGGTTCCGGGCTGTCCACATTCCTTGATGGTGGTCCCGGTGATAGCAAGCACCTCTCGAATCAGGAATAGCCCGAGGCCAGTATTCTTGCCGTACCCCTTATTGAAGATTCGTTCCTTATCCTCAGAGCCGATGCCTACTCCATTGTCCTCATAAATAATCATCATAGCACCACCGATCTGCTCAATGCTCATCTTGACCCGGTTGACGTGCTCCCCATGCCGCATGGAGTTATCGATCAGATTGTATGGCACCTTCATGACCAACGGATCGACCAGGATCTCGATCCCTTCGGTCCTTTCCTCCAACGCCACACCTTTCAGGTGTAGCTGGACAAAGGCCTCTGCGGTCTGGCGACCAATCGATACCCAGATCGGTGCTTGACTTCCTATGTCCTGATAGTCCTTTGTGAAAGCGATCTGCTGTTGTACGTTGGTGGCCGCTCGGGACATTTTATCCAGATAGGCTACCAGTTCAGGATCCTTTTCCCGAAGGTTGATCAGTGCCAAGTATCCAGTGAGGACCTGCATCTGGTTAAGGATATCATGCCTGGTTATGCTGTTCAACATTCCTAGCTTGAGGCTCGCTTGCTTCAATGCCTCTTCGGCCCGTTTACCTTCTGAGACATCCTGTGAACTGGTCCGGAAACCTAGTGAACGCCCATTCGAATCCAGAATCGGCCGCCAGGAAATGGATATCCAGAATTTGGAGCCGTCTTTGCGTAATGCCTGCAGCTCCAGGTTATCGCCACTGCTGCCCTGGATCGCCTCATGGATCCACTTGCTTGCTTCTTGACGGTCTTCCTCCGCTATCGCCATGGAAACGAAGTCTTTGGCGATTATGTACTCTTCTGGCGTATAACCAGTCAGAGTTGTTGAATAAGAGTTCATCCATAATAATTCTCCATCCCGATTGAACCAGGATTCCCAGCTTGCCGCATATTCTGCAATCGCCTTGAATTTCTCTTCGCTCATACGAAGAGCATCCTCTGCCTTCTTCCGGACTGAGACATCGGTGATGATGACGGTGAATTGCATCGGTGCATTCCGATAAACGGAAACCTCATAGGAACGGTCCAAGGCATGGGCGTAACTTTCAAAGTGATCTGGAACGCCTGTCAGGGCCACTTGCCCATACCGTTTGATCCATATCGGCTCCACTTCCTTCAAGACCTCGCATACGGTCTTTCCAAGTATCTCGGTTCGGTTCAATCCCGTAATGCTCTCGAACGCTGCGTTAAGTTCTAGGAAACGATAGTCGACAGGCGTTCCATCATCATCGCATATGATCTGGTGGACCGCTGCCCCGTTTGACATGCCTTCGAACAGGCTGCGATACCTTGATTCGCTCGTTCTCAGTTCTTCCTCAGCCACCGCCATCGCCTCATTACCGATGCGGATCTCATCCAGTTGAGAGCTCAATTCCAGCTTCGCCGCCGCCAATTCCTTGTTGGCGATCTGCAACTTCATGTTCCTCTGTTCCACTTCCTTGTCCGTCTGGTATTTGCGCACAGCCGTACGAATACGGTGGGCAAGTTCGACATACATAGGAGCCGGCATACCACCTTTTTGGAGATACGAATCAGCTCCATTGTTCAGAGCCTCGATGACCACCTCCTCCCGCCCTTTGCCAGTAAAAAGGATGAATGGGATATTATCGCCAACAACCCGTAAAGATTTTAAAAATTGTATGCCGTCCTCATCTGGCATCTGGTAATCGGAAACGATTGCGTCGTATCGTTTTTCTAACAGGGCTGTCCTGGCCTCACGAACTGAGTAGATGACGTCGACCTCGATGTCTCCGGACACTTCCAAGAACTCCTTGGAAAGGATGCCTAGGTCAGGCTCGTCATCAACGGCCAAGACCTTAATCGGAAGATTTGACATGTGACCGAATCATAGATGGGTGGGCGTATTTATGGACTCTCCTTGAGGTCTCTATTTAGAATGAACACCATCTGATCCTCCGACCTAATATCTCTGGCCAGAGATATGGAAGCTCCGGATCATCCATTAACCAGCTAGTTCGAATCGGGAATATAAGGGCCCGTTCCAATGATTATAATTGATGTGGTTCAGGGGCTAAGGTCGACCTTGAACCTCGTTTTCTCCCTGTCCCTGGGCCAAAGGAGGGATTCTCGGGATCCGGGAAGCATTTTCTCCCGCCAAGTCTCGGACCACGACCATAGGATAACGATGGGAGGGACCGCATTGTGAATTCTCTCGTCGGCGGTTAATTTGTTGACAATCTCATTCAGTTATCGAAGGAAAAAACGGATGAGGCATTTATTGAGATCCAAAATCACACATTCATTAAGAGAACCAAGTGAATGGCCTCTTCCCTATTTATTTTGAAGATTGAATCTACATTGAAGCATCTCCTTATTCTAAGAATCTAAATATCAACGATGTCGATATTTTAGACATGCAGAGGTATTGATATGGAAAAAGTAACGCTAGGTCCCAGACCTTACATGACGCCAATGCCGGCAGTGCTGGTCGGCTCTAATGTCAAAGGAAAACCCAATTTCATGACCGCAGCCTGGGTAGGGGTCGCGTGCATGGAACCTCCGATGATTGCCATAGCCATCAACAAGGTAAGATACACCGAGAAAGGCATTCTAGAGAACAAGACCTTCAGTGTTAATATTCCAGGCGGCAAGAACGCGGTGGAAACCGACTACTGTGGTCTAGTCTCAGGGAGCAAGGTCGATAAGTCCAAACTCTTTGATACGTTCTATGGCAAGCTCAAGACAGCTCCACTGATACTTGATTTTCCAGTCAACATCGAGTGCGAGCTCCGCCACACCCTCGAACTAGGCAGCCACAACCTACACGTCGGCGAGGTCATTGATGTTCATGTAGCTCGAGATTGCATGACGGGTGGGGCTCCAGATACCGAAAAGATCGACCCGATCGTCTTCTCAGGTTCTAGTTATTGCCACATTGGAGAAGTCATCGGCAAGGCGTTCTCGATGGGCAAAGGACTCAAGAAATAGGCCAGGACAGAATGCTGGACCTGAGTAACGCATCCTTGTAGAGGCAATAATCTTCAGGTCATGTTCATATTAGTTTGGCCTAACTTAGGAAGTATAGCCAGGGTTTGAAATTTTCACCAGGACCGGGACTTAGTAATTGGGAACAAGATGAAGCTTGCCAGAAATTATTCGATGAGCTATCTTGGCTTTCACGGGATTAAAGAAGAATAACCCTGAACGATGGAACAACTCAACGACCGCGTTCAGGCGATTCAAGGAAGCACTACTGCCATAACCTCAAAGTACCTTCTGATTATTGAGAAGATCAGGTATCTCAGAGCATGAGGCACGCATCGACACAGACAACGGAGCGGTACTATTGCCCTGCCAGGGCTGAACCTGCGTTCGCTCGGGTCAATGAAGCTTACAAAACCATGTTTCTACCCGAGCCAGCTATAAACCCCGAAAAGGTTTGAATTGAATTCAAATAATAATTGTCTGGATAGAGTGATAAGTGGGCTCAGCCGGATTCGAACCGGCGACCTTCTGCGTGTGAGGCAAACGTCATAACCGCTAGACCACGAGCCCTTGAGTCCCTCAACAATACTTCAAGGTATTAATTCCTGACGGTGCCTGGCAATGACTGGTATAACATGAAACAGTGGCACTGAGAGCGACAAGGTTGTTCTAAAGTGTCCTGTTATTTGACTGGTGGCATGCTATTCCGGCAATGGTTTTAAAGTCTGCCGTCATTGGCGTTATGAATGCCCGGGATGTTCTGCGAACGCTGCAAATCGATGATGACCCCAGTAGGCGACAGGCTGATATGCCGGACCTGCGGGATGACCCGTTCAAGGGATGAGGGATCATCGTCGAGCAACGACCGGGGCCATTCCTACAGACCCAAGTTCCAGACCAGGCTGGCCGGGACACGTGAGGATAGACAGGAGGAAGAGCACGAGGAGGCCGTCCAGCCGCCAAACCCGGATACCTCCTCGATATTCCCGTATCTGCCCAGACCACACCAATTAGATTTCGTCGACCTGATCGAAAAGGTGCTCGAATCCAGGAGTAATCTGGTCGTCGAATCTGGCACTGGCACGGGCAAGACCGTATGTGCACTTGCCGGTACCGTGGAGCATGCATTCGCGAACGACAAGCGGGTCGTATACATCACTCGGACCAACTCGCAGGCTATGATAGCGATCAAGGAGCTGCGCGCCATCAGCAAGCGAAGGAACGTCATGGGAATCTCTCTCCAAGGACGCCGAAACAGCTGCCCTATGTTGTCTGAACTCTCGGTCGACAACCTGACCCCTGGAGAGCTATCCCGCGTTTGCGAGCATAAGAAGAAGAACACCCGGGACGGGGTAAAGGGTGGCTGCACCTATTACGCCAACACGGTCCATTTGGGCCATTCATATTTCAAGAATTTTTGTGCCGACAATGTCCCGACGTCGGACGAGCTCTCCAAGTTCTGTGAGGCGGACGGGGCCTGCCCCTACGAAGTTGGCAAGATGCTGATGCCCGAGGCCAAGGTTATCATCGCCCCCTATCCATATATAATATCCAGTGAGGTCAGGCATCATTTCCTGGAACAGCTGCAAGCGGAGGCCGACGATCTCATCCTGGTGGTGGACGAAGCGCACAACCTAGCTGACGCGGCCCGGGACGCGGAGAGCATCCGGATCACCAAGAAGATCGTCTCAATCGTTACTATCGAGGCCGGGGAGATGGGAAACGCCAAGCTCTCCAAGAATGTGGACCTGAAGAAGTTCGCCGGAGCGCTGTTTAGCGTCCTGGACCGGGCAGCAGAACTGGTCGCAGAATCTGGCAGGGACGAGGTCGCGCTAGGCCGGGGGTTCCTCGAAGGAACGCTGTGCGAAACCCTAGGCTGTGACAGGGCAGAGTTGGCAGATATGGTAGCGGAGATGCAGGCCACCGGCGAGGAGATGGCCCAGCGGCGTCTCCAGAGCGGGCGGGAGCCCACCTCGGCGACGTTCACCTTGGGCCGGGACCTAACCAACTGGGTCGCCGCGGACAACTCTCGCTACGTTCGCCGGGCGACCATGGAGGACGGAGGAATGATCGAGGCCTATTGTTTGGACCCGAAGGGGGCGCTTTCGTTCTTCCACGAGGTCCATGGCTCCGTGCACATGTCGGGCACGCTGAGGCCATTGGACCAGTATGTCCGCGTGACCGGCCTGGGTGAGAACACCAAGACCGCGGTATTCGAATCCCCGTTCCCGAAAGAGAACCGAAAGGTACTCTTTGTGGAGGATGTCGAAGCGAAATACGAGTCCCGTTCCGATCCTAATGCAGTTCAGAAGCTGCAAGACTATGTTTCCGATCTGGCGAACGCTGTTCCCCGAAACACAATGGTGTTCTTCCCGTCCCATGCGATGTTGCATAACTACCTATACCGGAACGAGAAGCTGGTCACCAAGAAAGTCTACCGCGAGGTGCAGGGAGAATCGCAGGAGAAACTGATCGCGGACATAGGAAGGTTCAAGCGCGACTCTCGTAAAGGATCTGTCTTCTTCGCGGTGATGGGAGGGCGGGTATCGGAAGGCTTGGACTTTCCCTTCGAGGAACTGCAGTTGGTCGTGATCGTAGGCATACCTTATCCAAAGCCCTCGCTTTGCCAAGAACGATTGCGTGAGTTCTATGACCAGCGTTTCGGCGGGAAGGGGTTCGAATACGCCGTGAACGTACCCGCCGCTCGCCGGATGATGCAGTCGATAGGCAGGCTGATACGAACAGAAAATGACGTCGGATGCGCCGTCGTGCTGGACAGTCGAGCTCCCAGGTTCATGAAGTACCTCGAGATGGAGAAGAGCAATGACCCGGTCTCGGACGTGAAAAGGTTCTTCCTGGAGCACCCAGGACGCTGATCTACTCGCTCAGTACACGGGTGGCGCGGAATGCGGCGTGGTCGAACAGCAAAGAAAAATAGTTGCTAGCATGGTTCGTGGATCGCATCTTCACGATGCGTATACGCCGCTGAACCTCGGTGTCGTCGGTCTCCGCCATCTTTAGGAGAATGACCCCATCCGCCAAATATGCCTCATCACGGTGTGTACAGTTGAACTGGTCCGGGTTACATTCCGATATCAGGAAGCAGGTTATGCCCATGCCCCTGAGCCATTCGAACAGGTAGAACAATTCTGCCCGTCTTTCTTCCGGCTTCATCTGCGCCGCCATTTCCAGAACATCGAGCGAGTCCAGCACCAATATCTCGTATCCCAGGGATGTCTTCAGGTTCTCAGCATACATTTTGAAGACCTGCATCCAGCTGCCTTTCGCCGATAGTTGAGTAAGCGACTTCCTGATAATGCCCAGATCGAGGACGTTGACGGTATCACGCACTTTCTCCGGAAGCATACCCATGGACTCCATTTGCTGGTTCAGGTTCTCCCTTGACTGCTCCAGCGTCATGTACAACGACTTGGTGCCGTTCTTGACCGCGTTGTTATACAGAATTGAGTAGGCGATCGATGATTTCATTGTTCCCGGAGCGCCGGCGATCAACACCAACTGACCCTTAGGTATACCACCCTGCATGCGTTCGTCGAGGTTCTCGATGAATGTTTTTACGCGCGAAATCTGCATTCCCACCACTTCCTTTGAAGTAAGTGTTGCCTCGAGTTTTTAATCTATCTTCAAAAAAATCCTGGAACGATAATTGATTCCGATCACGAGTCGACGATCGGCACGGTCAGGTTGAAGTGCTCGCCGTCGTGGAACAGGGAGTAGTAACGAGTGTCGATGTTCATCCCGCGTAGCTTTGAGCAACGTACCCACCGCTGTATCTTCGATTCATCGATCTGTTTCATCATCAATTCTATGGCCCCGTCTGCCAAGTACAGTTCGCTCTGCACGCTCTCCAGAAGTTGCTCCATCGGCTTCTCTGATATCAACATCACGGTGATGCCCAAGGACTTGAACCAATCGAACAGATCTTTGAGGTCCTGGCGGGTGAAATCGTAATCAGTAACGGCCTTGAACGAGTCGAGCGAGTCGAGCACGAAGATACGGAACGGGCGCTCGACGAACACGTTCTTGACGTAACGGAGAAGGATTTCCCTCCAATCGCCACGGACGTCCTCCATCTCCTTGCGCAGGTCGATCATGTCCACAACCATCATGCGATCGGCGGCATGTGGGTCGGGCATCTTGAGCCGGGCCATCTGTCTGAGGATGGATGCCCTGGACTGTTCCAGCGAGAAATACATCGAACTTACGCCATCGTACAAAGCGGCATTGTGCAGGATGGTGTACGTGAGTGTCGACTTCATAGTTCCTGGTGCACCGTTTACCAAAATGACATGGCCTTCCGGTATGCCACCGCCCAGGATCGTGTCGAACTTCTCAATATGGGTGTGAATGGTCTGGTCTGGCACGGTAACGGGCATACCAGCGCCGATCTGTGCATCCAACTCTGGTCTGACCACCTTCACCAGCTCTGCCACCGTCGCCTTAACATCGGCGCGTGCCTGGGACTCTTCTGCCTCCATCCTTGCGCCGGTGGTGAAGGTCTCCGCCTTGACAAACCTCTGCAATTCCTCTATCTTCCGAGTTGCCTCGCTGAGCTGCCCCTTGGCCAGTTTAAGTTCCGTCTCCAGCCGGCCCTTTTCCGTTAGCTTTTCCTCAAACTCCTCTTCCAAGGCCTTCTTCAACTTGAGCTTCTCGTTCTCCACCGCCGCACCATACTTCTTCCTAATGTCGTCCAGCTTCTGGACATCGGCGGCGGTTATACGGGAGGTCTTTAATTTGTCCTCCAGCGACATGATCTCCTGTATGCCTTTGTCGAACTTCTCCGACATCAGCTCTAATTCTTGCTCCTTCTCTCGGATGGACATCTCCTTGCATTTGATCATTACCTGATCGGACTCGAACTGCTTGACCGAGTCCTCGAGCTGATTCTGGTCTTTCTCCATCTTATCGAAGGTGTCCTGCAATCGCTTCTCATTCTCGAGAAGCACCTTCTCCCTTGCTGAGATCTCCTTGTCCTTGTCTTCCAGAATCTTCCTGAGCTTGGACAGGGAGGTGAAATCGGACGAATCTAGCCGTATCTGGGTCTGTTCCTCGGAAATGACCTTGTCAATGACGATGTTGGAAGGCATGTCGCCCTCCGTCTGCCTGCGTGGGTCGACCTTCTTCAGCATCTCGCCGCAGCGGTCACATTGGATGTCGTTGGGCTTGACCCCCGAACCACACCGCGGGCACTCGAATTTAGACATTTATGTGGCACCCAGACTTTACTCAGAAATCACCCTGGTAACCTGGAACTTGCCACCATTATAGAGCAGCGAGTAATACGAGGGGTCGTGGTTCGTCTCCCTCATCTTGACACAGCGGATCCGTCTCTGCGTCTCCACGTCCCTGATCACCTGCATCTTGAGTGTGATGATGCCGTCTGAGAGGTATCCTTCGTCAAACTTCCCATCCATCATCCTTTCCGAGGATGATTCCGAGATGAGGAAGACGGTGGCATCGAGGTCCCTGAGCCACTCGAAAAGATAGAACAGTTCGGTCCTGCGGTTGGATATCTCCGCCATCGTTTCCAGCACTTCGAGGGAGTCGATGACCAGGATCGAGTAGTTTAGGTTCTCCTTGAGGTTTGTGAGATATGACTTGAAAACGTGGAGCCAGGAGCTTCCGGCAGATATCTCCTTCAGCTTCTTCCGGATGATGCCAAGGTCGAGGACGTTCAATTGGTCCTTGACGTTGTCGGTGTGCATGCCCATCTTCTCCATCTGCCTGAGGAGGGATTCCCGGGACTGCTCCAGCGTGACATATACGGAGCATGCGTTGTTCTCCAGAGCATGGTTGTACAGCATGTAATAGGAGAGCGATGACTTCATTGTTCCCGGAGTGCCTGCGAGGAGAACGATGTGGCCGGTGGGGACGCCGCCCTCTAGTATCCTGTCAAATCCGTCGATATAGGTCTTCAGCCTTCCGTTCACATTTTCCATCGAACACGCGCTCCCAGGAACGTACTGGCCAATAAGGTCTGGGTACGTTGACATGCATTCAAGGGTTTTGGTATATAAAATAGATTTGCCGTGCTTATCGGCGACCGCTCTTAATCAGCTGGTGCCGCGGACTACTACCTTGCGGACGTACATCTTGGCGATGTCCCCCATGGCCCGCAACCTCTCCTCCGGATAGGGCGAAACCAGTTCCATCTTCTTCTCCAGCGTTGTGTCGTTCTTGAACTGGTGCAGTGCATACTTGTTGGCCCCACCGATGAAGGCGGAGATGGACTCGATGTCCTTCTCCTCCAACAGGAATGGTACGACCGTCGTGCGGAACTCATGGTCGACGCCGGATGTCATCAGCAGGTGGATCGAGCGCTTGACTGCGTCCAGGTCCACGTTCACCCTGACGATCTCTTTGTATTTTTCGTTCAACGGGGCCTTTATGTCCATGGCCACATAGTCGAGCATGCCGGAACCGAGTAGGTCCTCCAGCATGTCCGGGTTGGATCCGTTGGTGTCCAGCTTCACCTTCATGCCAAGGTCCCTGATCTTGGCGATCAGTATCGGCAGGTCGGGATGGATGGTCGGTTCACCCCCAGATATTGCAATTCCGTCCAGGAAGTCAGTGTTCCCCAGGATGTACTCAGCAATGTCCTCGAAGTCGAGTTCGTCGAACGATGGCTCCATTGGGACCAGGTCTGGGTTGTGACAATAGAGACAGCGCCAATTGCACCCCTGCAGGTAGATAGTGGCCACCACATGCCCGTCCCAGTCGAGAAGCGATGTCTTCGAGAAACCAACGATCCTGAGCGCCATCGAACAGGAAACGGGAGGGTCGCTATTAATCATATCTGCCTCAGGATGTCACAGTTACGAACGCTCTCCGCTGTTCCACGAAATGATCGTCCTGCATCGAAACCCTTTTTTGTCGGCACCCGCTTCGCTCGGAGGTCATCACATGGATTCCTATTTGACTGGCCCGAATGTCCTACGATCCTTGGGGACGGAGAAGCATGCTTCGTCGACAGGAGAGGACATATTCGACCCGTTGATCGTGGCCTTCTGCTGCAACTGGTGTGCCTACGCCGGTGCGGACCTAGCTGGAGTGAGCCGGATCCAATACCCGAGCAACATCCGGATCGTACGGGTCATGTGCTCCGGCAGGGTGGACCCGGGAATGATCATGCGCTGTTTCGAGATGGGGGCGGACGGGGTCATGGTCCTGGGATGCCATATCGGTGATTGCCATTACATCGCTGGCAACCGCAAAGCGGAGGTAAAGGTGAGGGATTGCCAGAAGCTCCTCGATCTAATGGGGATCGACCCGCACAGGCTCTTGCTTCGCTGGGTATCGGCCGCTGAAGGTGCTTTGTTCGCCTCCACGGCTGCTGAGTTCACGGTCACCATTAAAGAGCTCGGTCCGACAGGAAGGGAGTAGATGAACCTGCTCGATTCCGCCTACAAGTTTAATGCCTCCGAATGCGTGGAATGCGGGAAATGCTCGTATGCTTGCCCGGCCGCCCAGCGGGATAACCGGTTCTCGCCCCGACGGGTGATGGAGGATTTCACCTCCGGCAAGGACCTGGACCGTTGGGAGATCTGGTCCTGCATGACCTGTGGCGCTTGTTCGGACGCATGCATATCGGGCGTGAGCTTCCACGAGTTCATCAGGGACATCCGGGCAGACAGTAATGCTAGATCCCCCCCGATCCAGTCGCATAATGGTATTCTCCGGGAGATGAGGAGGACAGAGGCGGCAGGGAGGACCAGGGGACATCGGTCGGATTGGGTGACCCCGGACCTGGAACTGGACCCATCATCGGACACGGTACTTTTCGTTGGTTGCACCCCGCTCTTCGACCACTTGTTCAACGCCTTTGCCAAGGATATGCTGGAGATACCGCGTTCCGCCGTCAGATTGCTCAATGCCATGGGCATACGGCCCAAGCTTATGGATGACGAGCTATGCTGCGGCCATGACTCTTACTGGTTGGGGGAGGACGAGACATTTGAGAAACTGGCACGGCTCAACGCCGCGAAGTTGAAGGAATCGGGTGCCAGACGAGTGATAACGTTCTGCCCTGAATGCCATCACACACTACAGGAAATATATCCCAAGACGATCGAAAGTTTTGATCTGGAGATCGTCGATCTTTCGGAATTGGTCGGACGGGCCGTTCTTGAACGCAAATTGAGGTTATTGCCTGGAGAAGAAAAGCTCACATACCATTACCCATGCAAATTGGTACGTTTCGCAAAGATCATCGAAGAACCGAGGGCAGTGGTCCAGGCATGCGGAGATCTAAAGGAGATGCCCCGATCAAGGACGTCATCGGCCTGCTGTGGAAATCCCTGCTGGGCTAATTGCGATGACGACACTAAGAAATGGCAGGTGGATAGGCTCTGTGAGGCGCGGCAGACCGGAGCGGAAAGACTAGTGACCGCCTGTCCCAAGTGCTATGTCCATCTGTCATGCGCCCAGAAAGATTATGGCACGTATAAGGGAAGGGAGCGGATCCCGCTCATCGACCTGCACGTCCTGGCGGCTTCCAGGATCATTAAGGAAGATCGAAAACATGACTAATTCCTCTCGTCTTCGATCTGAATAATCGGAGCTGAATGTTTGTTCTTCATATGTCCGCCGGGGCCACCCCGCTCCAGCCTGGCCTTCTCCACGCAGTCCTCTTTGTTGCACACGAAGGCGGCGAAAACGAATTGCGTTGCCTGCCCGCCACATACCTGGCATTTCTCTTTCTCGATGTCCATCGCCCCTCCCAGCATCTCCGAAAGATATGATTCTTGCGTTCGATGAGGGAATGCACCGGAATTGATTATTAATGGCATATGAGATTCCCTTAGTGATATTATGATGGTTTGCCCCAATTGCGGAAAGACTGTAACTGATAATACTATGCAGTTCTGTCCAGCATGTGGATTCTCATTTAACCAACAACCATACCAACCCAATGCCCCGAACCAGTATGGACCTCAACCGTACGGACCGCCAGCATATCCCCAAAGAGTGGCGTCATTGCCCTCATACTATCACTGTTCATACCCGGGCTCGGACAGCTTTACGTCAACAAGATCCTGCGCGGCGTCGTGTACCTTGTTTTATACTTCGGATTGTCCGCGGCCTCTTTAGCGCTGACAATGAATGTCGACTATACCGACATCAACGCCCTTAACAACCTGATTTCGAGCCCGTCATTCATCGTCGTATCCCTGGCCAGCGTTGGAATATGGGTGTTCAGCATGTTCGACGCCTACCGCCTGGCCAAGAAGTATAACGAGGCCAGCATGCGAAACGACCTGGCTAGGTTCAAGAAGGATTTCTGAACCGCCGGATCCGTATCGGGTCGAAGCAAAGAGTAAAATTCAGAGGCGCCGATGCTCGGAACGTGAAAACCTCCCGTGCCGGTACCGCCGATCTTGATAGTGTACTTGCCGAAAGGCCGCTCTGGAAGTGTCAGCAATGCGGACTATGCTCCGGGATCTGTCCTTCGGAGAAGGCTGGGGGGATACGTCCTATCGATATCCTGACCCGTGCCAGCCAAGGAACATTGGACCTGGGTGACCGCTCTCTTTGGCTGTGCGCCGCCTGCAATTCCTGTACGGAGAGATGTCAGATGGGAGTAGATCCGGCGGAGACGATCGCGCTGTTACGAGAGGCGGCGGCGGCCCGAGGCAACATACCAAAGCACTTCTCCGATGAGGCTAAGTTGTTCATCCGTTCTGGGTTGTCCTTCCCGAACACGGGTATGACAAAAAAGCTGCGCAAGGATTTGGGATTAGGCGATCTGACCGTTCCGGTCGAAACTATGGAACAGCTGACGTTGATCGTAAGAAGGACACGGTTAGGGGGCCTCAAGCTTGAATGACAAGTATTTCCTATTCCTGGGTTGCCTGATCCCGACCAGGCTGCCGTTCCTAGAACGATCCTCACTTTATGTCCTGGACAAGCTAAAAGTCGATTATGAGAATATGGCGGGGGCTACTTGCTGCGTGGAACCGATTGGCCTGCGTTCGCTGGCGAAGGACACGTGGCTGATGGCGACGGCAAGGATGCTGGCAATGGCGGAACGAAGCGGACGTGACATCCTCTCGTTGTGCAATGGCTGTTATCTCTCCTTGGAAGAGTCAAGACAGGCACTGGAGGATACGTCGACCAGGGCCGAAGTGAACACTTTCCTCGGGGATATGGGACTTCATTACGGCGGACACGTCAAGGTGAAGCATTTCGCGGAGATCATTAAGGAGGCGGGAGAAGAAAAGATCAGGTCACTGACCACCTTGCCTCAGGACCGGCTCAGGTTCGCCACCCATCCAGGTTGCCATATGGTCAGGCCGTCCGCGAAGCTCAAGGTCGACGACAGCTTCGCCCCAAAGGTTCTGGATGAGATAGCCTCCTGGTGCGGTTCTGAGGCAGTCGTCGGCGAGAAGTGGCCGAAATGCTGTGGCGGTGGCATCGCCGGTGTAGACGAAATGGTCTCGACAAGAATGTTGGAGGACGCCACGTCCACATTCCGCATGAGCGGCGCCAACTGTATCCTCACCCCATGCCCATTCTGCTTCGTTCAGTTCGATATGCGTCAGAATGAGGGTCTTCCGGTCCTCTACCTATCAGAATTGCTGGCCTTGGCCTTCGGAGCATCGCAGGAGCAGATTGGCCTGAAATATCATAAGACCAAGCTGCCTTGATCAGTACCGGTAGACCTTGGTGACATTGAGCGAGAACTGGATCGCTTTCGCCGAATGTGTGATCCAACCAAGGGAGATGACGTCCGCGTTCTTGGCGTACTCGGCAGCGTTGTGAGGTGTTATGCCTCCGGAGACCTCGACGATTATCCGGGGATCGATCTCCTTGATCGCCTTGTAGCTTTCCTCGGCATCTTTGGGGGACATATTGTCAAGCATGACGATGTCCGCTCCAGCCTTGGCCGCTTCCTTGGCCTGATCAAGGACCACGACCTCAATCTCTACCTTCTTGGTGAACGAGTAGGCCTTGGCCTTCTTCACCGCCTCGGTCACCGATCCGACGATGACCAAGTGATTGTCCTTGATCAATATCATGTCGTCCAAACGGTTGCGATGTGGGTCGCCCCCGCCCAAGGTCACCGCCTTCTTCTCGTAGGAACGGAATCCGGGAGTGGTCTTCCTGGTCGCCGCGATCCGTACGTTCTTGTTCATACGGCGACACTCCCAGAGGATGTTCGATGTGACGGTAGCGATGCCGGACATGCGCATGATGAAGTTGAGGGCAAGTCGTTCCCCTAAAAGAATGGCCTTTAGGGGACCCTTTATCGTCATGACGACGGTGCCCTTCTTGATCTGGCAACCCTCTTCTACCTGGGCCCGGGCGTCCAGGGACAGCCCATGGAATAGTTCTAGGGCTTCTGCCAGGCCAGCGACGACACAGTCATCGTTGGAGACGATCTCCGCCTCCCCGCCCTCATTCCCGATGAGCAGGTCCGAGGTTATGTCCCCGTAACCCTCGTCCTCGGCAAGCAGGTCCTCCATGCGCATGACCATAACTACTGCACCTCCGATGGAAATAGCTGCCGGTTTAGAGTTCGAACTCCTCTCCAGGCATCGGCAGATGCACCTTGAACTCGTCCTTCAGGTCTTTGGCTAAGGCCTGACGATTATCGGAGTGCATCAGCACGACGTGCTCTGGGTCGCAGGCGCGGATGAACTTCAGCAGTTCGTTATGATCGGCGTGGGCCGATAGATCGAATTGCTGCACCTGACAGGCAACGCGCATCGAGGTCGGCACTTCCTCAGGCGCGGAACCTGGCTGCCTAAGGTCGATGGCGCCGCTATCGATCAGCCGGCGACCGTTGGAACCGTCCACCTGGAATCCGGTCATTAAAACCGAGCTCTTAGGATTGTCTCTCTCTTGCTGTATGTATCTGATGACCGGGCCGCCATCTAGCATACCACCGGTCGTGACGATGACTTCGCCCTCCATTGCCTTTTCCCTGGCCGCTGCGCCTCGCACCTCGTTGAAGCGCCTCTTGGCTTGCCTCAGGTCGCGTTCAGAACGTATGTATTCCGGCTGTTCTAGGTATAGGCGGTTGACGGTCTTGCCCATACCATCGACCCACATGTCATACTTCAGGTCCTTGAGGATTAGCATCACTTCTTGGGTACGTCCGACGGCGAAGCATGGTATGATGGCCTTGCCGCCGCCTTCGACCGTCTCCCTGACCCGCTCGATGAGCTTCTGCTCCTCTCTCTTTCGGTCCGGGTGAAGGCGTCCAGCATAGGTCGCTTCTATGATCAGGTTATCGCATTTCACCGGGTGAGCACCCCAAGTTAGGTTCGTATTATAGGTGTGCAGGTCACCAGTGAAGACGGTGGTGTTGTCCCCTCGCAGTTCGTACATGGCCGCGCCCGGCACATGACCAGCAGAATGCGACTCCACCTCGAACCCCGCGACATCCAGAACGTCCCCATACTTCATTGGACGGAAGCACCGCATGGCGGACTTGATGTCGCTCTCGTTGAACGGCCGGGGGTATCCCTCCGAATCCGCCACCTTGAGTGTGTCGTTCATCAGCAGTTCGCAAACGCTGATCGTTGACGGGGTAGTGTGCACCTTAGTGCCATATTTACCGCACAGCCAGGGGATCATGCCAGAATGGTCGATGTGGCAGTGAGTAAGGAACGCGGTCTCCAGTGGAGGGGCCGGGATCGGATACTCTGGTGGTTTAATCGGTTTCATGCCATATTCGAACAACAGATTAGCGCCCTTGTTGTTGAGCAGCATTCCGAGCCTGCCAACTACATCTGCGCCACCTAGGAATTTTAATTTCATTATTTTCTACCTCTTTGCCTTTTCGTCTCTTGCTTGATGTTGATGGTTGTTAATGCTAGGACTGTGAGTGTCATTCCCCTACCAACTGGATTATCAGCTTTCTTGGTCTTCCTTCGTTGTCCAGTTCCATGAGTACAATTCTCTGCCAGGTACCGATGTCAAGTAATGCGTCGTTGAACGGGACGCTGACTGACTGCCCGAGGACCGAGGCCCTGATGTGCGAGTGGCCATTACCGTCCCCGCCAGCGTTATGAGCATACTTGAACCCCTTGGGGAAAACCTTTTCCATGCTCCCGACAAGGTCAGATCGCAGGCCCGACTCGTTCTCGATCACGAAAACGGCCGCGGTGGTATGGGGCACGAAGACGCAGGCGATGCCAGCCTTCAAGCCGGAATCCTTCACCGTCTCGCTGACCTTCCCGGTCAGGTCGATGATATCGCCTTCCTCCTTCGTAACAATGTTCAAGACTGTCCGGAACACTCCCATTGATTTCGACCAGGCTAGACGTGGTACGATATAAATATGTTGAGGTGTCACCCCCGTCCCGATTCTGATATCACCTAACATGCTGGCTATCAGATTCATGTTGATTTTTCGGCCAATTCTCTGGGAAGGTTTATCTAACCCGCATATGCATGTCAGCGTTGCCATGTCAGACTTTGCATTTCCCGGGTTCCGTCAACCCAAGGAGTTAGAAAAGATATGGCTGACCTCCGGATTCAGGGTCAGGATCATAGCAATCGGGATCGAAAAGGCCGGTTCCCTTAACGAACTGGGCCGCCAGATGGGGTATCGCTCCCGAGTCCATCCCGGATGGAGCGTAGTCCAGATACTTCTAGGGAGGCAGGCGTTCCCCACCGATAGGCTCAAGCGCCTGAGCGCATACATCAACTATCCGTTTGACGAGATGCTCAAACACCAGACCCGCCCTAAATCGATCACACCAGAAGGGACTAGGGAAGCACTGCGAGAGTACAATCTGATGTGCTACATGCCAAAGTGACGGCTGAGGGCATTGAACCCCAAATTCTTTATATTGACCTGCTGATTTTCATTTGTCTGACACACGTCAGACTAAGGGGGGATGGAATTGCATTTCAGGCGACGTACGAACACGAAAGACCAGGCTACTAAATCGCTCATGAAGAGCGGAGTATACCGACTCTCAGATGAGAGCGAAGAGAAGGAGAAAACACGGCGGTCCTGGTTATTTTCGTCATCGGACGACCCTTTCAGCTACTGGTCGGCGGTGAAGTATGGCAGCGTGCTGATGTTTTTACTATGGTGGATCCCCATATTCGGGCCCATGATAGCCGGATATGTGGCTGGCCGACGGGCCGGAACCCCGTTGAAAGGTGTCTTCGCGGTCAGCATACCTCTGGCCGTCGTGTTCTTCGTGGCCACGCTTGTGACTATTAAGATTATCCCCACCGTCTGGTTCGGAGTGGACCTTGCCCCTGACGCCATCTTTGGTGCGCTGGCATCTGCTGCGCCGGTCTTCGGTCCGTTCGTGAATTTTACCACTGGCTATCTGGAATCGTTCATCGCGACGATTCAGGGCACCGCCGGCATCCGCCTAGACTTCTATATCCTCGGGATCGCCTTCGCCTATGTCGGAGGGGCCATGGCCTTACAGTCGTTGCGAGAGATGGAATATTTAGTCAAGCACGGAGGGGACCACGGAATGCATGTACATGTGGGAGACCCTAAATCCAAAGGAAAGAAAGGCCTTTGGATCTTCGGAAAACATGACGCAAAAGCCAAAGCCGTTGACACTGAAGAAGAGGAAGATGGGCCACGTAGAGCCCCATCCATCCATTTCAATGACATGAAAGAGACTTCTGCGGACAATCGCATTTTCCCTCACCCGCCAGCACATTCCAGGACCATGGAGAAGGCAATGGAAGAAGAGGACAACGAAGAGCCCATCAGGAAGCGCCGTCAGAAGGAGTTCGAGCGCAATCTCGACAAGGCCAAACATGACTCTCCAACCAGGAGCGTACATACCCAGCATAAGAAGCTGGACGCTAGCAATAAATCGGAATCAGACGACTTCCGCTTCGTCTGATCCACTTTTATCGCATTGGAACAGCAGTGGAGAAGAAGAATATATATATCGAGGTAATTTTCCTGCGAGTTGGCGAGATCTAAATGTTCTGTCCAACGTGTAAAGCCCTTGCATTGCCGAAGAACGGCAAGATCTGGTGCAACAGATGCCAGAAAGAGTACGATGTGACTTCCAACAAGGCTGACACATGCGTCATCAGGGGCAAGGAGAGGGAACAGATGGTAGTCGAGAACTCGGCACCAATGCTGCCAAAGGCCAAGGTCGAGTGTCCCAAATGCAAGCACAACGAAGCATTCTGGGTGCTAAGGCAGACCAGGGCGGCAGATGAACCTGAGACAAAGATCTACCGCTGCTGCGAATGCGGTGCCTCCTGGCGCGAGTATAGCTAAGTCTTGTACATCACATAGGAATCGTCGGGGTGCCTGGTGATGCCGGTGATCGAAAGACCATCGACATATTCAAGATTCATTGCCGATACCATTTGGATTCAGCTTTCACAATTCTTGAAGTTCAATATTTTCCGCCGGTCTTAACGGGTTTCTTTCGGTACGATTTGTCCCCTAATCATAATAGGTTCGTCGACATCGGGGCGACGTTCGGATATTGCCATGGCCACACCAATCCCTGAAATGGGATGGTGACACCAATCAGATTACCTGCTGGCTACCTGCTGCAAAAGATTATTAAACCAAACCTGTTTACTGCATGGAAGGGAGTCTGATGTTCCAAGCCAAGCTAAAGTCCGAGACGCTCAAGGGCGTCGTGGACGTCGTTTCAACGCTCATCGATGAAGCTAAGTTCAAGATCGATGCCAACGGGATGACTTTGAAGGCGGTCGACCCGGCCCATGTGGCCATGATCGATCTAGTCATCGACAAAGGCGCGTTCGAGTCGTTCTCCGCCAACGAGACGGAGATTGGGCTCGACCTCGACAAGCTCCGGGAGGTCATCCGCCTGTCCAAGGCGGGCGATGTCATCGAGATGAAGCATGATGAGGAGCGTGGAAGGCTTATCCTTTCCGTCGGGAACGTCACCCGGCGCATGAGCCTGGTTTCCACCGAGGGAATGGCGGACACAAAGGTTCCGAACCTTAACCTGGCGGCCAAGGTCGCGGTCAATGTAGAGGAATTGCAGCGGGGCATCAAGGCCTCGGAGAGCATCTCTGACCACATCGCATTAACTGCAACCCCGGAACAGTTCGAGATGGTGTCCGAAGGCGACACCGACTCTGTGACGCTCAAACTACCGAAGGACCTGCTTGTCTCGCTCGATTGCAAGGAGAGCATAAAGTCCCTGTTCCCGATGGACTACTTCGCCAACATGGTCCGTGCAATACCGAGCGGAACGGTTGTCGTAATCAACTTGGGGAATGACCTGCCAGTCAAGATAGAATTCGATTTCGCCGGTGGAAAGGGCAAGGTAAAGTATCTATTGGCCCCACGGATCGAGAACGACTAAAGTGTCAGAGCCTAAGACTCTCCACAATCCTGGTCTCTTCCTTCGGGACATGCACCGATATTTCGATCTTGTCCCTTATCCCCGATTTCTCTATCTTCTCTCGTAGAAGCTCGTCTATCTGGAAGATACCAGCTGAGTTGTTCATCGTGATGTCCACATGGATTGGGATGTCCTTTCCCTCGACAACCCGGACCTTCTCGATAGCCAATGCAGAGACCGAATGGATATTGACGCTTCCTGCGCGGAACGGCACCCTGGCTCGCCCCTTCTCCATGTCCAGTGCGTCGGCAACCCTCACTACACCAGCCTCTAGCGTTAGTGGGAATATTTCCTCATGGTGTGATATCATGGCATGCATGGTCTCGACCATCATGATCGTCCGCTCCGCTTCGTCGTACAGACCATCCAGCATCCGCTTGATGATGGGTGGGGCCAGTATGAGGGACATCTCCTCGTGATTTGTCCGGTGGATGGCATGGCCTATGTCGTGCAGCGACGCGGCCAGCACCACGACTACCTCCGCGTCGGATATTCCCAGACCATAGTTCTTCACGATGTTGGGTTTCATTCCTTTCTCCACCAGGATCTGGAGCATTTTGAGCGCTAACTTCGATACGATCCTGATGTGCGTCGGTCCATGGTCGGAATAACCCATGCGGTCGATGGCGGTGACATTGGACGCTTTCCACAGAGTGCGAACCTCGACATCGTTATTGAGCCGCTCGACCACCTGCTCAAGGACCGTATTGCCCCCGCACGGAATATCATAACAGTACGCCATCAAGGTCAGTATCGGTATGATACAGTATTAAATGGAGTGCACGTAAGTTGACGGCACGAACACCACGTGCCTCAGCATCCTGCGATGACCGTGTAAATGACCGACCTGAATGTTCATACGACCAACAATCTGTGCGCACAAAAAGTTATTAAATAGAACCGGGCCATTGACCAATCCCCATCCTATCCTAGAGGTGCTCTTCGTGTCCTCGTACAACGACGATACCATCCTTAACCTAGAGAAAAAAGCCAATCTACTCAGGCGCCACGTCATACGAATGACGCATGCAGCAGGTTCTGGACATCCCGGAGGATCATTGTCCTCTGCTGACATCGTGACCGCCCTTTTTTTCGACATAATGAACCACCGGTCCAAAGAGCTCGACTGGCCGGACCGGGACCGTTTCGTACTGTCGAAAGGTCATGCTGCGCCGATCTATTATGCGGCATTGGCAGAGAGTGGATACTTCCCGGTCGAGGAGCTGGCCACTTTGCGCAAGATTGGGTGCCGGTTGCAGGGGCACCCATGCAGGACTAAGACCCCTGGCGTGGAAATGTCCACCGGCTCGCTGGGCCAGGGCCTGAGTGCGACCAATGGGATGGCGCTGGCAGCCAAACTAGACAAGAAATCATATCGCGTTTATTGCGTCTGCGGTGACGGAGAGATGGCCGAAGGACAGGTATGGGAGGCCGCCATGCTGGCCTCGCATTATAAACTGGATAACGTCCTCGCTTTCATCGACCGGAACAAGCTCCAGATTGACGGCCCCACCGAGAGCATCATGTCCCTGGAACCTTTAGCGGATAAATGGAAGGCGTTCGGATGGAACGTGTTGGAAATCGACGGTCACAACATGAGGCAGATACTTGACGCGGCGAATCGGGCTAAGGAGACAAAAGGCCGTCCGACCGTCGTCATCGCACACACCATCAAAGGCAAAGGAGTCTCCTTCATGGAGAACAACCTGGCATTCCATGGCAAATCACCCACGGCGGATGAGATGCGTCGCGCCCTTAGGGAACTGGGGGAAGACCAATGAAGTGGACCTATAGCAGCCAAAGGAAGGAGTATGGAAAGGCGTTGGTCGAATTGGGGCGCTCCCGTGGAGACATCGTCGTGCTCGACGCTGACCTGTCTGGATCGACCCGCACTGCCGACTTCGGCAAGGAGTTTCCGGAGCGGTTCTTCAACGTTGGCATTGCAGAACAGAATATGATCGGCACGGCAGCGGGCCTGGCCGCTTCCGGTAAGACCGTGTTCGCTTCCACATTCGCCGTCTTCGCCACTGGCCGTTGTTTTGACCAGATTCGCCAATCGGTGGCGTATCCGAAGATGAACGTGAAGATCGCCGCCACGCACGCCGGTATCAGCGTCGGGGGCGATGGAGCATCGCACCAGACCATGGAGGACATCGCCTTGATGCACACCCTACCGAACATGACCGTGGTTGTTCCTGCGGACGCCATGGAAGCGTTCAAAGCAACCAAGGCGGTGGCCGCCAGGGTAGGGCCATGCTATCTAAGGATGGGGCGTGTGGACGTACCCAATTTCACAGAACCTAACACGCCTTTCGAGATTGGGGAGGCAACAGTACCGAGAGAGGGTTCAGATATAACGCTCATAGGCACCGGCCAGATGGTCGCAGCCTGTCTCGAGGCGGCAGAAGTCCTGAAATCCAAAGGCGTCTCGGCCAGGGTGATCAACATGTCGACTATCAAGCCGCTCGATGAGGAAGCATTGCACAAGGCGGCCGCGGAGACTGGGGGGATCGTGACGGCGGAAGAGCACAACGTTATCTCTGGGTTAGGCTCATATGTATCATCTTATCTAGTAGAGCATCACCCCGTGCCAATGAAGCTCGTAGGAATGGCCGACGTGTTCGGCGAATCGGGGGAGAGCGACGAGCTAATGACAAAGTATGGCCTAACAATGAGTAAGGTCGTAGAGGCGGCAGAGGAAGTAATCAGGAGGCGTTGAGGATGAAGATTTTCATAGACACGGCTAACATCGAGCAGATCAAAGAGGTAAACAGTTGGGGAATCCTGGATGGAGTGACAACGAATCCTTCCTTGGTGGCCAAGGAGAACAAGGACTTTTCCACCCTTGTCAAGGAGATCTGTGCAATCGTTGACGGCCCGATAAGCGTCGAGGCCGTGAGCATAAAGGCAGTGGACATCGTTCCGGAGGCAAGGAAGATCGCGGCCGGGAACAAGAACATCGTGGTCAAGATCCCCATGACCGAGGAAGGGCTGAAGGCCACCAAGATACTGGCTTCCGAAGGAATCAAGATCAACATGACCCTGATCTTCTCCGCGAACCAGGCGTTGTTGGCGGCAAAGGCCGGCGCGCGTTATGTCTCTCCGTTCGTAGGCAGGCTGGATGACATCGGCCAGAACGGAATGGACGTGATCGCCGAGATCATGGACATCCTGGATAACTACGAGTTCGACTGTGAGGTCATCGTGGCATCGGTCCGTGACCCGATCCATGTCACCGAGGCGGCCAGGCTCGGAGCGCATGTGGCGACGATCCCATATGACGTGCTGAAGAAGATGTTCAAGCACCCGCTCACAGATGCTGGCATCGAGAAGTTCCTCAAGGATTGGGAAAAGGTCAGCAAGAAGTAACTGGGTGGATCCCTTTATTTTTCTTGAACTCTCCTGCCATTGGCGGGAATAATAACTTTTTAATAGTGACCAGACGCATAAAATTAACAAAATGGCACCTGTCAGCAAGGACCAGAAATTAATGTTCCTTATAGTCGCGGCTATCACTGTCATCGCCGCTGGGGTGCTTATCGCCAACGTCCAAGACGCCAGTGATCAGGGGGTCAAGGTCAGCAACGACGTGCTAGATCAACTGACAACGATCATCATCCAGATCATGGTGGTCTTTTGGATCGCGCTGATCGGCTATTTCGTTTACCGATATCTAACGACGAGAAAAGGAAGCCGGGCCAAGGGTCAACGACGGGCTGGAGAGGGACGGAACATTCTTCCCTACGCCATCGTGCTGTTGGCGTTATGGCTCATCTTGTTCGTCCTGAATCCGAATGAAGGAAGCGGTCTTATCAACGGCCAAGGGGGGACAGACAGGAGTACACAGACCAACTCTACTGTTCTGCCCGACCAACAACCCTTGCGCGACCTGCCTTTGGTGTTGCCAATGATCGTAGTTTTCATTGCCATAATATCCATTATTTTAGTGTGGAGGTTCATGCGACGCGGTGAGGGACCTCAGGTCAAGATCTCGAATCCATCAAAGGAGGAAGAGGCGAAAGTGGTTCTGGAAGCGGCCGTCAGGAGCCTCTATGCTGGGGAGGACCCACGCTCCACGATCATACGCACATATCAACAAATGTGCCTCCTGGTCCAGGTGGGCAAGCTTGATGAGGAACCGTTTCTTACCCCAAGAGAGTTTACCGATCGCGCGGTTGCTGAGCTCGGATGGAAGAAGGAACCGCTGGAAGAGCTGACATCTCTCTTCGAGGAAGCCCGTTACAGCGACCATTTCTTAGGAGAAACGGAGAAGGATCGCGCTATCACTTCTTTCGAGAGGGTCAGGGAAGGATTGCGAGGTGAATCAGTTGCCGGAACTGCCCAATGACCGCAAGGGATTCCTGGACAGCATGAATTGGGAGGGTTATCAAGAGCACAAAGACACGTTCCCGATCGGCACCGTTCTGGTGGTCATGACGTTGGTCCTCACCATCATGGCCATCTTCCTTTCCTCCCAAAGGGAGTCAAGGACCGCGGATGACCTGAGATGGTCGTTTTTCATCGTTCTGGTCATCATCCTATGTTTGGTCGCGATCAGGTGGCTCTATCCAAAGAATCTCAGGTACAATGAGGTGAATTACTCTGCCGATCTCCGAGACGGCGAGTTCGGGCCTGGTCTTAACAGGGAGACGGTGAAGGGGGCACTACACGGCCATCTTTTCAGCCAGGTCAACATGGTCCAGGACCTCAGGGAGGCATTGGCGAACCGGGTGATGGCACGAAACCATATGTCGAGGACCGATCTGCAAACGGTCATTGATGAGGGCCGTTTAGCGCAGTACGTCGACGATAACGACCTGGCATGGATCCTGAAGGGGACCACGCGCGACTTCGAGGAACTTCTGAAGGACGATTCCAATGATATCCGCGCCAACTTCTTTGTATGGTTCGCGGATATGTTAAGGAAAGTGGAGGAGTGGCATTGAGGGTTGACGAGGTCGGTACAAAGTGCAATGCGATCCTGGACGAGATTGGGAAGGTCATCGTGGGCAAACGCGATGTGACCGAGAGGGTCATGTTGGCGGTGTTGTGCGAAGGACATGTCCTTTTCGAGGATTTCCCCGGCCTTGCTAAAACCATGATGGCTAATACGTTCGCACGGGCAAGCGGTTGTGAGTTTAAAAGGGTACAATTCACTCCAGACCTGCTACCCGCGGACATTACTGGGTCATTCATTCTGGATCGAGGTTCTTCCTCTTTCGTACTGCGTAAAGGACCTCTCTTCACGAACATCCTCCTGGCCGATGAGATCAACCGGGCACCACCGAAGACCCAGGCGGCGCTTCTGGAATCAATGCAGGAGCGGCAAGTTACACTAGAGGGCGAAACGTACAAGTTGGACCGACCCTTCATTGTCATGGCCACCCAGAATCCCATCGAATATGAAGGTACATATCCCTTGCCAGAGGCACAGATCGACCGCTTCCTGATCCGTACCAAGGTGGGATATCCATCATCGGAAGAGGAGCGGATGATACTGCAGAGGCGTAGGTCACGCAAAAAGGAGGAGACCGATGTCCAGCAGGTTTGTACAGCCGAGACCCTGGTGGAGCTGCAAAAGGCACTGGAAGAAGTGCACGTAGACGATGGAATAGACCAGTACATCGTCTCTATCGTTGAATCGACCAGACGACACGATCAGGTCGAGGTTGGCGCCTCCCCCAGGGGATCTCTGGCTTTGATGAGGCTATCGGCCGCCAAGGCCGCCATCTCCGGGAGGGACTACGTCATCCCAGACGATGTGAGGGCCGTGGCGATACCGGCGCTGGCCCATCGCCTGATCCTTGCCGCTGACCCATGGATCAGGGGGGTCAGGGCAGAGGACATCTTGACTGCGCTAATCAAGAGCATCCCAGTCCCGAAGGTCGGTTGACGTGCGTACTCGCCCCGGCGCCGCCATACTCGGGGCAGCCTCGTTCTTTCTGGTGACCGGGCTCGCCCTTCACCGCTGGGAGATCATTTCCCTGATGGTACCATTGATCCTGATAGTCGCACTGGCGCCGATGATGTTCCCACGATCGAAGATAGCCCTGAGAATCTCAAGGTCATTCGACCAGAACCGTCCGCAAAAGGGGGAGGAGGTGGGAATCTTGCTGACGATCCAGAACCTTGGCGACGCCTTTGAAATTGTGCAGCTGGAAGACAGGCTTCCAGACGGAGCGCGACTGGTCATGGGGCGGAACCATTTCCCCCTGACGATGGCCAAGGAGAGCACTGTCGATGTCTCGTACAAGGTGGTATTCCCCAACCGCGGAAGGTTCCTTTTCGAAGGCGTGGATGTCGTGATCACCGACCCGCTCTTCGCCACCTCACGACGGGTCAGTTACGATCTACCAGAGGAAGTGGAGGTAACGCCTCAAATACAGGAAATGAAGAGGATCTCGATTCAGCCCCACAAGGTCAGGATGCATGCGGGCAACATCCGCTCCAAGCTCCTGGGCCCAGGGATCGAGTTCTTCGCGCTTCGCGACTACCGCCCCGGTGACACGCTGCGGCATGTCAACTGGAAGGCTTCTGCCCGAAGGGACACGATGGTGACCAACGAATATGAGACCGAGAGGAGCGGTGACGTGACCATCATTGTCGATGCCAGGACCGCCGGCGATGACGGCAACCTGGATGCCACGGTGGAAGCGGCGGCCTCCCTTTCATCCTACTTCCTGAAGCAAAGGGATAGGGTCGGGATGGTCATCCTGGGTCATGTGGTGGATGTGATAAGGTCGAACTACGGGAAACGTCAGCTGCAGAAGATAGTGGACCATCTCATAGACGCCAAGCCGGGGGCGGTACGGTCGGCGGTCAGCATCCGCCTGGCTTTGAACCGCTACTTCCGGGGCGACTCGATGCTTGTGCTGATAACGACCCTGAACGATCGAAGGATGGTGGAGACAGCGGAAGAACTAGTTGGTAGGGGGCACCACCTGATCGTCATCTCGCCCCGTCCGGTCATGGACGGCCCTGCCGGAGACCAGGCGAACGAACTGATATACCGCATGGGGGCAATGCGCCGAGCCGATGCGCTCTATGAACTGGGCCGATTCTGTAAGGTTGTGGATTGGGAAACGGGGAAGCCTTTGGTGACATATTTCAGGGAGGTGAGGGAATGCCGGACGGAACGGACCTGCTGAGGAACCGCTTCCTGGCCATTCGCTATTCTTCATATGCGATGATGTTCGGTGCCGTGCTCATCTCGCTCGGCCTCGGGGGCCAGAACCTGCTCGGTTTCGTTGGGCCACTGCTGTTGTTGGGAGTTGCCGCAGGTTCAGTGTCACTTCACAAGGCATGGGCCACAACGTTCCGCTCATTGTACGGTCTAGTGACGATAATGGCGGCGTTCTGGGTCCAGCTGGGGGCGGACACACCGTTCTTTGTGGGATGGACAGTGCTCATGATGGGCATGGCCTCGATACTGTTGGGGGGCATATCTCTGGAGACGGGTTATCTTGCGACTGTCGCAGATGATTCAGGCATGGGCACAATTGGGCTCGAATCCCTTAGAATGGCACTGCTCAGGGTGGGGACCTATTTGTTCGTCGTGATCGTGGTGGGGTTGTTAACGGTGCTAAGCTCTTTTGCCTTTGTCCTCGGGACGTTCCCGATATGGGCGGTCGGCATATGTACTGCCGTGCTAGTGCTCATGTTCGCTTACCTGGTCTCGAGGAGCGCCGAGGCGACTGACCAAAGTGGTTAATATCGGCGCGGATTTGCTTAGGTCGATGGAGTCGGACCTTATCGTCGTGGGAGGCGGCCCGGTGGGATGTGCTGTAGCGGCCATCACTGCCAAGAGATTCCCTACTATCGTCATGGAGGAGCACGGCGACGCAGGCGTCCCGGTCCAGTGCGCGGGACTAGTGACGGAGCGAGTCATTGACATGGTCGGGGCACAGAATTCCGTGCTGAACCGGATCACCGGTGTGATCATGCATTTTCCGGGAGGAATGGAGCTTCGCCTGGACGGGAATGAGACCAAAGCGGTGGTGGTGGACCGTTTCAAGTTCGACCAGCGCTGCAAGGATCGGGCAGTCTCGGCCGGTGCCCGATACGTCACCGGAGCCAAGTTCCTTGACTATGAGGTGACGGAGAAAGGGATAGCCCTCTGGCTAGATGGCCATGAAGATGTCAGCTGCAAACTGTTGGTGGGTGCGGACGGATACAAGTCAAGCGTCTCAAAGATGGCGGGCCTTCCACCACCCCGGGATTTAGTAAAGGGCATCGAATGCGACGTGGCGCACCGGATGGCAGAACAAAGCCATGTGCATGTATATCTCGGGGAAAAGGTCGCTCCGGGTTTCTTTGCCTGGAAGATCCCCTGTGGAGATTTCACCAGGATCGGTCTCTGTATATCGGAAGGAAAAGGTCCGCCCAGCACCTACCTCAAGTCATTGATGGAAAAGGAGAAGCTGGATGGGGCCAAGAGGCTGGCAAACTATTCCGGCGTGATACCGCTCGGCACAAGGGGAAAAACCTATGCCGAACGATTGATGATCGCTGGGGATGCCGCAGCCATGGCCAAACCGCTCAGCGGAGGCGGCCTGTTTACCGGGATGATCTCTGCGGAATGCGCGGCGACGACGGCTATGGAGGCACTGGAGAAAAACGATCTGAGCGAACGTGCCCTTTCTCAATACCAACGCCTGTGGAAAGAGAAGATCGGCAAGGAGCTCGACCGCGGGTACAGGGTCAGAAAGGTCTTCGTCAGGCTGAGCGACAGGAAGCTGGACGACGCAGGAAAGTTGTTCTCCCGTCCGGACGTGATGGCAATACTAGAATCGGGGGACATCGACCGGCCGACTGAGTTGGCACCGGCCATCCTTAGATCGGTCCCGTCGCTGCTGAGGTTCTCGCCACAGATACTCGGCTCTTTACTGTTCAAGTGATCGGAAGATCGGAAGAATACAAATAACGGTTTTCTTCTTGAACGCCCGTGAGATGCGCACGGGTGCCACGGTTGGACGCGGAAACGATCCGAAAGAGGCTGAACTCTAAGGGTTATGTACGCAAGGATGTCCGGATCATCGAGCAAGGCAGATATGTGCTGTTGCCCCTGACGGCCACGGTTGATCGAGCGGTCATTGATGAGGAAGGTCTGGAGATCGTCGATGGAGACCCCCGGGAAAGGGCGTGCTATCGAGCACCATTTGACATCATCAAGGAAAGATTGGCACTGCCGAATCGACTGGTGGACCTTCTTCCCTACAAATGGGAGATGCTCGGTGATGTGCTCATCGCCAAGTTCCCTGTGGAGCTTAGGCCTGCCATCGAACGGATCGCGGAGACCTATGCTGTTGAGCTGGAAGCGAAGACCGTTATGGACGAAAGGGGATACATCGACGGCGTGTTTCGCACACCAAGGATGGAGGTCGTCTACGGGACCGATACGGAGACGATACATCACGAAGGGACGATCCTTTATAAACTGGATGCTGCAAAGCTCATGTTCTCCTCGGGCAACTTCGACGAGAAGAAACGCATGGGGGAATTAGACTGCACAGGAGAGACGGTCGTGGACATGTTCGCCGGGATCGGCTACTTCACCCTTCCCCTGGCCAAGATCACCCATGCCAAGCGCGTGATAGCGTGCGAGATCAATCCTTTGGCCCACGCCTACTTGCAACAGAACATCAAATTGAACGGCGTCGAGGAGGTAGTGGAGACATACCTGGGCGACAATCGGACATTACCCTACGAGAACATAGCCGATAGGATTGTCATGGGCTACATCGGTTCCACAGAAGCCAGCCTACCCAAGGCGATGAGACTGATCAAGAAAGGCGGGATCATCCACTATCACGACGTATGCTCCATCGATGAGATTCCGGAGAAGATGGTGGACGCGATCGCCGAAGCTGCCGGAGAAAAGGAGTTCGAAGTGCTGCAGGTCAAAGAAGTAAAAGCGTATGCTCCTTGCAAGTCGCACATGGTAATTGACGTTAGAATGCATGCCTGAGATCCACGCTCGACCAGTCTCTAGACCGATCCGCGGAGCTGTATCGAGACCCACGGTAAGGGCAAAACATCATAACAGTCATGATCAAACTGATCAGTCGCCGAGAGATCCAACTGGGCGGGGCGGGATCTGAAACGATAGCTATCTTTTATAATTGAATGGTCCCGAACATTTTTCAGCTACACCCGAGGTCCCCACTGTTATGGGAGGACTTGTTGCACTTAATCCATGACCTTCCTTCTAGATTGGCCATGCCCCACTGCGCCATCTGGGTAAGGATAGGCACCAAACTTAAGGCCATCGGGGTCAGGCTGTACTCGACGCGAGGTGGGATCTCGGGATACATCTTCCTCTCAACAAGCCCGCCCCTCTCCAGTTCCCTAAGTTGTTTGGTCATCATCTTTGGTGATATCTCCGGTATCTCGGCCATCAGTTTGTTAAAGCGTACTTTTCCATCCTTCAGATTCCAAAGGATGACCGTCTTCCATTTTCCACCGATAAGGGCGACGGTCGCTTCTACTGGACACACGAACTGTTCGAAGTTAGCCACCGATTTTTTCATAGTTAGTTTCCAATATGAAAGATACTATAATATTATATTGTATGGTTTTAAAATATAGCCACTTCCATCAGGATAGTCGGAGAATATGATGAAGGTCATAGGTATTGTCGGAAGCCCGAGAAAGAACGGTAACACGGAAACGTTGGTCCAGGCGGTACTGGACGGAGCCAAAGATAAGGGGTACGCCACGGAGAAGTTCAACCTCAACGAGCTAGAATTTGCTGGATGTCAAGCATGTATGTACTGCAAGAGTCACGACCATTGTAAGCTGAAGGACGATCTTGTCAAGGTCATGGACGCGGTCAGGGATGCGGACGCTGTGGTTTTTGGCGCGCCGATCTACATGAGTCAACTAAACGGTCAATTCCGGCTGTTCCAAGATAGGCTGTACATGTTCCTAGGCAAGGACTTCAAGGTCAGCCTTACGCCAGGCAAGAAGGCGGTCATCGTGACCAGCCAGGGAAACCCAGACCAGAATATGTTCGAGGGGCCCGCCAAAGAATTCGCGAACCAGCTCAAGATGTTTGGTTTCCAGGTGGTCGACACGATCCGGATGACGGCGGGAAACAGCATCGCTGCAGTGAAGGAGAGAAAGGATCTCTTGGAGAGGGCTACGAACGCCGGAAGACAATTCTGATGGCCAATCGGCCATCTTCCCCATTTTAAGCTGATTTTGAATCGAGTGAAGATCGAGAACTACAATTTGTCCATTACTGTCTGTTCCGATGCACCGGCGGCAGCCAGCAAGTTCCTTAGCGCCTCATCATAGGCGGGACCGGTCGATTCAAGCATCTTTTGGGCGAATTGTGACAGGTAGACACCGTAATCCGTCTCCTCCTTGTTGAACTGCCAGTTCTTGGACGGGTCACCAGCCGAGTTCAGGAAGGCGAAAGATATCGACTTAATTCGGTGGTCCTTCTGTCGACCCTTGTCTGTCGCGCGGACCATAGCCTCCTTACCTTCCGTCTTGTAGGTCCTGGCCAGCAGGTCCGCGTATGTCCCGATCTCTCCTAACTTGGAGTACCGAGGTAGTGCGCTGGAGATGTTCTGGTTCTGTTCCAACCGGCGGGCCTCCTGCACCATCTGCGGAGGGGTCAGGTCGGTCCTTTTCAGGATGTCCTCTATCACACTATTCGAAGCAACACCCTCCAGGATCGTTTGCTTGTTCGGTTCCCAGATATCGGTGATGATCTTTCCCGCCTGGTTGCTCGAAGAGACGATTGATATGTTCTTCACATCGAGCAGGTGGTTAAGCGCCATTATCTCGGCCTCGCTTCCCTTCACGTTGGTCATGAACATGTTCTTGTCATGTCCGTAACAATCAGCTCCTGAGATGAATACCGACTCCATCCAGCGGGTTGTGACGTTCCATTCTTCGATATAGCGGGAGACCAGGTCCTTGTCACTGATCTTGCCGTCTAGATAAGAGCGTTTTAGGTCATCGCTCATCTCGAACGCTTTCTTGGAGGGACAATCAGCGCAATTGGACGCTACACAATGTAATTTTCTCTCGACGTTGACGTCGAAGTCGTCGTTCGCCTCGTTTGCTGCGATACGGGAGGACAGCCAGCTGATCAGATTGATCTCCTTGACGCATTCGTGGCAAATCCGGATCTCCTTCCCCGCCGATTTCCAGTTGACTATCAGACAGGCGTCCGATTCCGAGTGACCGCAGGAAACGCCCTTCAACTTGTATTCTGACTGCTCAAGCATTTCCGTAATGTAGTTCTCCGGGACCTTCGCTCCACCCTCTGAACAATACAACCGTTCTTTGGTGGAATAGATATGGAGGTCGCGTTTCTTCGCAACACCGAAATAGGCCAGAAGCCTTAGATCGGGGTCGTCGAAATGCTGAATACCGATCAGCTTCTCCCTGTCGACATTACCCCTGACAGCAAAAGAGACTTCACCAACAGGTAGTTGTGCGGAGGTCAGGAACGGTATCTTCCCTGCTGCGGCTAGGGAGATCGCTGCGGCATAAGCGCGTACCAGCTGGTCCCCGTGTTTCGCGATCTTGTTCAATTTGTCGGGGTCGTCCTTATAATTGGAAATCTTACCTATCTTGCGTTGGACCTTGTCGAAACGGCACTTTCGGCACTTCTCGCCAGAGCACTGAGGTATGATAATTAATGGATCGTCCCGGAGCATCTTCGATGTCTCGATGAGCCCCTTTTCCAGCGCCTTCGGGGTGGCCTTGACCCCTCTGAACTTCACTTGTTGGGTCGGCATTCGGCGGTTAGTAGGTTCTTAATCATAAAAGACTTTCCAATCGCTCTTCGGACTGGTAAGAACGATAGGGACCTGTTTCAAAACAATGCCGATCGATTAATAGAAGGGTTATCAGCCATTACGAAGAGTCCGGTGACCTGTGGACTAATAAGGACAGTAACATGGGAAAAATGAGATTAGTTGCAGAAGGAAGGTTCGAATCTCCTCAAAACATGGATGATCTATGATGGAAAACTTAGAGCTATGATATCAATGATATTTTCTGCATTCTGTTTTTTTATGATTCTGACTATCATTTCTCAGCCTACTTCGGCAAGTACAGGGACATACAACATTGCCACTACCAGTTCGGCAGGAGCTCACCAAGTATCTAAAAGAAAATTCCACCTTGAACTAGACTGTGTCTGGGAGTGTCCGTTTCGATATCTGTTTCAAGGCACTTGAAAATGATAACAAATCTATCAAGAAAATCCTTCGGATATATTGACAATTTATCAATAATAAACGTAACCAATGCAGACAGAAACGGTGGGCAGGCTGCCAGGTCCTATGTGACCGTCATCTATGCGAATGGGGAAGGAAATGTAACCATTGAGGACATCAGGGACGTGCCGCCTGACATTGGTTCGTCATTTCCCTAGGAAATTACTATAATTATTATTGGGACTGCACTCCTATCAACCCTCATGACGTTAGCGCTTATGAGGAATAGAAAAAGCTAGACATTTCTCGAATATCGGATGAACTGGGTTACTTCGTCCCTAATCATCACGATTACATCATTTTGATTTTAGCGAACATAAGGTTAAATCTCGGCCACAGCTATTCACATCCGAGGGATGCATGTCTGACCAGGAGTCCTTTTCAAAAGGCTACGTGAAGGGCTATGAGGAAGGTCTCCATGATGCGCTAGAGGAGCTTATATCCATCACAATGAAGCGCAACTATACTACCACAGAGATCCAACTCCTGGCAAAGAACCAGCGCCTCGCCATAGAGGACAAGGTCAACGGCAAGAAGCGCAAGATATTGAGAGAGACTGGCATCGACCTCAGCGACGACAGCCAGAAGCATGAACTTCAAATGGCCTTCGAACCGCAAAGAACCTATCTCATCAAGGAGAAGGAACGACCGGACCAGGCGTTCAAGGTATTCGCTTCGCTTGTAAATATGGGTATGATCGGCCTATGCATCTCACGGCTACCACCGGACGTGGCACAGAGGCGTTTCGGGGATAAATGCACCATCGTGTGGCTAACCAAATCGGACCCACCTTCGGCGGATGTGGACCCGGAACAGAAATGGAGGGAACGTTACATATCGCCTACCGACCTGTCGAAGGTGCAGAGCGCCATCAAGGTCTTCCTGGCCGCGAACAAGGATAAGTCAACGGTCATCCTGCTCGAAGGTGTGAACATGATGGTCACCAACAATGACTTCCGGGGATTCCTCAAGATGGTCCAAAAGCTCAAGGACGATGTCTACCAAGCCCGTTCTATCCTTTTGATCCCCATCGAACCGACCACTATGGAACCGATGGAGTTCAAGCTGCTAAATAGCGAGCTTGAACCTTAAGGACGTTGATGATCAGGGAAATATGCCCCTGAGCTGGATCGCCTTGGCCACGTCACCCATCGCGATCATGTCCGCTGCCGTGCGCATGTCCACCTCTTTATGATCGGCAAGTGCCCGGACCTTGCTGTACGCGCTGGTCATGACCTGGCGCAACCGCTCGTTCACCTCATCTAGTGTCCAAAAGAAGAACTGCAGGTCCTGGACCCATTCGAAGTAGGAGACGGTTACACCACCAGCATTGGAAAGTATGTCGGGCACGAGCATTATCTTCTTCTGGAGTAATATCTCATCTGCCTTCGGTGTGGTGGGGCCATTCGCTCCTTCCACCACGATCTTCGCCTTGATATTATCGGCATTCTTCTCGTTGATGACGTTCTCCAGCGCAGCAGGCACGAGAAAATCGCAATCCAGCTCGATCAGCTCATCGTTCCCGATGTTCTTGGCCCCCGGAAAGTCCTTCAGGGAACCGGTCTCCCGCTTGAATCGATCCACCTTTGAGATATCGAGTCCGCCCCTGTTGTATATCCCGCCGTGAGAATCGCTCAGGCCAACAATTTTAGTGCCGAGCTCGCTGGCCATCAGCCTGGCGGCGTTGCCGCCCACGTTGCCAAAGCCTTGGATGACGACGCTCGCGCCTTTGACCGGCAGTCCCTTGGTTTTGGCCGCTTCCGCTGCGATGTACATCAACCCTCGCGATGTTGCCTCGTCGCGTCCGATCGATCCGCCAAGCTCAACGGGCTTACCAGTGACCACTTGGGGGGTCGCTGAACCTTCATGCATGGCGATGGTGTCCATGATCCAGGCCATCACCTGGGCGTCAGTATAGACGTCCGGTGCAGGTATGTCCGTCTGAGGCCCTATGAAGGAATAGATGTCGGATGCATATCTTCGGCTCATCCTCTCCAGTTCGTTCCTTGACATTTCCTTCGGATTGCAGATGACCCCGCCCTTCGCTCCACCGAACGGTATACCGACCACCGTGCATTTCCAGGTCATCCACATCGCCAGGGCCTTGACCTCGTCCAGCGTTACGTTCGGATGGTATCTGATGCCGCCCTTGCATGGACCCCGGGCCGAATTGTGCTGTACACGGTACCCGGTGAACATATGGATGGTTCCGTCGTCCATCTTGACTGGCATATGGACGGTTAGCTCCCGCCTTGGGCTCTTGAGCATCTCGATCATGCCCCGGTCCATGCCCAGCATTTTGCCGACTCGTTCCACGTGGCTCACCGCAGTCTCATAAGGGTTGTAATTGACACTTGCCACAATCGCACCTCTCGCTTATCATGGGAGTATCATGGACTTAAGGTCATCGTAGGTTTTGATCGAAGTTAATCAATGGCGCAAGTAACGGCAGAGGATCGGACAGGGCCTTTTCAAGCGAGGTCAGGAAAACATTATCTCTTGAGGTTTGGAATCATGATACTGATCAAATGCTCAATGAAAAGGTCGCTTCCATTCTCTATGAAATAGCCGACCTGTTGGAGTTGAAGGGTGGAGAACCGTTCAAACCACGGGCGTACCGAAGTGCCGCCCATACCATCGAGGGGATGAGGGAGGATATTGAGGATGTGTACAGGCAAGGCAAGCTGCGCGAGGTACCAGGCGTGGGCGATGCAATCGCCCTAAAAGTGGCGGAGATAATCAACACAGGAGAGCTGGGCTATCTCAAGGATCTGCAGAACGAGTTCCCTCCCGGGCTCATTAAGCTCATGGCCGTCCCGGAAATAGGTCCGAAGACGACGATGCTACTCTATAAACAGCTCAAGATCACAAACCTGGAGGATCTGAAGCTTGCCGTGGAGCAGCACCGTATCCGACGTTTGAAAGGGTTCGGCCAGAAGACCGAAGAGAACATCCTAAACGGCATCCGGCTTGTCGAGTCTTCAAAGGGCAGGATGTTACTGGGGAATGCATATCCGGCAGGGAAGATGATGGCGGATTTCCTTCTTGCCCAAGGCGTCGAACATGTAAGTCTGGCCGGATCGCTCCGGCGGATGAAGGAGACCATTGGTGACATAGACGTGTTGGCCGGAAGCGATGAGCCGGCCATGGTGATGTACCATTTCGTCCACGGCCCAGAGGTGAAGGAGATCATTGGCCAGGGTCAGACAAAGGCCTCCGTCCGTCTGAAGGACGACGTACAGGTCGACCTTCTGGTGGTTCCAGACAAGAGCTTCGGGGCTGCCCTGCAATATTTCACCGGCAGCAAGGAGCATAATATCAAGCTGCGCTCCCTGGCGATCGACAAGGGGTACAAGTTGAACGAATTCGGGCTCTTCCGGAAGGATACCGAGGAGATGGTGGCCGGCCATACTGAGGAGGAGATCTACCGGACCTTGGGGGTGGACATCATGCCGCCGGAGATGCGTGAGGACCGGGGAGAGATAGAAGCAGGTATCGAGCACAGGATACCCCGGATCGTCGATCTCTCGGACATCAAGGGCGACCTCCATGTGCACACCGAGAGGAGCGACGGGAACGCGACCATGGAGGCGATGGCTATAGCTGCCCAGGAGAAGGGGTATGAGTATGTGGCCATCACCGACCATTCCGAATCCCTGTCCATCGCCAACGGTCTGTCCGTGGAACGGCTGCGCCAGAATATCGCCGAGGCCAGAAGAATATCGGAAAAGTTAGCGCCATTCCGGGTGCTTATCGGGGCCGAGGTGGAGATCGACGAGCACGGAAGGTTAGACTATCCAGCAGATGTGCTTGGTGAGCTGGACCTGGTGGTCGGGGCGGTCCATTCGCGCTTCAAGATGTCCGAGATGGAGATGACCAATCGGATTATCGCAGCGATGTCGAACGAGAACCTCACGATATTGGCGCATCCGACTGGCAGGAGGATCGGGCAGAGGGAACAGTACCAAGTGAACATCGAATTGGTCATGGAGGCGGCTAAGGAGAAGAGCGTCCTGCTGGAGATCAACGCCCTGCCCGAACGCCTGGACTTGAATGACGCCAATTGCAGGAAGGCACGGGAGATGGGGCTCATCCTGGTCATCAGCACCGATTCGCACAGCGTCAAGCACCTCGACTTCATGGTGTTCGGCGTGGCCATGGCTAAAAGGGGGTGGCTTGGCCCGGAGAGCATAGTCAATACGCAGCCGCTCGGTAAGCTGGAGAAGACCTTAGGATTATGAACTGACGAATGCTAGTATCATCCAGACCGCATTTCTCGGCTAACCTTTATGTCAGGAGAGTAGGTATTACGTCGTGCGATGACGGCCAAAGAAGTTGCCAATGCCATTCGGTCCATGGAGATAAGGGGCGCGGCGGAGATTGCCAGAAGGGCAGCCGTTGCCCTGAAAGAAGAAGCGTTGGCCTATCCCGGAAAGGACGCCAAGGAGTTCAAAGGACGAATGGAGGCATTTAAAGAACTCCTGCTAGATTCGCGGCCCACAGCGGTTTCGCTCTGGAACGGGGTCCAGTCGGTCTTTAAAAGGACCTCTGAGATCAATGATCTTGAGGAGTACCGTTCAGCTTTGGTGCGGAATGCCGATGAGTTCGTGTCACGTTCCAATGACGCGCTGAAGACCATAGGGCACCTGGGAGCGAACCGGATACGGGACGGGGACAGAGTCTTGACACATTGTAATAGCAAGGCGGCTCTCGGCGCGATAATCACGGCATGGCAAGAAGGGAAGAAGATCGAAGCAGTAGTTACTGAATCGCGTCCCTGGAGGCAAGGGGTGCTCTCGGCCAATGACCTGGCCAAGGCGGGAGTGCCGACCACAATGATCATCGACTCGGCGGTCAGGTATACCATGAAGAACGTCGATGCAGTTTTCGTCGGCGCAGATACCATTTGTTCCAACGGGGCATTGATCAATAAGATAGGAACCTCGCAGGTTGCTCTGGCGGCGCATGAAGCGCGAGTGCCTTTCATGGTGTGCGCCGAGACCTTCAAATTCTCGCCTAGGACGATATATGGTGAGATGGTCAAAATCGAAGAGCGGGATGCCACCGAGATCGTCAAGCCCGGTGAAATCCCCGCTTCGGTAAAAATATTCAACCCGGTTTTCGACGCCACACCACCGGAGTACATCGACTCGATCGTCACCGAGGTCGGGGTCATCCCGCCCTTTGCCGCCTATGAAATAATCGTTCGGGAACTGGGACAAGAATTCGTATTCAACGAACATTGATCAAAAGAAGCAACATTGGAGTGAGAGAAATGGAATATTCCGAAAAATATCTGCACCTGGGAGAGAAGCTAGACCCGGAATCGCATGTGTTCTGCACTTACAAGATAAAGACCGACCTACCTATGAAGGAGGCCGCTGCGGCCATCGCCACCGAGCAGTCCACCGGGACCTGGACCGCAATCAGCACGCTGAAAGAGGAAAATTTCGTCCGCCGCAGCGGAAAGGTGGTCGACATCAAGGGGAACATATGCGTAATCGCCTACCCCGTCGAGGACTTCAGCATTGACATCGGCGGGGTCCCTCAAATCCTGAGCGTAGTGGCAGGTAACCTTTTCGGACTGGACGTCCTTTCCGGAGTACGCCTCGAGGATGTTATTTACCCAGAGGAGATCCTTAGCCAGTTCAAGGGCCCGAAGTTTGGCATCGACGGTATCCGCAAGACCTTGAAACGGCCAGAAAAGCCACTGGTCGGCACTATTGTGAAGCCGAAGATCGGTCTCTCCCCTCAGGAGACCGCAGATTACGTGTATGAGGCGGGAATGGGCGGGCTCACCAACGGCAAGGATGATGAGACTCTTGTCAACCAGAAGTTTTGCCCCCTGGAAGACCGGGTCGTAGCGATCGCGGAGGCCCTGGATCGGGTAAAGAAGGATTCCGGGCATGTCATGATTCATGCGATCAACGTCTCGACCCGGGGGGACAAGATCTTGGAAGTGGCAGAACGAGCCCAGGAACTGGGGGCATCCGAGATCATGGTCGATGTCATCACCTGCGGGTTCGCGGCGGTCCAGGTGTTGGCCGAGGATCCATCGATCAAACTACCGATACACGTGCATCGGACCATGCATGCGGCCATTACAAGGAACAAGGAGCACGGCATCTCGATGAAGGTCTTTGCCGAGCTGGCACGGATGTGCGGTGCGGATGCTTTGCACATCGGGACTTACGGTGTCGGTAAGATGACCGGTGACCCGAAGGCAGACATTGAGTACCAGCATGTTTGCGTTGGTCTGGACATGCCGTACAGGCGGGTCATGCCAGTGGCATCCGGCGGTGTCCAGCCGGCCATGGTGCCGAAGATCATCGCCATCGCCGGCAACGACGTGCAGATCCAGGCCGGGGGAGGAGTATCCGGTCATCCCAGAGGTGTAAGGAGTGGGGCCAAGGCCATGGCCCAGGCGGTCGAGGCAGGATATCTCGGCCTCACCGCTGAACAGTATGCCAAGGACCATACGGAGCTGCGCGAGGCGCTCGAGAAGTGGGGATCAGCATGAAACTGAAGGCAAAGTACGTGGACGTGGAGACAGGGGAGACCACCGCCCTGTTGCATATCGATGATGCCCAGGATATGGCATTGCGCGAGCAGGACAGGGTCCGGATCTTGCATGAGGGAAGGGCAGTCATCGCCATTGTGAACACCTCGGACACGGTCATCGATCGAGGGGACGTCGGTCTGCTCGGCCGTGCGTTCAAATTCATCGGACCGGAGCCAGGGGAATCCATAGAAGTCAATCCGGCCACCCGACCGGAATCGGTCGATTACATCCGGAAGAAGATGGACGGAGGGGAGCTGAGCACCGAGGAGATCAACATTATCGTGAAAGACATAGCCACCAAGACGCTATCTAACATCGAGCTATCGGCGTACGTCACCTCGTTGCACATCAACGGTATGAACATTCGGGAGACGGCCGACCTGACCAAGGCGATGGTCAACACTGGCGAGACGATAACCTTCGACAAGGGCCCAATCTTCGATTTCCATTCAATCGGTGGATGCCCGGGGAACAAGATCACTCTGCTCATCGTCCCAATAGTAGCGGCCGCGGGTTTCCTTATCCCCAAGACATCGTCGAGGGCGATAAGCTCCGCGGCGGGCACGTCCGACATCGTCGAGGTCTTCGCCAACGTTGATTTCGATGCCGCCAGTTTGAAACGCATGACCCAGGATGTGGGAGGGGTCATGGCTTGGGGGGGCTCGCTGAACCTGGCTCCGGCGGACGACGTCATCATCAAAGCTGAGTATCCTTTGGGCATCGACCCACACGCGCAGCTGCTGGCATCGGTCATGTCCAAAAAAAAGGCGGTCGGCGCAGACTATCTGCTCATCGACATACCGATGGGCGAGGGGACGAAGGTCAAGACCATGGACGAGGCCAAGGCCTATGCCCGTGACTTCATCGATCTGGGCGAGAATCTGGGAATGAAAGTGGAGTGCGCCATAACCTATGGCGGACAGCCGGTTGGAAGGGCAATCGGCCCGGCCCTGGAAGCAAGGGAGGCAATCTCCGTATTGGAGGGAGCCAAAGCCCCGACCAGCGTCATCGAAAAGACGGTGTCCCTGGCAGGAATGATATTCGACATGGGCGGAATGTACTATGGAGAAGAAAAGGCCAAGGATCTGTTGTCGTCCGGAAAGGCCCTGAAGAAGTTCAGAGAGATCGTCGGTGCACAGGGGGGTAATCCGGACATCAAGTCGACTGACATCAAGGTCGGGGAGCATAGCGTCGATGTGCTAACCAAGAAGTCAGGCTATGTCTCACGCATCAAGAACAAGGAATTGGTCCGGGTCGCCCGAGCGGCCGGTTCGCCACGCGACAAGGGCGCGGGCGTCGTCCTAAGCAAGAAAGTAGGCAGCAAGGTCGACTCAGGAGAGACGATACTCACCATATATGCGGACAACGAACAGAAGATGCAGGAGGCACTTGCGGTGGCAGTGAAGTTGGAACCGGTGATCATCGAGGGCATGGTCCTGACAAAAATTCCGGCCTTTACCCGAACGGTCCGCTGAAGCACAAACCATTTCCGGCCTTCCGCAAGCCATCGGCCTATCTCATTCCTTCTGATATGTTCCCAAGGCCTCGGCCAGACTGATCTCGCCCCGGGCCACCTGCAGCGCAAGCTCAGTCGAGATCGTGACCCGCCCGCGCGATTCGATACGGCTCAGCCGCTTGATGTCGCGGACCTCTCCAGGCGTTGGACATACTTCCGGCTGGACCTCGACCTTCTCACCGGAGGTGAACGAGATTATGATGGCCGCGTCGATGTCCGGCGTCACCGTCCGCTTAGTGGTCTTGGACTCATCCACAATCTCCACCTCGTCGGCCAACGGCCATACCGCATTGATAATACGGTTACGGTTGGTCGGGTCGCCGTGGCCGACGCGGATGAGCATAATGTCAAAATCCAGATTCCTGGTCATCTGGACGAGCGTTTCCGTCACGTCCTCGGGACAATAGACCAGCTCTGTGTCGATGATCCTTCCGTCACCTATGACGGCGATTCCTGGCGTTCTGCCTGGGTCGATACCGACGATGATTCGGGAGAACCTCTTCCCCCGAAGCATTGACCGGGCTGCCTTGAACGCGACCTCGGGGTCGCCGTCGGACACGAGGGTCTCGAAATGGATCCGACCCCGTTCCTCGTTGGTAGTTAAGATCACGCCCACATTTTCCGGTATCGGGTCACCGAACCCGAGAGAGACGAACGGCTCGCTCCTCTCCTTCAGCAATCGGACCATCATGTGGAAGAAACGAAAATTTTCCGTGACCAGGCCGATGATCTTCATCGAAATGTGCAACTGTCATCGCACCAATTTAACCCTTATCTTGGGCCTTTCGTGAATCCGCACCATCGATACCGGATGTCAGTATCCGGGTGAGCGCCACGAAGCCGATGGTAGATACGATGGCCACAGACGGCCATTACATGCGACGTCTTGAAAGTTCCTAACGCCATAGGCGATCGGGTGCCGAACTCCTTCCTAAGACCCATGCCGTGCACTGTCCACCCGGTTGATCTCTGGGCTCATCTTCCTGCCAATGATCAGGTAACCTATTCCGGCGATCACGCCGAATACCGCAATTCCCGCCCAAAGCTCGATATAGTTAGTACCTGACGAATCCATGAGCACACCGCCAGCGAATGGACCGAGCGATGAGCCGATCGATATGAACAAACCGAATATGCCCATGTACCGTCCCCGCTCCTTCTCCGGTGACAGTTTCGCTGTCAGGTTCATGGTAGAGGGCGAGATGATCATCTCCCCGATTGTGATGATGAACATGCACCCGAATAGCCAGGTAAATCCGGTCGAGAATGCCAGCAGGAAGTACCCGGTGGCATAGGTGAAAGCCCCGACAGCGATGACACCAGTGATTCGGTAGCGCGAGATATACCGAGATATGGAAAATTGCATAAAAACCACCATTAGCCCGTTCTCGGCGAACAGGTAGCCAACATCGGTCTGGGTAATGCCCACGGTCTCAATCGAGAATATCTCCATGGTCGAGCTCATCTGTCCGAACATCATGAAAATGAATATCGAAACGATGCAGAAGCCCAGGAACTGTTTGTCTTTCTTCAGCTTGGCCAGGTCTGATAGATGGAACCGCTCGTGCACATCACCCTGCTTCCTTGATTCGGTTACCAACAACAGTATGATGCTGGCCACGATGGAGGTTGCCAGTCCGGCCACGACAAATAGTATGGGAAATCCGAACACCACCATAAAACCTCCCAAGGCCGGCCCGATGGCCCATCCCAGGTTACTGCCAATGCGGAGCAGACCATACGCCTCCAGTCTCTTGGACGGCTCAACAACGTCAGCTATCAGCGCATTGGTCGTCGGCTCATACATAGAGCCCAGGAACGAGGTCATTGTGACCAGCAGTGTGATGACCTCGAATCCTACCGTTTGGGAGACCGCCAACGCAAGAACCCCGAACACGAGTGCCCGGGAATAGAGTGAGATGTACATAACCGGCCTGCGCCCGATTCGGTCGGCCAGTTCACCTCCTACTAACTGTCCAATCGCACCGACTGACGATGAGACTAGCAGTACCAGGCCTACCATGGTCATCGAGACGCCCAGTCCCTGGTTCAGGTACAGGGAGAGGAAAGGCATAACCACCGAGAAACCTGTGGAGGCGATGATCCTACCATAGAACAATATCCACACCCTTCGGTCAAAACCATCGAGCGACCGACCGAACCGAGGGGAGCGCATGTTCTCAGCACTGCTAATGGTCGAAGAAATCCAATGGATGCTTAACACTTTCCAGTGTTAATTGTTAGCACTGGACGCTCACTTATGCCTGGAGAAAAAGCCTTTCTTCGGAGTGTCGAGCTCGGAAAATTTCCTCAGGAGTTCCTTCTGCTCGCCGCTCAGCTTCTTGGGTACCTTCAGATGAACGCGCACGAACTGGTCGCCCTTGCCGTGCGAATCGATCCGTTCCATACCTGCCCCCTTTAGCTTGAAATCGGTGCCCGGCTGTGTGCCTGGCGGTATGGTGAGCTTGGCTGTCCCGAAGAGCGTGGGAACTTCGATATCCGCTCCCAGCGCCGCTTCCGCGAAAGAAATCTCTTGCTCGATCAAGAGGTCTGCCCCTTCGCGTTTGAAGACCTCATGATCGGCGACGTGTATGACTATGAACAGGTCGCCTGGACGCCCTCCGTTGGGGAGATCTCTCGCCTGCCCCGGGAACGCGCAGCTGCATTCCCGTGTCGACCCCCTTCGGGATCTCGAACTCGATCTTCTGCGGCTTGCGGATGTAGCCTTCGCCGTCGCATCTGGGACAAGGATGCTCTATGAGCGTTCCCTTGCCGCCGCACTTAGGGCAGTTGCCCACAGTTACGAACTGGCTGTTGCCCTGGCGCATAACCCGCTGGACCTGGCCCTTGCCCCCGCAGGTCGGGCAGGCATGGTTCTTACCGTCCTTCGAACCGGTCCCGTTGCATTGGTCGCATTTCATGGATGTCGGTACTGTGATCTCGCGCTTCACGCCTCGGGCGGCGTCCTCCAGATCGATCTCGATGTCCATCCGGAGGTTCTGACCTTGGCGCGGTCCGCGCTGTTGGCCGCCGCCAAAGAAGGCCTCAAAGATGTTCCCGAACGGCGATCCGGACATGTCGCCGAAGATGTCGTTCATCTCCTGTCCATGGGAGAAGTCCTGCCAGGAGAAGTTGCCTTCCTGGGAGAACTGGCCCGAAACGCCTGCATGGCCGTATTTGTCATAGAGCTTCCGCTTCTCCGGATCTGCGAGCACCTCGTACGCCTCGGATATCTCCTTGAAGCGCTCCTCGGCGTGCTTCGGATCCTCCTTGGTCACGTCTGGATGGTACTGCCTCGCCAGCTTGCGGTAAGATGACTTTATGTCATCGGCATTGGCGTCCTTTGCAACGCCCAGCGTCTCATAGTAATCTTTCTTGTCGGCCATGCAGATTCATCTTGCCTAGGGTTTCTTCTCGTCCTCATCGACTATCTTGTATTCAGCGTCTATGGTCCCGTCCTCGTTCTGTTTGGACTGACCGGGACCGGACTGCTGCCCAGGCTGCTGCTGGCCCTGTTGAGCGGACTGCTGTTCCCTCTGCACGTTCTGGTAGACGCGGGCAGATATGGCATAGAATATCTTGGACAATGCCTCCATCTTCGCCTTTATCGTGGCGGTGTCGCCCTTCGGGATCTCGCCCTTCAGTTCAGCGATGGCGTTCTCCACGTTGACCCTCTCTTCGTTCGTTGCCTTAGCGCCCAGCTCCTGGAGGGCGTGCTCTGTGGTGTAGATGAGGTTGTCCGCCTGGTTGACCGTATCGACTCTTTCCCTGTTCTTCTTGTCGTCGGCTGCGAAAGCCTCGGCATCATGCACCATCTTCTCGATCTCATCCTTCGACAGCTTGGTCGAGGCGGTGATCGTGATAAGCCACTTC
>CAVWKV010000081.1:0-18111 GCA_963755265.1 uncultured Methanomassiliicoccales archaeon | reverse complement strand
GATTGCTCTTGCTGCATTGGCCAGGATCAGCCGCCAGAACCAAGTTTGTCGGGCAAAGGACGATGGGCCTTTCGTTGTCAGTTACGGTGACGGTGAAGGTGCAGACGGCGCTGTTGCCGTGAGAGTCGGTGGCGGTGTTGGTCACGATGGTGATGCCAACCGGGAAGGTGCTGCCGCTGGGGGGCACGCTCGCCACACTGACCGAGCCACAGTTGTCGGTCGCGCCGACGACAAAGGTCACATTGCTCTTGCTGCATTGGATACGTAACTGAACCAAGAACAAACAGAACATAGGGATACAACTGGAATCCTGTCCGCACTATACGCTGGAATATTCTGCACCGCACTGGCGTTCGTCCTATATTCGATCGGGCTAAAGCAGCTCGGGGCGACGAGGAGCTCGGTCATCCTGCTGATCGAGATCGTGTTTGGCATACTCTTCGCCATCCTCCTGCTGGGGGAGATGCCGACATGGGCCACCGCCATCGGCGGTGCGATGATACTCCTATCGGTCATTGTGATATCAACGAATCGGCCGATCGAAGTAAAACCGTTTCAGGAGTAGTCGAGAAGCTTCTGCGCCTCTGCCGGTCTGTCTACGCTGATGGCTATCTCCTCATTGGAGGACGAGCCACCCGCCAGGATGAACAATGAATCGATGTTGACCCCGCCCCGGGCTAGTTTCTTGGCTATCTTGGCCAATTCCCCGGGCTTGTTTTGGAGTCCGACCACGAATATATCCTTCTCCTTGAACTGGAAACCGGCGCTGGTTAAGGCTTTCCTGGTGCTTGCGTCGTCATCGGTTATGATGTGCAAAGAGGGCGAGTTCGGTCCGCGTTCCGTCGCTATCCCTCTGATGTTCACCGCTCCCTTGGCAAGGGCTTCAGCGATGTGGGCGACCTCACCCGGTTTGTCTTGAACCATCACATCGAACTGCTTTAGCGTCATTGAAAAAAATATTCGAGCTTGACCTTTTTATACCTGCTCATCTTCAGTCAATTAAATTATAATGTCAACTTACCATCCCTACCGCATGGCCCAAGGGGTCAAACTATTCGCCGTCACCGTCAATTGGAACCGACCGGATGACACTATTCAGTGTGCCATGTCAATCCTCTCAGGCGGGTTCGACGATATTGGCCTGGTGGTCGTCGACAACGGTTCCATTGATGGCTCGGCGGAGAAGATACGCCAGGCCCTTCCAGGCGCCACTCTCATCACGAACCTGACCAACGAGGGTTATGTCAAAGGAGTGAACAAGGGAATACGGATGGCCCTTGAATCTGGAGCCACACACGTCCTGGTGATCAATAACGACGCCATCGGAAAGGGCAGATTTCATAGCCCAGTTGAAAGAGGCCCTGGACAGACATCCCGAAGCCGGGTTGGTCTCGCCCAAGATCCTCTATTATAACTCTGATCGGGTTTGGTTCTCGGGCGGGACATTCAACAACTGGCTTGGGCTACTCGAAACACCCCGGCATGGACCTGATTAATGATGGCAAGGGCGTGGAGAGCGAACAAGACTACATCACAGGTTGTTCGATCCTGGTCAAGGCCGATTTATTCCAAACCATAGGGTTGTTCGACGAGCAGTACAACATCTATGGCGAGGACATCGACTTTTGCTTCAGGGCCAAGGACCGGGGCTTCAGTTCCTGGTACACACCGGACACCATCGTCTACCATAAGGTTTCGCTATCCTCTGGTGTGGGTGGTTCGAACATAATGACCCCTTTCCGAGCATACTACTACGGCCGGAATATGTTGTTACTGGTCAAGAAACGGAAGCACGGGCTGTCGCGCCTCTCATGCGCCATGGGCCAGACGTTTGTCCTGGTGCCCTACTATTTTCTTACCATATCGACGCAGCGGTCGAAGGGCGCCTTCCGTTCTTATTTGAGGGGATATCTAGACGCCCTGAAACTGGTGATAAGGGACCAGGCAAAGAGCTGAACTTCATACGGGGATGCTTGCCCCGACCGCGTCGAATGCATAGCCGATCCCGAACCCGAAGAAAATGGACACCATCTGGATATCGGTGACCGTTGAAAAGGCGATGTAGAAGATGTACAGACTGATCAGATAACCACTGAATCCTGTTCCCACCAGCTTGGCGCCAAGCAACAGTCCTTTTCTGCTACCATGCGTGAACATGACCTTATTGGCGAATACGATGTAGCTGACGGCCAGTATCAACGAGGCAATCGTCGCCACGATGAGGTCTGAGTTCCAAGTGATGCCTACGCCGATCCATCCCAGGAACCCGAAAGTGAACAGCAGTCCCAGCCCCAGAGCGGCGATGAACCGGCCTATCATGTTCGTGAGGAAGAACATCGATGCGAAGGCCAAGGCCTTTCCGCCGATCCCGCATTGCCTCATTATTGACAGTATGACCCGGGAGCTCAGCTTGGACTCTCCTGCCCTGCGGGAATTGAACTTGAACTTGACCTCCGCGATCTTTGAGTCTCGGGGCATGAACTTGAGCAGGTCGAATAGCCCCTTGAAACCGGCTCTTTCGAACTTACTGCCCTTTACCTCAATGACCTTTTGGCACAAGTCTGAGCGGCCAGCGAAGAAGCCCGACATTGTATCTTTGGAGGCCGGCTGCCTCTTGGCGTGCAGGTACGAAACCGCCATTTCATGCGCGGCGATTGATGCCCACTTCCTTGTTATGGATAGTTTCAGTTTATCTTCCCGGACCCCAATGGCCATATCATTTCCGTTGATCAGCTCTTGGATAAGTCCTTGGATTGATTCCGGGGGGTGTTGGAAATCTGCATCGAGCACTACGAAATATTTGGTGTCGGCATGCATTATCCCGTCCATGATGGAGGCGGTCAATCCCCTGTCGTCCGGATCCCTCCGGACGACCTGGACTTTGGCTCTATGCTTTCTGAATTCGAGCGCGATGTCCGCCGTCCCGTCCTTCGAATGGTCGTCGACGACGATGATGCCGGCGTTTGGATACAGCCTATCCAGTGTCTCCATCATCGGGAGGATGTTCTCGCTCTCGTTGAGAGTCGGCAACACAATTGAAAAAGAGTCCTCCATCCAGGCCCTCATAGCTCCCTAACGAGAAATGTGTTGTATATTTAATAATTATTGTTTGGTGTTAGTGAAAGAAGGACCGGTTCCATTTTGTCATTCACAATTCGCGATCACATGGTCCAGGCAAAAACGGATAATGATTCCCGATCCGATATGGAGCGCCAGACCGCCCACGCAGATTAAAATATTGACGTGGGCTATCACCGGGAGATGCCGGCAGTATCCATAGGGGTGTGCGCCTACAACGAGGAGAAGAATATACGTCACACACTCGATTCATTACTCGCCCAGACGGTCCGTGGAAGTTCAATCCAAGAAATAATCGTGGTATCAAGCGGGAGCACCGACGCGACCGATGATATCGTAAAGGAGTACGGATCGAAGGACGACCGAATACGTTTACTAAGGCAGGAAAAGCGCGAAGGCAAGAACTCGGCGGTCAATGCCTTCATGGCCATTGCGAAAGGGGAAATCTTAGTCATAGTCAATGCCGACAACAATCTCGCTCAGGGAGCGCTCGATAAGATGGTATCCCGTTTCAGCGATCCTGACGTAGGAGTGGTCGGTGGTAGGCCTATGCCTGTTAACCGGAAGGACACCATAGCCGGTTTCGCTGTACATATGCTCTGGGACATGCACCATCGGCTTTCGCTGATATATCCAAAGGTCGGGGAAGCAATTGCATTCCGCAATATGCATATCCAGATACCAACGGGCATGCAATCGGACGAGGACCTGGTCCGGATGGACCTGGAGAAGCGTGGATACCGTACCGAATATGAACCGGAAGCGATAGTCATCAACAAAGGCCCCGAGACCGTGTCAGACTACTGGAAGCAGCGTACCAGGGTCAACATCGGAGAGCGCTACATGAAGCGCCTTTTCGATTTCGACATTCCAACCTGGGACAATCGATATCTGTTCCAGGCCTACGTGGGCTTCCTCAAGGAGAACCCTTCGCAGATAATCAGAATGTTCGCGGCGATAGTGCTGGAATTGCTGTCCCGCGTCTATGCCACGATTTATGTCACACTAGACAAGGGCGACATGGTTGTGTGGAGCATGGTGGAATCGACAAAGAAGGTGAACCCCTGAGACGTTTTCAATCAGAACCTTTCAGTATCTTGTCCACTGCCTGGTTGAAGTCTTGTTCCTTCATGATCCTGTAGGTCCTGCAACCCGCCCTCTTGCCCATCTCCACGTCATGCTCGCTGTCACCGATGACGAACGATCCGGCGATGTCGATGTCGAAATCCTGGCTAGCCTTTTGGATCAGTCCCAGTTGCGGTTTGCGGCACGAGCACTTCTCGTCCGGATGGTGCGGGCAGAAGTAGATGGCGTCGATCCTTCCGCCGTCCACGGCGACGTCCGCGCGGAGCTTCTGGTGGATCTTATCCAGCGTCTCCAAGGAGAAGAAACCGCGGGCCACGCCCGATTGGTTGGTGACCAGGATGACCAGGTAACCGGCGTCGTTGAGCCTCTTTATTGACCTCCCGACGCCCGGGAACAGCCGCAGGTCCTCCGGCCTGCTGCAGTAGGGCACGTCCTTGGCCACCGTGTCGTCCCGGTCGATGAAGACCGCCTTTCGGGCGAACACACCCTTCTCCACCAGGCCGCAGATGATATGACCTGCCGCGAAATAACCTTCCTGGATCCGGGGGGTCCTCTCCGAAGGGATCGTCAATACCAGATCGGCCTCGTCCTTGAGCCTGCCCTTGGTCCCGGTGAATCCGATGGTCAGGGCGCCCAGCTGCTTTGCCTTCTCGATCGCTTTCAGCACATTTTTGGAGTTGCCGCTGGTGCTGATCCCGATGACCGCGTCGTTCTTGGTAGCGTGCGCCTCGACCTGCCGCTCGAAGATCATGTCATAGCTGTAATCGTTGCCGATGGCGGTAATGCTGGAAAGGTTCGTCAGGGCGATGGCGTTCATAGGTGCGCGTTCCATCAGGTAGCGGCCGGAGAACTCCGCTGCCAGATGCTGTGCGTCCGCGGCGCTTCCCCCGTTGCCGAAGACGATGAGCTTCCCCCCGGACCGGAACACCTTGACCAAGGCGTTGGCGATGTTCCATATCTGCTCAGGATCGATGGAGGCGATGTTCTTCGAGCTCTCCTCCAGTTCCTTTCCCACCAGTCCGCTCATGACCGGTACCTCCAGGTCTGCAGCCCATGCTTGTCGAAGTTGAATGGAACGCTCTCCACGCCTATCTTCTGGAGCTCGTCGGCCACCAGATGCTTCCGGTCGTATTCACAGATGAAGAACATGAAACCGCCCCCGCCAGCCCCAGAGATCTTGCCCCCGATGGCCCCGTTGGCCATGGCAATGCTGTAGATCCTGTCGATGTGATCGTTAGAGATCGATTCGGAGAAGCGCTTCTTGAACTGCCAGGACTCGTTGAGAAGCTCACCGATGCGTCGGATCTCTCCCTTCATCAGCGCATCCTTGGTCTCGGTTGCCAGCCGTTTCGCGTTGTCAAGCGCCGAGATGACCTGCTCTTTGCCCTGAGTGTATCCCTTCTTCTGTTCCTGGATGATGTTCCCCGAGTCCCGGGTCCTGCCGGTATAGCAAAGGAGAAGGTTGTAGTGCAGTTCGTTCAGGATGTCGTTCTTGACCCGCAGCGGTGTCACGATGACATCGTTGCCCTTGAACTCCATGTAGTTGAAACCACCGAACACGGCTGCGTATTGGTCCTGCCTCCCCCCCTGCAGTCCGAGTTCCTCCCGCTCGAGCACGTACGCAAGGCGGGCTATCTCGTACTGCGAGAGCGGTATCCCCAACCACTCGGCGGTGGCGCCGATTATCGAAACGATGACCGTGGATGAACCGCCCAGCCCGGACCCGGGCGGCGCCTCGCAATGGAGGAACATGTCGAAGCCCTGCTTCACATCGAAGTGCTTCAGGACAGCCTTGATGATGTCTAGATTGCCGTCGTAGCGCATCAGGTTGCCCTCGGCCCGCCATTTTTCGGTCCTCCCGAAATCCAGGGACTTGATGGTGATCTCGCTGTCGATGCGCGGCGAGATCGTGCAGTAGGCATACTTGTCGATCGTGGTGCTGAGGACGATACCTCCCCGTTCATCGCTGTATGGAGAGACATCAGTCCCTCCCCCGGCGAAGCTTATCCTCAAGGGCGCCTTGCTCCGGATGAGCACCTTCTCGGTCATAACTTCCTCGGTATTCATTTTAACGTATTTCCACTTGCCCTTTCCTGTATTTTTCTGTATATCTCCTCAGCTGCTACAAAATTAAGATATTAATACACATATTTGCAGCGAATAACATTATTAAAAATAAAACGAATATTGAAAAAAGTACGCGATATATGACACTAGCCATTACTGGTTGTCGGCGTATTCTTTATTTGATCATTGCAGGCCGCGACGATATGTCAGATGCAATGGAAACGATCCGTCCTCGCTCCGCGCTTCAAAAAAGAAGAAATGTGATGAAGGGCCTGTCGCTGAACACGGACATGACGATGGTGGTCGTGACCCACGGAATGGGATTCGCCAGAGAGGTAACCGGCCGGGTCATTTTCATGAACCACAGCATGATGGCCCGAGAGACAATATTCACGAACCCTGCAAACGAAAGAATTCGTTCTTTCCTGAAGCAGGCAATCAAAGAGGGCGGCATAGGGAACCAATATCACTATGCGAGTCGCCCGATGAGAAGCATTAAATATATTCCTTACAATTCAATCGACGATGCTCAGCGTTGCTCAGACTCCAGTACTTATCGTAGTGGTCGAGCAGCTGGTATTGGGTATCTGAAAAGGGAGGCTCTCTACGAGGGTCGGTCCCTAATGATCTCTAAGAAGGTATAGCTCATGGTATCAACAATCATGCTCAAATTCTTCGTCTCCGGCATGGTCGCAGGGGGCGAAAGGAAGAAGCCGAAGCACGTAATGAATGATGACGACGGGCAGTTCTCGATGTCCTGGCTGTCCACCCCGAAATATCCGAGAGGGTCGGACAACGGCAAGAGTGACGAGGGATATTACCATCCCATCAAGAAAAACCATTCGGTGCGCAACTACGAGATATCATCTAAATCTGATTCGAAGAAGAAAGGCAGGAGTGAGTAAAATGCAGGTAATGTCAATGGTGGTCAACGACGAGTTCGGCGTGATGCAGCGAATACTTCAGGAGTTCACGCGGAGGAAGATCAATGTCGAAACCATCGTGGTAGGCAAGTGCGAGATCCCGGGAAAGGCGCGTGTCGTACTGACCATCGTGGACCGGGTACAGGCAGAGAGATCGGTGGAGGCATTGTCACGTCTGCACGACATCATACAATGCGAGCTGGTGGATGAGACCAGGCAGGAATCCTATGCATTGGCCAGCAACTCCTCCGGAAAGGTACGGTTAATTGGCAGCATTGAAGAAGTCGATTCGATGGTCGATAACGCAAAACCTGACAAATTCATCAAGGCGGTCAACGCAATCTGAGAGACAGCTATCAAACCAATTATGGTAATCACAAATGGTAGGTTTCAACATGACGAACAAATCAAAGATATGGATGGACGGAAAGCTAGTGAACTGGGAAGACGCGAACGTGCACATTTTGACGCACGGCCTGCATTATGGCGGCGGTGTGTTCGAGGGTATTCGTGTCTACAATACTAGCAAAGGTAAGGCGATATTCCGGTTGCAGGACCACATGATCCGATTCTATAACTCGGCAAAGGTCATTTGGCTGAACATCCCGTTCTCGATGGATGAGTTGTGCATCGCGTCCAAGGCGGTTGTGCGTTCAAGTGGACCGGAGGACGATTACCTTAGGCCTTTGGCCTACTATGGCGTCAGCCCTGAAGGTAAGATCGGATTGAACCCGACCAAGATACCGACCAAGGTGGCCATTGCCTGCACGCATATGGGCGCGTACATGGGCAAGGAACAGCTGGAGTCTGGTGCCAAGATCATCACATCGACGTGGGAGAAGCCAGGGAACCGCTCCGCTATGCTCAACGCCAAGATATGCGGCAATTACATCAACTCGGTCGTGGCCAAGCTTGAGGCGGTGCACCGTGGCTTCGACGAGGCGCTGATGCTCAACGCCGATGGAGAGGTTGCCGAGGGAACCGGGGAGAACATCTTCATGGTCAAGAAAGGAGTGATGTACACCCCGCCGCTGTCGGCCGGGATACTGGAAGGCATAACCCGTGACTCCGTTTCCGTCATTGCCAAGAACAGAGGCTTCGACATCGTGGAGAAGGCGATGACCCGTTCCGAGCTCTATTTGGCCGACGAGGTCTTCATGACTGGCACAGCGGCGGAGATCACACCGATAAGCTACATCGACGACATATCGATCGGCTCAGGCAGGGCCGGACCGATCACCAAGGAGCTGCAGCAGGCGTTCAGTGCCGCGGTCAGCGGTAAGGACCCGATGTACGCCGCTTGGCTGGACCTGGTTCAGTAATTCAGAACGCCGTTCTCCAGAGCGGCATCAATTCTTTTCTTTTTCGTTAACACTCCTTTGGATCATAGGAACTTTGATTATCATATTCAGTTAAATTCCAGATTTTATTATATATGTTTAAATCCCTAATAACACCGCAACTGGAGCGGACGTCGTTGGGAAACACGGATGACAATCTCAAGTCTGCATTTGCCACCAAAGCGCAGATGAGCCGAATGTACATGGCATTTTCCGAAGCGGCGGATGAGGAAGGATACCGGCAGATCGCCAAGCTGTTCAGGGCTGCGGCGGAATCGGAAACGGTCCATGCCATGCATCACCTGAGGACTTCTGGCGGTGTTCTTTCGACCGCGGAGAACTTGAAGGAGTCAATAGAACGCGAGAATCTAGAGCATAGCAAGACGTATGCCGAGTTCATCGAACAATCAAAGAAAGAGGGTAATGCACAAGCAACTCTTGGTTTCAACTATGCCAAGAAGGTAGAGATGGACCACGAGCGGAATTTCATGGAAGCGGAAAGTTCCCTAAAGGCAGACAAGGACTTGCCTTTAAAGCGTTTGTTCGTCTGCCAGATCTGTGGCCAGATACATGTCGACGACCCGCCGAAGACCTGTCCTGTATGCGGCAACCCAAGCGAGATGTTCAAAGAGATAAAGTAGGACCGCCCCACACATTCAATTATTCAATTATGTTTCTGGCCATTTCCTCGACCAGAAAGTGAAAACCTTCGGCATACATTGGTGACTTCTTCGTTTATTCGCCATCCAATCAACTTCGGAGCCAAGAGTATTTCAGGGTTTTGGATTCTCAGCCATAGGATGATTTGACCAGTCGGTACAGGATTATATACTTACGCGACCAATCGTCAGCCAGTGGCGCATATGTTCGAAGTTCGTTTTCATGGTCGGGGCGGTCAGGGGGCCGTTATGGCGGCGCAAGCCTTTGCCGAGGCAGCGGTCATCGAAGGCCTTGAGGCCCAAGCGTTCCCTTTCTTCGGTGCGGAACGACGAGGAGCACCGGTCAGGGCGTTCGCACGCATCGATGATCATAAGATCATGATCAAATCACAGATCTACCGGCCGGATATGCTCGTTATCCTCGACGAATCGCTCCTGGACATCGATCCGGTCGGTGATGGGTTAAAGTCAGAAGGTTCAGCCGTCATCAACACCAGGAAGGAGCCAATAGCGGTTGACCTGGGCGTCTCAGTCCGTTGTGCAACGGTGGATGCCACATCCGTGGCGCTGGAACATATCAAGGCCCCCATCGTGAATACTTCAATCCTTGGCTCCATGGCGAAGGTCCAGGATATGGTGTCATTGGATTCGATCAAGGCTGCCATAACCGACCGGTTCGGTGAGCGGTTGGGCAAGCAGGCCGCGGAGATCAACGCCGCCGCGGCCCAGGCTTCATTCGACCGCACCAAGGTTGGGACCTGTCTGGGTGACCGTGAGATCGCCCACCGGGAGATGTGGTTGCCGAACTGGCAGGATGTACCGATCGGCGTGACGCTATCATCGGAATCATACGGTAAAGTGAGTGTTGGCCCAGGCAGCTCGTGGCAGAACATGACCGGGACCTGGAGGACCAACACGCCGCACTATCAGAAGGAGAAATGCATCCGCTGTCTGCGCTGCTGGTTCAGTTGTCCCGAGGGGTGCATCCATCGCCTCGAGGATGACTATGAGAAATGGGACTTCCGCTACTGTAAGGGATGTGGCATCTGTGCCCAGGTCTGTCCAGTGAACGCCATTGAGATGGTCAAGGGTGTGAAGGAATGGTAGTTAAGGTCATAAGCGCCGATCACGCCGTGGCCTGGGCTGCCATGCTTGCCCGCGTAGAGGTGGTCCCGGCATTCCCCATAACGCCTCAGACGTTGATCGTTGAACAGATAGCTGAGTTCGTGAACAACGGCGAACTGGATGCGGACTTCATTCCGGTGGAGAGCGAACATAGCGTGATGAGCGTGGCCGTTGGCGCTAGTGCTGGCGGTGTCAGGACGTTCACGGCCACGGCATCCCAGGGCCTGGCGTTGATGCACGAGATGTTGTACGCCGTTCCACAGATCCGGTTGCCGGTGGTCATGGCCAACGTGAACCGCTCGCTAGGGGCGGCATCTGGTATATGGCTCGAACATAACGACTCTATGCCCGAGCGCGAATCGGGCTGGCTGCAGTGCTATGTGGAGGACAACCAGGAAGCGTTGGACATGACGCTCCAGGCCTTCCGCATAGCCGAGGACCATCGGGTCATGCTGCCGATGATGATCTGCCTGGACGGGTTCGTGCTCTCGCATACGGTGGAGCGTGTCGAAGTGCCGGACCAGGATGCCGTGGATTCGTTCCTGCCAAGATTCGAGCCAGTGAATGTGCTCGATCCGGATGACCCGGTTGTTATGAATCCAATCTGCCCGCCGGAGTATGCCACTGAGATGCGGTATCAGCTTGACCGGGCGATAGACTCGACAAAGAACGTGATCAAGGAGATCGGCATGGACTTCACCAAGCACTTCGGACGTTCACACGGCGGCCTTCTGGACCTTTACCGCATGGACGATGCGGAATACGCTCTGGTGGCGATCGGTACAGCGGCCACCACATCCCGTCTGGTTGTGGACCAGCTCAGGGCGGAGGGCAAGAAGGCTGGTTTGATCAGGCTGCGTTTCATGAGGCCGTTCCCCAAAGAGGAGTTATGCGAGGCGGTTTTCGGGCTCAAGGCGTTGGGTGTCTTCGATCGATCCGTCGCGTTCAACTCGTACGGACCATTGTTCACCGAAGTGCGCAGCGCACTCTATGGGAGCGGTCTGCCGATCACCGATCACATTGCTGGTCTGGGCGGCCGCGACCTGACGCCGGAAGAACTGACCAAAGCGTTCCTGGTCATCGAAGCTAACATGGAGAAGACACCTAAACGTGACGTCTACTGGCACGACCTCAGGGGTGATATGTGATGGAAGAGATGCATGGACTCAAGGACATCAAGCGCAACGAGTTCTTCGTGAGCGGGCATGGAGCCTGCCCCGGTTGTGGCATTGCCATCGCCATCAAGAATGTCATGCGCATCCTCGGCCCGGACGCCACTGTTTATGTCCCGGCCAGCTGTGCGGTCGTGTTCAGCGCGCAGTATCCGAACTCGTCGTTTCGCACACCCTACCTCTTCACGGCGTTCGAGAACACTGGCGCGGTCACCACTGGCATCAGGGCGGCATATCGCCGCCGTGGCAAGAAATCGCTCGTCATCGGCATCGCTGGTGACGGCGGCACGTTCGACATCGGGCTGCAGTCATTATCCAGCGCACTTGATAGGAACGAGGACATCATCTATGTGTGCGTGGACAACGAGGCGTTCATGAACACTGGGATACAACGCTCCTCCTCGACGCCCTTCGGCGCGTGGACGACAACATCACCAGTGGGCACGAAGGTGCAGGGAAAGAGGACCTTCAAAAAGGACCTCATGAAGATCGTGGAGGCGCACGACCCGCCCTATGCGGCCACGTTGTCGATTGCCCATTTCAACGACTTCGTAAAGAAGGTGGACAAGGCCAAACGCATGTCGGGGTTCCGTTTCCTGCACATCTTGACGCCGTGCGTTCCGGGCTGGAAGTACGAGTCGGCCATGAGTGTGGAGATCGCTAAGCTGGCGGTCGAGACCGGTATGTGGACGCTGTTCGAGTACGAGTCGGGAGAATCGCGGACCACATACAAACCAAAGCAGATGCTGCCAGTCAGCGACTATCTTAACCTTCAGGGCCGTTTCCGTCACATGAGCGATGAGGACATCAGGACGCTGCAGCGCTGGCTGTGTGATAAATGGTACCGGAACTACGGCCATGAGATCGAGGAACCAGTGTGCGTGATCTTCAAGTCCGAGAAGATGGAACTGCACCACGACAAGGACGACCTGCACGTGTTCTGATGATTCGGAAACGTGAGTGTGAAAGGATTATTCACCAGCAACGCCATCTTCGGGATATGGCAGAGAGCTATCCCGACGACGACCGATACAGCGAGGAGCACGTTCAGAGAGTATTAGAACGGGTCAAGAAAGTGTATGGCCAGGTCCCACTGGTATCGGAGATACTGTCCAAACGACCGGATATGTTCATCCCCTATTCTGACCTCTCCAGCGCGGTAATGTACAAGCCGAAGTTCATGGACCAGAAGTCGATGGAGCTGGCCGCGATTGCCGCTGGTTCGGCGTTGGGGGCGGAGCACTGCCTCATGGTGCACTTCAAGCAAGCTGCCAAGTACGGGGCCAGTGAGGACGAGATGTTCGACGCGGTCATGGTCGGATCGATGATGGCGATGACCGCCAGCCAGGCCATCGCGTTCCGTAAGCTTGGGGAGTTCAAGGAAGGTCGCCCCAGATAATTATCTTACCACCGATCGCGGAACCGGTCCAGATGATCATTAACCCTGTAGAGCCCGGAAAAATACCGGCCAGAACCCGTCCACCGCGGGGACCGCGAGATTCTCTTCTGTGCCATCCAGACGCACGATTGTGCGCTCTCCCACCCGGTCGGTCACTTTCCCGATAACCGAGGCCATAATATTCCGCTCTTCTAGTCTAGCTAGGATCCTCATTGAGCTTTCCGGCCGGCACGTGATGATTAGCGAACCCTCCGATATAATCTTCAGAGGATCGATGCCGAGATGACCGCATACTGCCCGGATCTCCGGAGGGCAGACCATCCGGCGTTCGTCTAACCTCATGCCAACCTTGCTCGCGCTCGCCACTTCGAAAAGTCCACCCATGACACCCCCTTCCGTGGCATCGTGCATACTGGTAACGCCACCGGCGGTCTTGGCGATCATGGCATCCTCGACCACTGTAATCCGGTCGGCCAAACCCTCTGCCTTCTTCAATAATTCAATCCCTATGGCCTGCTCCAGTTCTACTTTCATGGTAATTGCGAGCACCCCAACGGCCTCGATACCAGGGCCCTTGGTCAGGATGACATCATCACCCGGCCTAGCCCCCATCGGGGTCACCAGGTCTGTCTTGGGTGCGATCGAAAAAACGGTAACGCCCCCAACCAGCGGTGAACTGATCCCAGGGTAATACGCCGTATGCCCTCCGACGATGCTGATACCTAGTTGCTTCGCCGTCATATCCACTGAGCTGACTATCTCGGATATCTCCTGGTCAGTCATCGTTGGGGGAAGCAGCAGGGTGTAAGTCATGTACTGCGGCCTCACTCCCATCACTGCTACGTCGCTAGCACCTATATGGACGGTCGCCCATCCGAAGAACGACAGAGGCAGGCCAGGAAGTGTGAAAATGGGGTCCTCGGCTATGATGAGAACGTTCCCATTACCGATATCGACCACTCCCGCGTCCACCCCGGCTTTTGGCGGGACGATGACATTCTTGTCAATGGCACCGACATGTGATAGGATGAGGCGATCCAGAGCTTCCGGGGTAAGCTTGCCCACTTTGAAGACGGAAGGCGAAATCTTGGTCCTAGCATATTCATTTGCTAGTTCGCATATTTGCTCAGCCACCTGGATCGGGTCCTCTCCGAGCAACGCAGTGACCGGTTCTTTTCCCACAGCCCCGTTCTCGTAGGCGATCTTGGGTAGGGTGTCACCGCATTTCCTGAGAACCTCTTTGGCCTTCCATGGAACTGACATACCCTCGACCTCTATGATCTCCTTGGGTTCATGGGAACGGTCAATGGCGTAAAGGGTCCAGCCCTTCTTCTTGGCGTATGATTCTAAGAATGCGACCAGCTCTGGATCGTTGGCAAAATTGATGCCCGCGCGGACCTCCGGGAATCTCTCGTGTATCGCTATCAGGAATCTTGCCATATGACTGGACGCTCCGAATGTAGGGTTTCCCGAGGCGTGAGGCCTGCCGTTGACAGTTGTTATCCTTCCGCTGACCGCCAAGACATCGTTGCGGTCATGAGGGATTTCTTTCGAGTAAACCATGTTCGAGCGTACCTCAGGGATGATCGAAGCGAAGGCGACGCAGCCTTCGATGATGTCCAAGGCGATCCTCATCCTTCCCTGCATCTCGATCTCTTCACTGTTATGGGTCATTAACTTACCAGAACTTGTAATAATATTCAATAAATAAAAGTATTGTTTACTCATATGTCTGGATTGCATTCGTTTCGAAGATATTCTACGTTTTAGTGAGATTCAGATCGTGCCGATTAGATTCCATAAAGAATCTACGTGAATCTATTTGAGACCAGGATGCGTGATATCGGTGACCGAAAACCTCAGCTAAGCGGAGGTCATCACAGCGTGAAGGCAATCCCGGAAGTGAACAGTTCCGGACATCTATTGGAAATGTGAGATAACACCGACCCACTGTGGATGACTGGCCATACCGGAATCATTCACGATGTCCGCTTTCCGATAAGTTATAAATATCATCATCTCTTTGGCACATTCCGCATTCTACCAATGAATGATGAGGATGTATAACATCCGAATGAGGTGAAATAATGGCAAAACCAGCATTCGTAAGATTTGAGATGACCAAGGAACTGCAGGACAAGGCCTACGAGGTTGTCGAGCTTGCTCGCGACACCGGCAAGATCAAGAAGGGGACCAACGAGGTCACCAAGCTTGTCGAGCGAGGAGAGGCGGTCCTGATCGTTATGGCTGAGGACGTCCAGCCCCCAGAGATTCTGGCTCACATGCCCCTCCTGTGCGAGGAGCGCAACGTCCCGTACGTATACGTAGCATCCAAGGCGGAGCTCGGCAACGCGTGCGGACTGGAAAAGCCCACCGCGTCCATCGCAATACTGGACGCCGGAAAGGGAAAGCCGGTACTGGATAACCTCGTCGAGAACGCCAAGAAGCTCAAGGCAGCAAAGTAAAGGTAAGGTGCTAAACCATGGTAGATGAAGAGAGCATCCCCTCGGAAGTGGTCGAGATCATCGGCCGCACCGGGATGACGGGTGAGGCTACCCAGGTCAAGGTCCGTGTACTAGACGGTCGCGACAAGGGAAGAATCATCACCAGGAACATCATGGGGCCAGTACGCATGGGCGACATTCTGATGCTGAGGGAGACCTCTAGAGAGGCTCGTAAGCTATCAATACGGTAAACTGGACGGTGACTTTGAAATGGTAGAGCAAAAGATATGCTCCTTCTGTGGAGCGTCAATCGAGCCAGGCACCGGCAAGATGTACGTCAAGAAGGACGGGACCACGTTTCTGTTCTGCAGCAACAAGTGCTCCAAGAACATGATCGAGATGGGCCGCGTCCCCAGGAAGATCACCTGGACAGCTGCGTACACAGCACGCAAGAACCTCGCCACCGAGGCCCGCAACATAAAGAACGCGGAATCTGCCCCCAAGACGGAGCTGGCACCGGTAGAGCCTAAGGCCCTCCCGGCACCGGCCGAGACCGCCGTGGTCCCGGCAGACGAGGCTAAGCCGGCCGAGGCAGCCAAGCCCAAGAAGGAAAAGAAACCCAAAGAAGCCAAGGCACCGGCCAAGGCTCCCAAGGACTGATCCTGGGGCGAACCAGATGATAGAGCGTACGTTCGTGATGCTCAAGCCCGACGCCATCCAGCGCGGGCTCATAAGCGAGATACTGGGCAGACTCGAGGCCAAAGGCTTCAAGCCAGTGGCGATGAAGTTCATGCGGCTCCCGAAGGAGCTGGCAGAACGCCACTACGGCGAACATAAGGGAAAGGGCTTCTTCAACGGCCTGATCGAGTACATGACCTCCGGTCCGGTGCTCGTAATGGTCTGGGAAGGGGACGACATCATCGCCGCAATGAGGACGATGATGGGCAAGACCAACCCCAAGGACGCCGCACCTGGAACAATCAGGGGCGACCTAGCGCAGCAGACGGGCAGGAACCTCATCCACGGCTCCGATTCCGCGGAATCGGCGAAGAGAGAGATCAACCTGTTCTTCAACGACTACGAGCTCCAGGATTACAAGTACAACGTCAGCTCCTGGATGTTCGAGTGAACCGACTGGCAAACATCTTCCTAACCATCTTCCCGACTTTATTTTTTTAGCGGTCTTGACGTGTCCATCCCGCCGTTCATGGGTGCTAAGAAAGATAGAAATACGATTGCCATAATCCGATTGGACATGAGCATTAGGCAGCCTATCGTCAGTGTACTTGGTCACGTCGACCATGGCAAGACCAGCCTGCTTGATTACATACGCGGCACAACCGTCATGTCGCGTGAGGCCGGGTTCATCACCCAGCATATCGGTGCCACCGAGGTCCCGCTCGAACACATCGAGAAAGTGTGCGCCCAGCTCATGGGAAAGCGCAAGTTTGGAGTGCCCGGTCTTCTGTTCATAGACACTCCTGGACATCAATCGTTCACTTCCTTGCGCGCTAGGGGCGGGTCCCTGGCCGACATCGCTATCCTTGTCATCGATATCAACGAAGGCCCGAAGCCTCAGACGATAGAATCGATCAATATCCTAAGGCGGTTCAAGACTCCGTTCATAATCGCGCTCAACAAGATCGACCTGGTCAACGGCTGGATATCGCATCCGAAGACGCCTTTCGTCCTGTCAGAAAGGGACCAACCGGACAACGCCAAGGAGAATCTCAACAACCGGCTGTATGAGATCTCAGGAAGGTTGGCCATGGAAGGTCTGTCCGCAGACCGTTATGACCGGATCGAGGACTTCACCAAGAACATCGCACTCATTCCGGTGTCAGCGAAGACAGGCGAGGGGATACCTGACCTGTTGCTGGTGCTAGTCGGCCTGGCGCAGCGCTTCCTCGAGACCGAGCTCAAGACCGAGGAAGGCCCGGCCAGAGGGACCATCCTTGAGGTCAAAGAGGAAAAGGGGCTCGGTCCGACAGTGGACGTTATTCTTTATGCCGGTACGCTTCATCGCGGCGACACCGTCGCCCTGGGCACCAGGAACAAGCCGGTCATCACCAAGGTCAAGGCGATCCTGAAGCCGAAGCCTCTGGACGAGATTCGAGACCCGCGCGACAAGTTCGGATCAGTGACCGAGGTCACCGCCGCCGCCGGCGTCAAGGTCATGTGCCAGACGCTAGAAGGTGTAATCGCCGGTGCTCCGTTGAGGGTCATCAAGGGCAATGAGAAGGCAGTCCTGGAGGAGATCACCAAGGAGACCAAGGTGAACATCGACACCGCTGAAGCCGGGGTCATGATTAAGGCCGACGCCATCGGTTCGCTGGAGGCGCTTGCTTTCGAGGCCGCCAAGGCCAATATACCTATCCGTAAGTACGAGGTTGGCGACGTCTCCAGAAGGGACCTGATCGAAGTGTCTTCATATAACGACCCGCTCCATCGGGCTGTATTGGGATTCAACATCGACATGCTCATCGACGCCAAGGAGGCGCTGCCCAACTATCCGGGCAAGATCTTCCTGAACGACATTGTCTACGGCCTGATCGAGGATTACCAGAAATGGGTCGCTGAGGAGAAGCGCAAGGCGGAGCTGGAGAAGAGATCGTTAACCGCCTTCCCCGGAAAGATTAGGCTGCTCCCGAACTGTGTCTTTCGCGTCAGCAAGCCAGCCATAGTCGGCGTCCGCATCCTCGCTGGCCGAATCCGGAACGGTCAGAGACTGATCGACAAGGACGGAAACGAAATCGGTAAGATCAAGAGCCTTCGCGATAATGAGGATATCCTGAAAGAGGGGATCGCAGGTCAGGAG
>CAVWKV010000080.1:0-106537 GCA_963755265.1 uncultured Methanomassiliicoccales archaeon | reverse complement strand
ATGTGTATTGTTCCTTGGTTCAGTTGCTATTTTGGGGCGCACTTCAGTGGGAATCAACCAGTAGCGAGTGATGGGCACGTCGCCCACCATCATTGGATCGACGGCCTGTTCCTTTTCCCAGCGGCCGAAATCGACGGTGCCGGGGAACGGAGTCATCATGACAAATTGGGCGAAGGTGACGCCGGCCTTGATTGCCATTTCGACCGTGGCAGTGAAGGTTGCGGGACGGTCAGTGGGCAGACCGAAGATGAATGAGCCCAGGACATGAACCCCGTGCTGCTTGAAGGTCTGGAGTTGTTTGGCAAGGGCCTCGCCCGAGTTCTCCAGGGGCGAACCGCAGCAAACCAGTCCCGAGGGGGTTCGTACCGTGGAGTTCTGTAGCAGTGTCCTCACCGCGCCGTCCGCGATGTTCCGGAACTTCTGGCCCGCGATGCACCCAGGGAAGTAGAGAACAGAGGCCTTCTCCACCCCTAATGAGAGTGGGTCCAGCTCCCGCCTTACCGATAGCCCGTCGACGTCGATGTTCTGCATCATCTTGGTGTGTCCGGGCAATGCCGCGTTCCGGTCGAAGATATCGGCCCTGGCCCTAAGGATGGCTCGTGGCATCTCGATCCTGGACGGACACACATCCGCGCACTGCCAGCACATTGAACAGGCGAAGATGTTATCTCGGAGCGAGTTCACCTCATGCGAGAACCGTGACGAGTCCACGGCCAGGCTGCGGGGGCCGTCGAAAGCGCTGAGCGTTTCCTCTTGAACGACCGGGCAGGCACGCTCGCATGCGCCACACTTGATGCATCGGTCGGCGTTGAACGGCCGGCTCATCTGGATACCTCTGCGTAATGGGCCGCGTCCCATGCACAGTCGAGCGCATCCAGGAGCCCCTTGCCCAATGGATAGGAGATACCGGCGAGAGCGGACCCGCAGGCGAAAACGTTCTCGGCTGAATTGCCGTTGTTCATTATGACCCGGTACCTGCCATCGACCTCATATCCGGAAGATAGTGTCCTGGTGATGGGTATCCCAACCTGGCTGTCTTGCTTACGGGTGATACCAAAAGCCTCGAACGGGTCCGTCACCTCTTTCCCCGAGATCGAGAGGCCAGGACCAATGGCGTTTCCACCGGCGATGATCAAAGTGGAGAAGTTGACCTCCTGGGTCGTTCCCGGGGTCTGAACGATCGCCGTATCATATCGACCGCCGATCTGGATCAGTTTGGTGACCCTGCGGTGGTCCATGACCCGGCAGCCGCTGATGGAGAGCATTTTATGCATTGCCTCTGCCAGCCTAAGGCCCGGCAGAGACAACGGAGTGACGGGCTCGAATACGATGCGTCCGGTACGTTCGTTCAATTCGAGCATCGCTGCGTTGTAATCGCGAAGAGGAAACAACGGTGGTAGCATGATCGAGTCGGCATCTATCTGCCTCAGTGCGTCGCACAAGACGTTCAATGAAATCCTGCCCTTGTTGGGGATGTGCACAGGGTCCGCTTTGAGGCCAGCATCCTGCCTCAACAAGGAACATATAAGTTCCGGGTCCACCTCAGAATTGCCCTCTATGCCGACCACGGCCAGCCTGGATTGCTGCATGGATTCTAGTGTCCCAAGCGCGGTATACTGAGGGGCTAGTCTGCATCGATAACGGTTGCCGGCGTTGCCCAACAGGAGCATCTGTTCTCCATACCGGATCATGCTCAGACCATTGGACATGAGCCTGGGCAACAGGAAGTCCAGCATGTCCTCGTTTATGCCTGAGCCGTTGAAACAGCCAGTGGATAGGGCGGTGCATGATGTGCCGGTATTTACCAGGGCCACATCCCTCCTGCGCTCCGAAAGGTAGGTCGCCACAAGCATTCCGGCTGCGCCTCCGCCGATGACCAGGAATTCGGTCCTCACCGGGTCGAGGTGTCTCATCTGGATTCCTCCCTTATGCCGTAGACTCCGCGAAGCAGGTGGGCCTTGAACATCTCCTGGCGAAGCTGTTCCCCGACCAGGACGGGCGAGATGCCCTTGTTACGTTCATTGAGGAAGCTGTCGATGTATTCGATCGGGGCCGTCTTGGAAACCCCTAACGCCGCCGACATCAGGCCAAGCATGCAAAGACCCCCCTGACAATAGCCCATGCCGACCCTTGTTCGTTTGATGAGATCGGAGGCGTTCCGCACATCCCCTTTCTTCAAATGGTATTGGATCTCCCCGCGCAGGACTCTCTCGCAGGTGCATACCTCCTCCTTGCCTCGGGGGTAGGAAACGCATTGTTCCAGCACGTTCTGGTAAGCAGAGCCGTTCTTTTTTGCCATGCGCAGGAGGGCCATGTCGTGGATACCAGGAACGGAATCGATTGGTGGTATCTCGGAGATGACCTCCTTCGCGGTGCGACACTTATTGCTATTATTAATCTTCTGGCACACCACGTCCGAGACCTTCTCCGCCATGAGCCGGTAGGTCGTCAGCTTGCCTCCGATCACGCTCACCAGGTTATCTATGCCCGATCCAGCATGGTCAAGTACCTTGAAATTACGACTGGCAGAACGCCCTCCCCCGCCCGCTGGTATGAGAGGCCTGACTCCGCAATAGGCTCGGACCGCCCTTGCGCTTGCTATACCCGGGACGACCTTGGCCGTTTCCCTCAGTAGGTAAGATACCTCCGCCTCAGTAGGACTGTTGCCATCACCAGAAGTTACTCCGCTGGAAGTGGTCCCTACTATCGTGGAAGAATGATTGGGGACGACGATATCTCCGTCTGATGGAAGTCTAAGGCGGTTCACCAGCATCCGGCAGAGGCGTCCGTTCAGCACGACCATGCTCCCTTTGTCAATTCGCAACGAAAGCTTTTGGCCGGCCATCCCCGCGATGCTTGATGACCAGGCCCCGGCAGCGTTGACCACGACGCTTGGGTTCGCCGCCTCGATTATCCCGCTTCGGTAGTCTTTGAATCGCACCGCTTCGATCGAATAGTCCTTGACGTCTAGTCCCACGACCTCGCAGTAGTTGCGGACCTTCACTCCCTTGGCCCTAGCATCCTCGATGTTCGCCAGGGTCAGACCGAACGGGTCGATCGCACCGTCATCGACCCAGAATGCGCGTACCATGTCGCCGCTCAGGGAAGGTTCCATGTCCCTAGCCTCGGCCACATCCAGCTCCCTTGTCTCAACACCGGAATTGGAGCAGCCACGCTTGAACTTCTCGGCGAAACCGTAGTCATCCTCTGGCAATGAAACGAAAAGGCCGCCAATGTCTTCTATGAAAGGGGCGGCGATCTTCCTCAGGATGTTCGCCTCAGTGGCGCACTCCTTTGCCGATTCCGGGTCCTTGACCGCGTACCTCGCCCCGCTATGGAGCATGCCATGGTTCGCTCCTGACGCGCCGGAGCAGAAGTCACCACGGTCCAGAAGCAACACCGACGCTCCACGCATGGAAAGGTCCCTGGCGATACCTGCACCGGTGACCCCAGCGCCAATGATCAGAACGTCTACCTTTGGCATTCAACACCTGTTCCTTGAGTGGCTGGGGAGGTAATGCGTTGCGGCCTATTTGTTTGTGACCGTTCGATGGTCATTCCAAACGAATCGTCCTTAGGAGTAATCTTAGTAGAAGATGGTAGCGGGGGATCGATTTGAACGATCGGTCTCCGGGTTATGAGCCCGACGGGATGTCCTGGCTACCCTACCCCGCTGTTGTGGAGTACTCCTAATCGAGAAGCCTTAGATAAAGGTTTCCCAACATCTTGTGACCAAGATATCTCTCTGGTCAGGTAAATCTCTTATGGAAGGGAATCCATGGAGCATTATGAACGAGACCCTTTCAAAGTACCTTGCCTTCGGCTTACTACTAGGCCTTATGGCCGGTTTCATCGCCTATGTTCTTACCAATCAGGTGCTATACATGGAGGCCGGAGCCGCCGTTGGCATCGTCATAGGTGCGGCGGTGGGTTATATTCTTTCGAAGAAGAAATGAGGATCAGAAGAACTTCCGGAGGCGCATGACGTCCTCCAAGGAACCCTTAATCTTGATCTTCTTAAGCGCCCAGGCCTTCATCGGTTTCATCTTTCCAGTGATTAGGTCCTCGACAGTCTTCGGGTCCGACGTTATTATGATGTCGGGGTTGTCGACCATCCCCTCTTTCAGTGAATGGATCTTGTTGCATGACAATTCAAAGGAATAGCTCTCGGTTCCCAGGTCCATGTTAGCCTTTTTGTTAATGCATTCTAACTCCTTTTGTAAGGCTACGTCTTTCTCTACCTTCGCGTTGAACTTCGCAATGGTTTCTTCCAGAAGGTCTTTTACCGGCATTAGATCATCCCCAGTCGGTCAATTTCGCGTTCTTGGACGAGCTTAGTGCCTCTTTGGCCGTAGCCCATGACCTGCGCGTATAGGGCGGCAAATCCCCTTTCTCCTTTATCCACTTTTGCAGAAATGCAATCGTCTTTGGGTCGGACGCATAGCCGGAACCGATATCCTGGCCAATCTCGGCCTGTATTTCAGATACCATCCGATCCCGGGTTGTCTTGGCGATTATCGATGCCGCAGACACGATCGGGTAGTTGTCGTCCGCCTTGTGTTCGCACACCATTCTAGGCTTATAGTTCAGTCGTCCGCTGACCATCCGGCGGAAGTTTTGCTCGTTCACGTCGCAAGCGTCCACATATACGACCTCGGCCCTCAAACGGTCAATCAGCGAGGCGAACACAACCGCCTCAAGCTCGTTCAGGGATGTCTTGGTCCCCCTTGCGTCGATCTCTTCGTGGCTGACGATCGTATACTCTACTTTGCACTTATCTTCAATCTTAGCCGCCAGATCATCTCTGCGGGCGGGGGTCAGCTTCTTTGAGTCCCGAACCTGCATCTCCCGCAACGGGGCATCATCGTCAATGGCCACTGCCGCAACGACCATCGGACCGAGCACTGGCCCGCGTCCTGCCTCGTCCACACCGCAGATCATTGGTTCATGATTCATTCCTCGCTATTAATCCGTGTCGGGCGTCGGACCCTGTAATATTATTAGGCGTCGCTACGATATCATCAACTGAGCTTATGTCAGATGTATACTTCGCCAATCTGAGGGCCCAGGGCGTAAAGGACAATGTGATCAACAAGATAACCAGGCTCTACAAGAAGGCAGGATTGGGCCAGACCTTCTCGAAGGGAGACCTGGTAGCGATCAAGACCCACTTTGGCGAGGCTGGCAATACCACATATCTGAGGCCGCAGTTCGTGGCCAAGATGGTGGACCTGGTAGCCGAAAATGGCGGCAAACCGTTCGTCACCGATAGCAACACCCTCTACACTGGGATGAGGGCGAACGCCGTTGATCACATCTTTATCGCGGCCAAGCACGGTTTCTGCTACCCGGTCGTTAACGCACCGATCATCATTGCCGACGGGCTCAAAGGCATGGACCAGGTCGAGATCCCCGTCAACCTCAAACGATGTCAAACGGTCAAAGTGGGATCGGCGGCGGTCCAGGCGGATACAATCATGGTGGTCTCGCACTTCAAGGGACACATGATGACCGGGTTCGGCGGGGCGATGAAGAACCTGGGCATGGGTTTCGGTTCCCGCGCGGGGAAGCTGGAGATGCACCATGACGTCCAGCCAGAAGTGAACCAGAAGAAGTGCATCGGCTGTGGCATATGCGCCAGGAACTGTCCGCAACAGGCGATCAAGATATCCAAGAAAAAGGCCAGTATAGATAATAAAAAGTGCATTGGCTGCGGCGAATGTTACATAGTGTGCAAGAACGAAGCTATCAATCCCGGGGAATGGACCGATCCGATGGTCATCCAGGAGAAGATCGTCGAATATTGCTATGGGCTGATGAAGGATAAGGCCAACCGCATCGGGTTCATGACCTTCTTGATGGATTTCACGCCTCTTTGCGATTGCGCCGGTTGGAGCGACAGACCAGTGGTGCCAGATATCGGGATCGTGGCGTCCAAGGATATCGTGGCCATTGACCAGGCATGCGTCGATTTAGTGAATGCCGAGACTTCGATCGCCAATACCCGGATTAAAAAACCCTTGGGACCGGGAACGGACAAGATCCGCGCAATGCACGATTTCGATTGGAAGGTCCAGCTAGAATACGCTGAAAAACTAGGACTCGGCTCCCGGGAGTACGAATTGATCAAGGTCTGAGTTCCTTTCTCTTAACAGTTTGGGTGGTCGCAAACGAGAGGTTTTTAATATACAGCCTGAATCACACCGCTAGGTGATTCCATACAGCTGAGCGATGTCCAAAACAGGCGGCTTGCAAACGGGTTCATGCTGACCAGGGTCGGCGTCACAGGCGTCAAGAAACCTGTGGCCGTAACCCGCGCTGGCCACCTGGTTACACTTACCTGTACGTTCGACGTTTTCGTCGATTTGCCCTCTGAGCAAAGAGGCTCGCACCTTTCCCGCAATCTTGAGGTCATAACCGATGTCGTAGAAGGAAGCCTGAACAAGCCAGTGAGCGGTATCGAGGCCCTCGCCTCCAGTATATCCAAGGACCTGCTCGAGAGGCACGAGTACGCAACCTATTCCGAGGTCAACATCGTGGCCGACTATTTCTTGGAAAGGACCGTACCATCAGGGAGAAAGACGATGGAATCCTTCAAGCTCATGGCCAAGGCCACGAACCGGAAGGGGAACGGGATGAAGAAGATGATCGGTGTCCAGGTCATCGGCATGACTGCATGCCCCTGCGCCATGGAGACGGTCAAGGACCTGCAGAAAGGGAACCTGAGGTTCAAGGACAATGATCTGCCGAACATCACCCATAACCAGAGGAATGTCGCCACCCTGATGATCGAGATGCCCGAGGAACTGGAAATCGAGGCCAATGACCTGATCGAGATCGCCGAGGCATCGTTCAGTTCGCCCACGTTCGAGATACTGAAGCGCTCTGAGGAGGCCATGGTGGTCATCCAAGCACATGACCATCCGAAATTCGTGGAGGATGTGGTCAGAGAGAACCTACAGCGAATATTGGTTAAATATACCGATCTGCCGGACGAGACGCTCGTGACCGTACGAAGCGAGAGCGAAGAGTCGATCCACAAGCATAACGCCTTTGCCGAAAGGGTCACCACCCTAGGCGAGTTGCGCAACTGATCTCGGAAGATCCGATGAAACCCAAGTATAAGCTCCTGGTGTGCGACGTCGATGGCACGATCACCGATAAGAAGAAGTGCATCCAGACTCTTGGCATAGAGACCTTGCGGAGAGTGCAGGGAAGCGGATATACGGTGTCACTTTGCTCAGGGAATGTACTTCCAGTGGCTTTCGGTCTGTCCACGTTCATCGGGTTAAAGGGTCCGGTCATTGCCGAGAACGGTGGCCTAGTATCTTACAAGGAGCAGATTTTTCAATTGCATTCTGACGAGACCGCGAAAAAGGCCTTTGCCTATCTCAAGACCAAGATGCCGGAGGTAGATCGACTCTTCACCGACAACTGGCGTAAGACCGAAGTGGCGTTAAAGCGCTCTGTCGATCTTGAGGCAGTTAGGGAGGTATTGAAAGATTGGAAGGTCGAGATCGAGGCAACCGGATTTGCAATCCATATCATGGAGCCAGGGCATAGTAAGTTGGACGGCGTTAGGAAGGCATGCGAGATCCTCGGTATCGACACTTCCGAAGTGGTCGCTATCGGTGATTCGGACAATGACGTGAAGATGCTCTCGCAATGCGGTTACGGCATTGCGGTAGGCAACGCATCAGCATCGGCTAAGGATGCCGCCGACTACGTCAGTAGGGCATCTCATTCCGAAGGCGTCGTGGAAGGGCTAGAACGATTAGCGATGCTCGATCTTCCATTAGGTGAACAAAGATCGACCGTTCTGGACGAGACCAATGGAATCTGAGCGTTCGATTTCGCGGCCCGACCAAAACTATATCCTTCTCCTTAAGCAATGATAGGTCATGGACCTGATCGGCCAATGCAGCGTCTGCGGACGACCAGCACGTTTCACCTGCAACATATGCGGACAGCTGGTCTGTGTGCGGCACTACGATGTCAAAAGTAAGATGTGCTCTAATTGCAGCCCTTTGGCATCCACAAATCATGAAAAGAATAGGTGGGAAGAGGACGATCTCCTCCAGAGATAAAAATCTAACGTTACAGGAGTTTCTTCGCTCCGGCTTCGTCCAGGTTGATGGACTTGAGCAGGTACTTGAGCGACTTTTTGGTGATAATCTCCATCGTTTTCTCATCCATGTGCTGTTCGAAAACGACTGGCGCTTTGCGGAAGTACTCAACGCCGAACTCTGAATAGTAGTATGCGGAGTTCTCCGGATCCTTTTCCGCTGCCTTCAAATATGCCGCCTCAGCATCGTTGAACAGACCGACGTCCATGCAGAATGCACCCTTCGCCTGATAGATGAACGGGTTGTCCGGTTCCAGTTCGATCGCCTTGTTGTATAGAGCAATGACCTCTTCCTGGGTTACCTTGGGAACCAGGACGCCGGCATCTGCCTTGGCCAGATAGGCCTCCGCGCTCGTTGGGTTTACTTTTATGGCCTTGTCGAACTTGGATAGGGCCGCAGCGTATTCGCCGTCACCCATTGATTGGAATCCCTGCTTCATCAATTTCTCGTAATCATCCGCCATCGGATCACTTGGACCGCAGTAAGTTGTGATAGGTAATAAGCGTTTTCTTTTGACTGTTGACGGGCGAGAGCGTGCTGGACAAACACTGATCGTTGACTAGGCTACATCAATTTCATAGGCTGTGCCCCGACTCTCAGTGCGAAAGTTTGACATGGCTGCAGTCGCTTCAGGTCATCACGGCCTTCTTCGAGAGGGCGCAGGGTTGACAGCATGGATATAGAAGAAGTGAAAAGGGTTGCGAAGGTCGCGAGGTTAGAGCTGACGGACGAAGAATTGAAGAAGTTCGCGCAGGATCTCGAGGACATTCTCAATAATTTCTCTGTGCTGGATGAAGCACCCGATCTCACCGATTACGATTTCAACCCCGTTCCGGTGAACGACGTGCTCCGTGAAGATCAGGTCGGCCAGGAGTTCGACCCATTTAGATTGCGGGCAATGATGGATACTTATGAGGACTACGTCAGGGGGCCTAAGCTCTCGTGAGCGGCGGCATTGACGGGGCCCGGCTCAGGGCCATCGACGAGAAGTACCACATATTCAACCAGTTGATTGGCCGGGACCTCTTGGAGGCTGACGACAGTTCGTCATTCACGTTCTCGGCAAAGGATAACCTGTGTACCAAAGAGTTCCAGGCAAGGGCCGGTTCGAGGATCCTTGAAGGATACCGCCCGCCGTTCGATGCCACACCAGTACGCAAGCTCCGAGAGGTTGGAGGGCTGTTACTGGGCAAGACGAATATGGACGAGTTTGGTTTTGGAACGTTCAGCACAAATTCCGGTTTCGGAATACCATTGAACCCTTTCGATACCGGACGGGCATGCGGAGGCTCCAGTGGAGGAGCGGCGGCCGCGGCGGCGCTGATCGAAGGTCACGTTGCCCTAGGCGTATCCACTGGCGGTTCAATCTCGGCCCCTGCGTCATTCTGTGGGGTCTACGGTCTAACGCCGACGTACGGGCGTGTGTCACGTTACGGCCTGATAGATTATGGTAACTCCCTAGACAAGGTAGGGATGTTGTCCCGGTCGATGGCGGACATCAAGAGGCTGCTGCCCGTTATCGCTGGTTCAGATCCCAAGGACCCAACCTCGTGCACCCAGCCTAGATTTGGCACCTCACAAAGGAAGATCAAAAGGCTTGCGTTGCCGAAGGAGGCCATGGCTAACATCTCACCAAATGTCGAATCTGCATTCCGAGTCGCTCTCGATAGAATGTCGAGCAAACTCGATATTTCCGTCGAGGAGGTGAGTATGCCTTCATTGAGGTTCGCCATGCCAGCATACTACATTCTGGCCACCACCGAAGCCTCGACCAACCTAGCCAGATACTGCGGGATGAGGTTCGGAGTACCGGAAAAGAACGTATCACAGCATTTCAACCAGTTCTTCTCCGGAGTCCGTTCAGAATGCTTCGGCCAAGAGGCCAAGAGGCGCATACTGCTTGGCACGTTCTGCCGTATGGTCGGATTCCGGGATAAGTACTACCTGAAATCGCTCGCGGTCCGTCAGCTGATAACCAAGGAGTACCATTCTGTATTCGCCGACCACGACCTGATAGTGACCCCGACAATGCCTTTCGTGGCACCAAAGTTCGACGAGATCGCTAAGATGAAGCCCCTAGAGATGTATTCCGCCGACTTCCTGACCATCCCGCCCAACCTTACCGGGCTGCCGCACCTGTCGGCACCTTGCGGTTACATATCAACGATGCCAGTGGGCATGCAGTTCGTGGCGCCGCACTGGGATGAATTGGGTTTGATATCGATGGGCGAGGAATGGGAGTCTGTTTTCTCTCCCAGGACGCCGGAGGTAGTGCTATGAAGATCGGATTGGAAATGCACTTCCAGCTTCCCACGAAGTCAAAACTTTTCTGTTCCTGCAGTACCGAGGGGGCCGACCCGAACACCAACATATGCCCGACCTGTCTTGGCTTTCCGGGTTCCCGGCCCGTCCTTAACCGGAGGGCTCTTGAGTACGGTCTTATGATTACCAAGTTCCTCAACTGCGAAGTGAACGAGCGTATCTGGTTCTCCAGGAAGACATACTTCTACCCAGACCTCCCGAAGAACTTCCAGATCACCATGTACGAGAGCCCATTAGGCGAACACGGACACTACGATCTGAACGGAAAGCGTATTGGTATCTGGAGGGTCCATATCGAAGAGGACCCGGGCAGGATCAAACGGGTAGGCAAGTCCGGTGAGGAGGTCTCTCTAATTGACTATAACCGCAGTGGAATTCCGCTGGTAGAGATCGTCAGCGCACCGGATATGTCGTCCCCCTCCGAGGCCAGGGACTTTGTGGCCGAACTTCTGGTCGAGCTTCGCCACCTGGTCGGCCTTAGCGCTTCCGACGAGCAAGTGGCGCGCTGTGATGCGAACATCTCGGTGGGCGAAGAGCGAGTCGAAGTTAAGAACATCCTCGGGCTGAAGAACCTGGAGCGTGCGCTGAACTATGAGGTCTCCCGGCAAACGAAGATGCTGGCTGCGGGCAAGGCGATAGTGCGTGAGACGCGTGCGTTCGATGAAGAGCGCAAGGTTACGATGCCGGCCAGGAAGAAGGAGATGGAGGAAGAGTACGGTTACATCGGAGAACCGGACCTGGGAGAGTACAATGTTGGCGAATTCGCCAGGGGCTTGGTTCTTCCGGAGACGCCCATCAAGCGTGCTGCCCGTCTCCATTGCCAATACGGGATTAACTTGGTTACTGCCAAACAGATAGTGATCACCTCGTGGGGCATGGCCGACCTATTTGAACATCTTTGCCAGAACCTGGAGCCGGAAAAGGTAGTGCCTAGGTTACTCGGTCCGATTACTTCTAATTGGACAGCGATCGAGCAGAGGCTCGACGACAACACGAGGGCCCAGATCTGCCATGTCATCGAAGACGACATCAACGGAACGATCACGGACTCGGAAGCGAGGCGCGCAATCGCCACTATCGCTGAAGGCGGCAATCACGTGGCTGGGGAAAGGACGGTCATGGCCGATGAATTGGTCAGTTCGATCAACGAGTTCCTGGATGCACATCCAGAGACGGTAAAGGATTTCAAGAACAATCCGAAAGCGGCGAACAGTGTGATCGGCCACGTGATAAAGGCCACAAAAGGCAAATTCCAGTCCAAGGAGATCGTGGAAGCGGTGAAAAAGGAATTGGAGAAGAGGTCTTAGACCTCTTTCTCATCCTCGGCGAGGGAGAGCAGTTGGAGCTCATCGAGCTTCGATTGCTCGACATGTGTCGGGGAACCGTCCACCAAAGACTGGAACTTCTTGTTCTTAGGGAACGCGATCACGTCGCGGATGCTCTCGCAACCAAGCAGCATGGCGCACAGCCTGTCCATTCCCATGCCGATGCCTCCGTGAGGCGGAGCCCCGTAGGACAGTGCCTCAAGGAAGAAATCGAACTCTTTTTCCATCTGCTCCTCGTCCTTTCCCAAGAGATGGAACACCTTGCGCTGGACGCAAGGGTCGTGGTTCCTCATCGAACCTGACGCAATCTCGCTGCCATCCAGGACCAGGTCGTAGGACAGGCCCTTGATCTTCATAGGGTCTTCTGTCTCATCGATGTCTCCTTTGACCGGCCTTACGAAAGGATGGTGGAATGAGGTCAATTTTCCTGTGACCGCATCGGCCTGGAACATGGGACAGTCGACGATCCAAACGAATTGATGGCCCTTGCCCTCGAGCAGGGCGTTCTCCTTGGCCAGTTTGGTTCGTAGCTGTCCCGCCGCCTTCAGCGTCGGCATCTTCGGGCCAGCCATGAACAACAATAGGTCCCCGTCCTCTGCTTCCATTTTTCCTTCCAGGTTCTTCCGGACCTCCTCGGAGAAGTACTTCACGATGTTGGAATGGAGGCCTTCCTCGGTCATCCTCATCCAGGTCAGCCCACCCATACCCTGCTGTTTGGCCCATTCGATGAGTCGGTCCACCTGCTTGCGCCCCACGTTTGCATCGAGGGTCTTCTCTTTGACCAGCGACGAACGCAGGTTGACGCATACGATGATCCCGTTCTTCTTCAGGATCTTCTGGAAAATGTCGTAGGTAGCTTCCTTCACTTCTTCGGTGACATTGACGATCTCCAATCCGAAACGCACGTCTGGCGCATCCGTCCCATACTTGGAGAACGCATCTTCGACGGGAATGCGCGGGAATGGTATAGGCAGTTCCGTGCCATAGACCTCCTTCCACACTTGAGCGTACATGCCCTCAATGATGGTGAAGATGTCTTCCTGCTCTACAAATGACATCTCAACATCCAGCTGGGTGAACTCAGGCTGCCGGTCGGCGCGGGAATCCTCATCACGGAAACAGCGCGCCAGTTGATAATAGCGTTCGACACTTCCAACCATCAACATCTGCTTGTAGAGCTGGGGGGACTGAGGCAAGGCATAGAACTCGCCTGGCATCGTCCTGGACGGCACCAGAAAGTCTCTGGCACCTTCCTGCGAGCTCCTGGTCAGCATTGGCGTCTCGACCTCGATGAACCCGATCGAGTCTAGGTATTTCCTAGCCGATGAGATCACCTTGTGTCTGAACCTCAGGTTGGCCACCATCTCCTTCTCCGGAGGTCAATATAGCGGTACTTCAACCTCAGGTCCTCTCCTGGCAGCATCGAGTTCTTCTGCTCGGCGATCTCGAATGGAGGAGGCTTAGAAACGTTGAGCAGCTTGGCCTCCTCGATCAGAACCTCTACCTTGCCGGTGGGATTGCGAACGTCCTCGGTGCCTGGCACCCTTTCTCTGACCGTCCCGGTAATGGAGATCACATATTCCCTACCGATAGTATTGAGGATGGAACTCAGACTCTTGATGTCAACTGTGCTGGGATAGGCTTCCGAGTCAAATACCGTTTGAGTTGTGCCATGCGCATCTGCAAGATCGAAGAATAGCACTCCTCCATGGTCCCGATAGAAGCGGACCCAACCAGCCAGCTTGACTTTCTTTCCGAGGTCCTCAGTTCGAATTTCGCCGCAATCGTGTGTTCGGATCATTTGCTGCAACCTCTGGTCTCGCTGTGGTTGTGTTGTCTGTGGTTAAGTGCGAACGGTATTAAACATTTTTCTAACTGGCAGTTGTCAAAATGACGAGTAATGGCAACATTATCCTCAGAAAGTCGACACTCTGCTTTCAGTTTTCTATAGAATCTGCCATTTGTATTGCCGTTTCATCGGGGAGGAAGCTCATTTTCCACGGCGGTGGACCTGCTTCTCCCCCTCGCTATTATCGTCGAAATTGGGGATGAATTTGAACGGGTCCTTGATCAGGCTCAGGATGACATAGGTGTTCGTCTTCTTGACCCCGGGGATGGTCAACATACCCTTCACCACGTTGCTGAACTCTTCCCTAGAGCGGCATGCCACCCAGGCGATCGCATCGCATTCTCCAGTGACGTCAAAAACGGCCACTATGTTCTTCAGGTCAGTGATCCTTCTCTCGACCTCGACCAGATCACCTTCCACATAGATGTGGACGATGGCCATAAACTCGTATCCCAGTCTCATGTAGTCGACGTTGGCACGGTAGCCCTTGACGATCCCTTGCTCTTCCAAATTCTTGATCCTCTGGATCAGGGTCGTGGGGTGGATCCCTAGTCTCTTCGCTATCTGGCGATAAGATCCTTGGCTAGATGTGCAAATCTCTTCAACGATGCGCTTATCCAAATCGTCCAACATGATGCCAACCAGCCCGAATTCCAACTCGGCCGTTGTGGTTTTCAGAAATGTGTTGTTAGATATATGTCGGTTTGCATCGGCTCATTTTAATTATTTATCTAATCAATTTATTTCATTCGAACTAAGAACGACCTATTCACCGCATATGAAACAATCAAGTCAGGTTAGATTCCAAATCGGAGAACGTTTATCAATCGGAGTTTGTATTTCATTGAGATGACCGTCCGTCTATATGGAAACATGCCTTACCAGTCTGAGTTCGAAGCTATCGTGGAGAGAGTTGATGGTGATTGGATCATTTTGGACAAGACCTGCTTCTACCCCGGGGGTGGGGGTCAGGATCCAGACATCGGGACTTTGGACGGTCTCGGCGTGGTTGAGGTTAAAGCGGAGAAGGATGTCATAAAGCACCGTGTTCCGGGACATAAGTTTTACAATGGACAGTCGGTGAAAGGGACAGTCGATTGGCCTCGCCGTTACGATCTGATGAAGGGGCACTCCGGGGAGCACCTATTGTTCGGTTCCATCCAGAAAAGGGTCGCCGATCTAGAGCTGGTCAAGATCTCAATCACCCCCGAAAAGAAGATGGTAATGGTTCGCGGGAAGATCGACTGGACGATTATCGCGGAATGCCAGAGAACGGTCAATGATGTTATCGGGAGCGCGGTCGAGAGTGAGGACATCATCGTCGGAAAGGACAGCCCTCTTCTGGAGAAGGCTCGCGTCAAGCTCGACAGGATCCACGGGGATAGGGTCCGTATCGTCAAATTCGGCGATTTCGACATGGCGGCATGCGCTGGAATACACGTTAAGAACACGAAGGAGATCGGCATGCTCTTAGTCACAAAGTTCACTTCGGCTAAGCCATCAGGGGACTTCGAGATAGAGTTCGAGGTGGGCCAACAGGCCGTGGAGAAAGGGTCGGAACTCTCCACGCTGGCCCTGCAGGCCTCTTCTATTCTGGGAGCAACCACCAGCACATTGCTTAGTTCGTTGACAAATCAGAAGGATGAACTCATAAGGGCAAAAGACTCCCTACGCACGTATGCGAAAGATGCCATCGCACACATTGAACCGTCGATTATCGGTGATATGAGGGTCTATAGCGGGGTCTTCGAAGGAATCGACCGGAAATTGTTAATGGACGCGGCGAATTCCATCATAGAGAAGAGCTCATCCATGTGCGCGTTCGCCACAGAGGACGAAAAGCTGACATTGATCGTAGCCGCCAACCCTGATCTGGGGATTGATTGCGCAACGCTATTGAACGAAGTCCTAAGATCGGTCTCTGGAAGGGGTGGGGGCAGTAAAACGTTTGCCATAGGCGGCGCCAATGCGCGGGGCGAAGGGAACCGGCTGGTCGCTGAGGCGGTTAAAAAAGCGAGCACAAGCAGAAATTAAACCCTTACACTTCGCTCGTTTCCATCATTCATTAAGCGGAACGGAGCGAACGGTAAAGGCCGAAGCATCTTTGTAAGGATTTTATATACGCTACATAATCACTCACAGGACGTCCATGATGCCAGGAATGGGCAGGGTCAACCCGCGACAGATGAAGCAGGCTATGCGTAAGATGGGCATAAGCACTGAAGAGCTAAATGACGTTCAGGAAATAACCATCCTGACCAAGTCAAAAGAATACGTCTTCAAAGGGGCCGAGGTCACAATCATGACCGTCCAAGGCCAGAAGACGTTCCAGATCGTCGGAGAGCCCGAAGTGAGGCCACGTTCCGCCGCAACCGCGAAACCAGTGTCCCCGGCTCCGGTCGAAACGGGTCTGCCAGAGGAAGACATCACCTTGGTGATGGAGCAGACTGGTGCCTCAAGGGAGAAGGCAATGGAAGCTCTCAAGGCCACGGAAGGTCAGCCTGCGGAAGCGATCCTGAAGATCATGGCAGGGTGAATTACAATGTGCCTAGCAGTCCCAGGTAAGATTCTCAGTATTGAAGGTAAGGACGCCGATGTCGATTTCGGCGGGGTCACCAGAAAAGTGAACGTATCCCTAGTCAAGGCTGGTATAGGCGAGTACGTCATCATTCATGCCGGTTTCGCCATTCAAGTTGTAGATCGGGAAGAGGCCGAAGAGACCATCAAGATATGGGAAGAGATGTTGGCCGCTCAATCCTAGATAATCTGTTGTTGCATTCCGATACGCTCAGGTAGCGGTCATTTCCAACTTTTCACATTAAATAACCACGAAACCTTTAAGTTTGATTGGCAGCAATTGCATTTTCCGAGTTCGAACAAGAGATCCTAGTCAAACATGGTACAGGCGGGTTATTGTTCGGCGTGGTAATAGGGTTCACCGTCCTGTGATGGTCAGTAAGGCGGATAGCCCTAGATGGAAGGTAATGCGAATGAGATCAGTATATGGCTTGAAATCGAGCGAGTCAGGATGCAGCCTAGGAGTGGATCCCATCTGCAGGGGGCCGAAGGTATGCAACTTCAATTGCACCTATTGCAGATTGGGCAGGGGCGGCATGATGGTCTCGAAAAGGAGCAAGTTCGTGGCCGAGCAAGACCTGGTAAATGATTTCATGGAACAGATCTCTGACAACAAAGTCGACCATATAACCTTTCGAGGGACCGGTGAGCCTCTGCTCGCCGAGAACCTGGGGGACATTGTTGGTGCACTACGTAAACTGACTGACAAGAACATGTCCGTAGTTACTAACTGCACGTTGTTGAATCAAGATGATGCCCTGGCAGAGATACTCAAATTCGACATCATTATAGCAAAGATCGACGCAGCCACGGAACCGACCTTCCAGAAGGTGAACCGGCCTTGCGGGACGATCCATCTGGATGATGTGATCTCTGGGGCCAAGAAAGTGAGGAAGACGTTCAAGGGCGATTTCCACATAAAGACGACCTTGGTCGGTCAGAACATAGCCGAAGTGAACGAGATCGCGGCGACGATCAGGGAACTCGATCCCAAGATCGTCCATATCGATACACCTACTATGCCGAACACGGGCAGGTTCCTCACCAAGAAAGACCACGAGGCGATCGAGAAGGCCTTTCAAGGGATGGATTCCGTCCTTGATGAATCAGGGTAGGCCGCAAGACCATCCAGATTAACGTTTTAATTTAGTGGGCATTAAAAAATAAGACGTTAAGGAGTTTGATAGTTGAGCCCGATCACATCTGACTCAGCTTGATGAGTTCTTCCCATTTTTTATCCACGTTGGCCTGGATCTCGCTCACGATCGGAGACCATTTATCCTTCAGCAGGTGGCTGAAGCGTCCCTGGGATTTGATCCAGTCCATGACCGGGCGCTTCTCTTTTTTGCCCTCGGCGATCCTCTTGCTCTCGGCGGTCAGGCTCCACTTTCCCTTTTCGAACTCATATAAGGGCCAAATGCATGTCTCAACTGCCAGCCGTGATATTTCGATGGTCAGAGCCGGGTCGAATCTCCAGCCGCGAGGGCATGGGGTTACGACATTCAGGAACGCAGGTCCTCCGCATTCCATTCCCTTCTCTGCCTTCTCCATCAGATCTCTCCAATTGTGAGGGGATGCCTGGGCTGCATAGGGTAGGTCATGGGCTATTATGATCCGTGTCAAATCTTTGGGGAACTCCTTCTTTCCCGATGCGCATGTTCCTGATGGACAGGTGGTGGTCTGCGCTCCCTTTCCGGTCGCCCCCGATCTCTGGATGCCGGTGTTCATGTAGGCCTCGTTGTTCAGGCAGACATACAGGAACCGATGGCCCCTCTCTATCGCGCCGGACAGTGACTGGAATCCGATATCGTATGTGGCACCGTCACCGCCGAAGGCAAGGAAGTTGATGTTCTCGGTGATCTGTCCCTTCCTCTTCAGTGCCAAGTAGGCAGCTTCCACCCCACCGATCGATGCCGGTGCGTTCTCGAACGCACTGTGTATCCACGGCACGTTCCATGATGTGAACGGGTATATGGTTGTGGAGACCTCGAAGCAACCGGTGGCGTTCGCCACGACGATCGGCTTCTTGCTGGCCATCATGACCTGCCTGGCCACGATGGATTCTGAGCATCCGGCGCAAAGTCTGTGCCCTTCGGTGAGGCGGTCCTCCGAATGGGTCAGTTCCTTCAGGGTGAAGCTCATGGGCGCACCCCCAGGTAGTTGACCATATCATGGTCCTTGGTCATGAGCTGCTTGTAGACGCCTTTCAGTTCGTCGATCTTGACGTCCCTTCCACCCAGACCATAGACATAGTTCGTTATGTCGGGGCTGTCCTTTGCGTCATATAGCGCAGTCCGGACCTCCGGGAACATCGGTCCAGACGATCCAGTGCTGATCGCACGATCCATGATCGCAACTCCTTTCTTTCCTTCCAGCATCTCCCTGACCTCTTCAAAGGGGAAAGGCCTGAAAAGGCGTAGCTTAACCGAGCCAACCTTTTTCCCTTCCGCTCTCATCTCGTCGACTACGTGGCGCAGCGTCCCGGCGGTGGATCCCATCGCCATGATGAGGTAGTCCGCATCCTTGGTTTTGTATCCCTCAATGATGCTGTGCTCCCTGCCAGATATCTTGGCATAGTCCTTCTGGACCTGTTTGACGACAGGCTTGGCACGCTTCATTGCCTCCATAATCTGGTACTTGTGCTCGAAGTAGTAGTCCGTCTGTGAGAACGGCCCATACGTAGTCGGATTCTTCAGGTCGAGCAGCGGCCTGACAGCATGGTACGGCCCGACGAAATCCTTAACGACCTGGTTCTCCAATGTCTCCAGGCGCTCTAGCGCATGGGTGACGATGAACCCATCGATACAGGTCATGATGGGCAGCCGGACCTCCTTGTGCTCTGCGATTTTGAAGGACATCACAGTGTTATCGTATGCTTCCTGGACATTCTCCCCGAATAACTGGATCCAGCCTGTATCACGGGCGCCCATGGCGTCACTGTGGTCGCACTGGATGTTGATCGGTCCGCTCAACGCGCGGTTCGCCACCGACATACAGATCGGAAGCCGCATGGCGGAAGCGATCCAAAGCACTTCCCACATGAAGGCCAGTCCAGCCGAGGCAGTCGCTGTCGCAACTCTGCCACCAGCTGCCGAGGCACCTATGCAAAGGGACATCGCGCTGTGCTCCGACTCAGCACATACATACTCCGTGTTCACTTCGCCATTGGCAACGAACTCAGAGTAGTTCTCCACAATGATTGTCTGCGGGGTGATCGGATAGGACGCGACGACGTCCGGGTCGATCTGTCTCCACGCATGTGCTATGGCCATGTCCCCGTTCAGCGCTATCGGTTCCATTTACGCTCCCTCCTCTTTCATGGTGATCGCCTTAGCCGGGCACTGGTTGGCACAAATGCCGCAGCCCTTGCAATGGGTATACTTAAATCCCTTCATTTTCTCGTCCACGACTATGATGCTGTTGTCAGGACAGTAGATCCAGCAGAAAAGGCAATTGGTACATTTCTCCTTGTCCACCTCTGGCCTTTTCGACCTCCAATCCCCGGTCTGGTACTGCCTGGCATTTCCCGCTTCGCATATCATAGCGCCGGGTTCTAATTCCTTTGAGCCTCTTTCCGCCATTCAGTCCACCTCGTTGTACGCTCGCTCTACGGCCTTCACGTTCTTCGCGATGACTTCATCATTGAACTTACCGGCGAATTTCGCCTTGAGTTCTTCCGTGACCGTCTTCAAACCGACTATGTCCGATACCTTGACCAATGCTCCAAGCATGGCTGTGTTGGTCATCGGCCGTCCGAGCTCATCCAGTGCTATCTTCGTGGCGTTGACCGCGTGGATGTCCGCTCCGCTCCCGATCTTCATCTTGAGCTTGTCCTTTCCGTCTGGATAGTTTGCGATGACCGACCCGTCTTGCTTGAGTCCGTCCATTATATTGATCTGACCTATCAAAGTGGGATCGATCACTACAACCACATCAGGATAGTAAACCTGGCTATGCACGACGATGGGCTCGTCCGATATACGGGCGAAGGCCCTTATCGGTGCTCCCATCCTCTCCGGACCAAACTCCGGGAATGCTTTGATGTACTTGCCCTCCTTCAGTGCGGCTCCGGCCAAGATCTCGTTCGCTGTAACGACACCTTGTCCGCCCCTGCCGTGCCATCGTATTTCAATGGTTTTCACTTCAACGCCCTCGCAACACCTTGAAAAATATCTTGATATTTAATCATTTCATTTATTCTATTACGAAAGACATTAAATTCATTACGAATATTGACAATAACGCTATCCATTGACCTTACAAATTCGAAAATAGCTATGAATAGCGAAGCGGCCATTCGATTCTCGAATATCCTGTTACGAAAAGTTCAACTTTGACATGCAATGGCATAGCTCGGAGGTCTTGAATCTCGGGCGGAATCAGAGAATTGACTTTGGAGTTGGCATAAAACATACTAATATGTTAATTGTAAGATTAATAACGTTCCAAGTTCTTTTCAGGTTCCTTCTTCCCCTCATCCAGGTCAAGCCCCTGACCTGGCTGGAAATATAACGCGTTTTCTACCAAAAATGCTACGTTCTCGGAAAACTTAATAGCCGATGCGCTTATTGCCAATCGGCACACGGGAAGGAACGCTCTTTCCCTTGAGTCCAAATCCGTTCTTGAGAGGGGACTAAACAATGAAGCGAATTACTAGCATCGCAGACTTGAGCAAGAACGATATCCCTATCGCAGGAGGAAAGGCTGCGAACCTGGGAGAACTGGTTTCTGCGGGGTTCAATGTGCCCCCCGGATTTGTGCTTACTACCCTCTCCTATGATGATTTCCTCTCTGCCAACAACCTTGTTCCCAAGATCGAAGAGGTGTTGGCATCGGTCGATGTAAACTCTGAACAGTCCCTTCAGGGCGCGTCAGCCACGATCCGGAAGGCCTTCGAGGACGGGGAAATCCCGACCGACCTGGCGCAAGATGTAGTGAAGGAATACAGCCGCATGTTCAAAGGCAAGAAGGCCTGCCTTGTCGCCGTACGCTCCAGCGCCACTGCTGAGGATCTTCCCACCGCTTCGTTCGCCGGGCAGCAGGATACCTATCTGAACGTCCCCAACTCCGAGGACCTTATGGACAAGATTAAAAAATGTTGGGGCTCTCTTTTCACGCCGCGGGCCATTGCCTACCGGGTCACCAAGAACTTCGATCACTCGGCGGTGAAGCTCGCCGTGGTAGTCCAGAAAATGGTGAACTCGGACATTTCCGGGATCATGTTCACCGTAGATCCCAACTCTGAGATGCCTCATATTATCATCGAGGCTGGATACGGTCTTGGAGAGGCCATCGTAAGCGGAAAGGTAACTCCTGATACCTATGTAGTCGAGAAGTTTCACAATAAGATTATCAACAAGCGTATTGCCAAGCAGACCTGGAAGTTCGTCCGGGGGAAGGTTGGAGACACTATCAAGGAGGATATCGCTCCTGAACTGATTGGTGCGCAGAAACTCACCGACGACCAGATTTTTGAGGTCGCGGACATAGGTAAGAACATTGAGGTCCACTACGACCGGCCGATGGATATAGAATGGTGCATCGAGGACGGTCAAGTATTCGTGGTCCAGGCAAGACCTGTCACCACACTGAGCAGCAATGGGGAAAAGAATGGGAAGCAGGATACCATGGTAGCGGAAATGAAATCAGACAAGATCTTGGTCAAGGGACTGGCAGCGTCCCCTGGTACCGCTAGCGGGCGGGTCAGGCACGTAGCTGACGAGATGAACCTGGAGGTCGTCAAGAAGGGCGACATAATGGTCACCAAGATGACCACGCCCGACATGGTGCCGGCAATGACGCGCGCCGCCGCCATCGTCACGGACGAGGGCGGAATGACATGCCATGCCGCCATCGTGGCCAGGGAATTGGGAATCCCGTGCGTGGTGGGCGCATCGGATTCGACAACGATCCTAAAGGAAGGAATGCTTGTCACCGTCGAGGGAAAGACAGGAGTGGTCTATGAGGGCGAGATCGCTGTCAAGAAGAAGGAAGAGACCCCCTGCGATTCCAAGTCCGTGAAGGGTTTCGGCATGGCCGCACCGGTTACTGGGACCAAGGTCTATGTGAACATAGGCGTCCCCCAGAAAGCTGAAGAATATTGCGGGCTGCCGGTGTCGGGCGTGGGCCTGATGCGTATCGAGTTCCTGTTCACCAGCTATATCCAAGAGCATCCACTGGCGATGATGGAAAAGGGCAAGTCGCAGGAGTTGGTGGACCGGCTAGCCAGCGGGATCGCCGTCGTGGGCAAGGCTTTCTTCCCCAGGCCAGTGATACTAAGGACCTCGGACTTCAAGACCAACGAGTATCGGGAGATGAAGGGGGGCGAGAAGTATGAGCCCAAGGAGTCCAACCCGATGATCGGATGGAGGGGATGCTCCCGTTATGTGTCCGATTCATATCGCGAGGCCTTCAAGCTCGAATTGAGGGCGATCAAGAAGGTGCGCGACGAGATGGGGCTGAAGAATGTCATGGTCATGCTACCGTTCGTAAGGACGATAGATGAGTTGAAAAAGATCACTGCCATGATGAGCGAGGTCGGTCTGGAGAGGAACCGGGACTTCAAGCTGTATCTGATGGCAGAGATCCCTTGTAACATATTCATGGCTGCGGAGTTCGCTGATTACTGCGATGGTTTCTCCATCGGCAGCAATGACCTGACCCAACTGACCATGGGAGCGGACCGGGATTCCGACGTACTTGGTAAAATGGGCTACTTCGATGAGAGGAACGACGCCATAAAACGCGCCATCCAGATCCTGATAACCGAGGCCCACAAGAAAGGAAGGTCGGTCTCTATCTGCGGACAGGCGCCCTCCGTCTATCCGGAGTTCACTGAGTTCCTTGTGAAGGCGGGCATCGACAGCATCAGCCTGAATCCGGACACCGTGATTGATACCATCCCGATAATCGCCTCAGCCGAACAGAGACTATTATTGGAAGCGGTTAGGAAATCAAAGGAGTGATCCTCCTCGGATCAAACATCTTCATTCTAGCATTATGGAATGGTCAAGACTTAGACGTTAGTCTCGTCCTTCATGAACCTGGTGGTGATCTCGATTAGCGGATGGTGCGAGCCATCGATGATCTTGACATCGTCCAGTGTGTGCAGGTTCCTTTCATCGGCGGAACGTTCCAAACCGAGCTCGACATCGACGCTCGGCTCTAGCACGAATGCGGTGAACTGTTTCACGCCCATCTTCTTCGACGCCAATGCCCGGTGATGACCGTCGACGAGAATGTAGTGATCTTTCTTCTGGATCACAATAATCGGTTCTACCAAGCCGCGCTTTATCTCCTCCATTCGACCGAATAGCTCGTCGGCGTAGACCTCATGCTGGGTCGGCCTGAGGTCCTCGATCGGGATCAAACGCCGTTTTACCACGATTGTGATGCCGTGCTTCGCTTCTAGGAAGTTCTTGATCATGTTTACTTTGTTCGGTGTAGCTCGTTCTATGTGTGAACGCACGATATCTAGATTCGAAATGATGCCGACCAGAATGCCCTTTCCATCCACTACCGGGACGTTCCTGAGGCCGTGACGGAACAGGACTCGGGCGGCATCGTCGAGGTCCATCTGGGGGTTGACGCTAACGGTGCCCCTTTTTATGATGTTACGAACGAGCTCATCGGGCTGGTTGGCGTTGCGGAGCAGCTCCTTTGCGGTTATGAATCCGATGAGATGGCCCTCCTCGGTAACCGGCAGGCCATGGAATTCGGTGGAGATCAATTTCTCGGTGGTCTGCGCAACGGTGTATTCTCCCGGGATCTGGATGACGTCTCTGACCATATAGTCCTCGACCCTTAGCTTCCGGTCTGCCATGCTGATTCCATCCACTGCCTAGCGCAGTGTTGGAATGAACGGAAGACACCATAAAAATCTTTTCCAGAATGTCAACGAAATGTATCTTGCATCTGTCCATCCAAGGACTGGTTTACCTCAATCCATAAATATGACTTATTAATTGTGGAGACAGGCATAAGCCCCGGTAGTGTAGCGGCCTATCATCCTAGCCTGTCGAGCTAGGGACTCGGGTCCAAATCCCGACCGGGGCGCCATGCACTTTTATAATATTCCCTGATGCTCATGACAAATTATTATTGATTTATATTATTAAATATATATTATTATATAACTAAAAATAAACCGACCGCTAATATTGTCTTGTCGATCGGAATGGTCGTACTTGATACGCTCGGTCAGCTCCTGAAGACGCTCGTAGGCTTCGTCTGGCGGTATGCCTAAGAATAATCTGATATCGAAGCGTTCCAGATATTTGGTTGGTTTTCAACGTTGATAATCAAGGGGCGCCGCGCATCATCGGAAGAACGTTGTCCATCACGTTGCGCACCGCGGCATCTGCCTCTCGGACGCCTATCTCGGTCCGATGGTAAATGCATGGGTCCTGCAGGTGATGCAATCCCTCTGGATCGTCGGGGTACGATCCGGAAACGACACACGCCGCGATCGCCCAGCTCCGTCTGGTCGCACTGATGTTGTAACCGCCCCCGCCTACTACAACATATTTTCCCCCGCTCCATTGATGAGCCAAGTGATGGGTTATCTCGGCCATACGCTCGAAGGCTTTAGTGGTGAGGCCCAGTCTGACCATATCATCGTCCCTATGAGCATCGGTTCCGAACAGATGAATGATGAAATCCGGTTTGTATTCCCGCATCGCCTCGGTGATGATCTTACGGAACGCGGGAACATAGACCTCGTCCTGAGTCCCGCAAGGAAGTGGCACATTGATACAATACCCGCATCCCTCCCCTTTGCCTATCTCTTTTATCGAGCCGGTTGAAGGGAAGAAACCGTTGCCGTAACGGTGGAATGAGATGGTGAGTACTTTCTCGTCATAGAATATGGACTGGGTGCCGTCTCCGTGGTGGCCATCGGTGTCCACGACTGCTATCCTCTTGAACCCATAGTCCTGCTGGAGCATTCGGACAGCGATCGCTACATCGTTGAACACAGAGAATCCTGCTGCCCCATCAGGTCGGGCATGGTGGAATCCGCCAGAAGGATTCATGGCGTGCACATATCGTCCCTCGGCGACCGCACGGACCGCTTCAAGGGTCCCGCCAACACATGCCAATGTTCCTTCGAACAGCGTCTGGGTAGCTGGTGTATCTCCGTCATCAAGGTAGCCATGACCTCTAGCGCATGCTGCCCGAATCCTTTCGATATATTCAGGGCTGTGGACGCGCTCTATCTGGTAAATATCCGCTGGCTCTGGTCGTATCATAACCAGATTTTCCCCGAAAACTCCCATCCCTTCCAACGTTTCTTTGATCAAACGATATCTTATTGGCTGAGAGGGATGGTCTGGTCCGAACTGATACTTGAGCATGCCATCGCTATAATAGAAGGCAGTTGGATTGGGCATCTTCGGACCTCAGGGTCATTTACGCTTCTTAATCAATAAATCTTGCTTCGATACAACGTCAGGAATGTGATGATTATGATATGATATCGTAAAGCTTAGTCTGAATTCGCTTGGATTCATTATTCAGTTGTAATAACACTCTTACATGCAAAAGAACCGTACTCCGAAAGGAAGTCAAAAGGAAAGATTCTTGAGGGAGGTCTGTTTGCTTACATTCATGCGCTGTCTATTGCGGGGCAAGATCCACCGCGCGACCGTCACCGAGACGAACACTGAGTATATCGGCAGTATCGTCATCGACCAGGACCTTCTGCGTGCGGCCGATATATGGCCCGGAGAGAGGGTCCTCATTTCCGACGTAGACAACGCCGCACGTTTCGAGACCTATGCCGTAGAGGGCAAGGCTGGATCTGGCCAGATAATGATCAATGGGGCGGCCGCCAAACTAGTCCATAAGGGTGACAAAATAATTATAATGGCATTCGAGTACGGTGATGTCCCAGTGGAACAGAAGGCCATCCTTGTGGACGAGAAGAACCGCTACGTGAAGCGGCTTTAGGCAATTTTTTCTATATGTTCATTCAATCCACGTTTAATGAAATTAAGATTGTTCACCGATGGTGGGTCCAGGGGAAACCCAGGTCCTTCAGCGTTCGCATTTGTCCTACAATCTGAGGACGGGAGGACTATATTGGAGAAGGCCATGTTCATCGGTGAGGCCACTAACAATGAAGCGGAATACAATGGTCTACTGGCAGGACTTGCCGCAGCCAAGGAGAACGGTGCGGACGAGATCGAAGTAACAATGGACAGTGAATTGGTGGTCAAGCAGATGCAGGGACTGTACGTTGTCAAATCCCCTAATCTCGTTCCACTTCATAGGGAGGCAAGATTGCGGTTCACGGGTTTCAGGAAAACAGTGATTCTTCATGCAAGACGGGAACATCCGGTAATAACTAGGGCCGATGCTTTACTGAATCATGAACTCGACATCTCAATGAAGCAAAGCAAGAGCGATTCCTAAGCAACAATTATTTCTAGCCGACAAAACCAAGTCCATAACGGTGATGGAATGGTACAAAAAGTGATCGAGATAGTCGGGATATCCAAGAACGGGTTTGAGGATGCGGCCAGAGACGCCATTGACACTGCGGCAAGATCAGTGCGAAACATCCAGTGGGCACGGGCATCAGAGTTTGAATGTAAATGCGCTGATGGGAAGATCATCGACTACCGAGCCCTGATGAGGATATACTTCGACGTAGAATGATGAAGGCAGGTCTTGTTCCTATTTCGTAGTCCATTTAGAGGAACTCATTGAGATTTACAGTCCCCCATCCTTCGGGGAGGTGGTCCGATATTTTATTAGCGTATATCCAGAAGGAAACAGAAGGGAAAATCATTTGAATTCAATTTTGAAGAAATGTTGAACGAATAGAAGATAATCCATAATATTTTTGCCGTTATTGCTTAATTATTTATATAAGATGGCATTTCGTCCGCTTGGTGTCCGGGGGCCGGTGTCTCAAACTTTCCTCCTATATTCGGTTCTTCAACATCGAATCCCCCAATCCGGTCCCCGGCACCAGCAACCATCATTTTCCTAGGAGGTCCACAAGGTCGCTGGTCTTGACGAGTGTCTGTTTGCCAGAGACCATGTCCCGAAGCGTGACCGAATCGATCTCTGCTTCTTTCTCCCCTACCACGATGGCATAGCGCGCTCCTATCGAATCGGCATACTTGAGATTCTTGGCCATGTTTCGCCTCATTAAATCAATGTCAGCGACGATTCCGGACCCCCTCAGGTCGGCGACGATGCTGAACGCGCGCTCTCGCATTTTCTCGTTGACCGGGACCACGTATGCCTGAATACCGGTCTTCGGGGAGGTTGTTCCCTCACGCTGCAAGGCAAGCAGGATTCGGTCGAAGCCAATCCCGAATCCGCTGGAGAAGACCTTCTCCCCGCCGAAAAGCTCAGAGAGCGAGTATGAACCGCCTCCGCAGATCTGTTTCTCCGCGCCCAATGCTGGAGCGTCTGCCTCGAAGACCATTCCCGTGTAATAAGCCAATCCCCGGACCACGCCCAGGTCGACCGAGACATTGTCGAATCCATAAGCGTGCAGCACGGAAAATACCTGTTCCAAATGCTCCTTTGCCTCTCCGGAGAACTCATTCAAGAGCGACATCGGCCCGGTGATCTGCGTAGTCCTGACTATGCGTTCCAGGTCGTCTTCGGCTATACCTGCCTCTCTCATCATTGGCCTGGCCTCATCATAGAGCTTTTTGTCCAGTTTTTGCAGAATCTTGAGCATGTCATCAGGCTTGGCGCCAGCGGAGGCAAGCATCGAGCGTAGGATACCGATATGGCCCACTCGGATGCGGTAATCATTCAATCCCGTACGCTTGATGATTGAGGCGGCCAGGCCGATGATCTCCGCATCCGACTCGGGGGTCGGCGCCCCTATCAGCTCAGCTCCGAACTGGAAGAACTCACGGTAGCGGCCCGACTGTGGCCTCTCGTAGCGGAAGCACTGGCCAAAATAGAACATTTTGAGCGGACGTGGATAGGTCGTCAGATCGCTCACGAAGAACCGGATAACTGGCGCGGTCAATTCAGGCCGTAGGCAGATCTCACGGTCGCCCTTGTCCTTAAAAGCATACATTTCCTCGACGATGCCCGGGCCGGACTTCATAACGAAGAGGTCTGTTGTTTCGAAGATGGGAGTGGAGACCTCTCGAAACCCGTGGGTCCTGGCGACGTCCCTCATGAGTGATTCAAAGTACCTCCTCGTTTCCATCTCGTCAGGGGCGAAGTCCCTTGTCCCGCGCGGCCGCTGAATCATGCCCGAGCAATATTATTGACGGTATTAACACTTTCTTTGCTCTGGGAGAAACAATATCTTGATCCATCCGGTTCGTGTCCTATGACTAAGAGCCTGAAAGATTATGGGTTACTCTCCAGTCCTTTTGATCACGATGTATAGGATATCCTGATCCTGCAGCACATGATCGAGACCTACCATCTGACCCGGGAATTTTGCACTCTTTCCCCAAACCAAAGAATACCTGAAATTCTGTCGGAATATCCGGTGAAGGGAATCGCAGACCTCCCCGATGGTACTGCCTCTGCGCACGATAAGCGGTTCTTTCATGTCCGCTTCCTGTCCCTGCTTCTTGAGGTAGATGCGTATAAGGTCGATAGATTCGAAGATGCGGGCCTTCAGTTCGTCGATGCCTATCTTTCCCTGGGCTGAGATAGGCACCGGTCTCCAGCTCTTGAACTTCTCCATTACCTGTTCAACATGTGCCTTGTCGGTTAGATCGATCTTGTTGATGGCCAGTATAGCCTTTGAATAGACACGGTTACCGGTCAGGACATCAATCAGCTGATCGACGTTAACGTCCTCCCGGATAACCACCTCGGCGTTAACATATCCATACTCCGACACGACTGCTGAGGCCAGATCCACATCGATTTTTGTTAAGTGTACGGTCGGCTTGATGTCGATACCACCGGACTCTGTCCTGGTGATCACAACATCGGCTGGGTGTGTATTGATGCGTATGCCCGCCGTTTCCAGTTCTCCAGTAAGGACTTGGAGATTGGTATCGAAAGTGTCTAGAACGAAGAGTATCAGATCGGCGGAACGGACCACCGACAACACCTCACGTCCTCTCCCCTTCCCTTTGGAAGCATCACGGATCAAACCTGGCAGATCGAGTATCTGGATCTTCGCGCTATTGTATTCCATGATGCCTGGGACAACATCGATGGTAGTGAAATCGTATGCACCGACCTCGCTATCGGCACCAGTCAACCGATTCAACAATGTGGACTTTCCGACCGACGGGAACCCAACCAGAGCCACGGTAGCGTTTCCCGACTTCTTGACCGAATAGCCCTTACCTCCGCCTCCTCCAGTGGAACGCCTTTTCTCCTGCTCATCCTTGAGGCGTGCTATCTTTGCCTTCAGCTTTCCGATGTGATATTCGGTATGCTTGTTGACCTGGGTCTTGGCGATCTCTGCCTCCACTTCCTTTATCGAATCTTCGATGGTCGGCATCAGCTGTCGCCCCTTGGTCTGTATTCAGGAAATGATGGATATGAACCTATTGAAATGGGCATGTTCATTCTCTGCGTAAGACGCTTCAATACCGGACACCATTATATGATTATTGGTGCAGACTTCGTCTGGGTAGGTGTCAGGAAGCGAACGGATCCTGAATCAGTAAAGTAATCTAAATTTAACGTTATCAAGTAGTTTCGATCTCAGTAACCTATTGTGCCAGCTATAATGAGGTCCAGATATCCGTTGGAATAAAATCTGGAATTATCTCATCTTCATTCCGGTAGCCGATTTGTTCTTTATCGTGTCCGTCCAGTTTGCTCCCGATCAAGTCAACCCCGAAGATATGAACGCTTATGTCGAGAGAGTTCCGAAGGAAGCTCAGAGAAAGCTCCGGAGCTCAGGGCAACATCAAGAAGGTAGCAATGGCGGCCTAGGAACACATCAGTATGGAATGCCTATTACAGCTACAAAGGACCATGGATCTATTTCGGTCTGGCAAAAGCCCATATTGAACTTTACATTCGCACTCCGATTCTGGAGGAATACAAGAAGGACTGGTGGGATATGAAACTATCAAAGGGTCCCTTCGCATTCCGATTAATGAGGATCTCCCATTTGAGCTCATCCAGGAATTGTGAAGGCCCGAATGAGAAAGAATGAGACTATTTGTTCTAGAGTAATGGCCTATATCAGGTATCTTTGTAAACCAATCAGGGAGAATGCGTAATAGTGATCCCTGATCGAGTCTACAATTCCTTAGAAATAGTCCAAATCGGGAATAAAAGGTGTCTTATGTTCTCAAAAGATTTAAAGGTGGAACATTCGATTGCGCGTCAATGTCATTTAAAGAAAGCTTCAACAAATTCAGGAAGCAGAAGTATGCGGTTCCGTTGGGCCTTGCGATTACTGTCCTGCTCACCCTGGCACTGACGTTATACGCAATTTCATTGTGCTTCATTCCAATGCTGATCGCCCTGGTTGCATATGGTATACCATACTACTTCGGGCTTAAGAACAGAAAGAAACTGGCCGTTTTCGGAACTGTCCTAATACTGTTTCTGGGAATCGTCTTCGGTCTGAACATCTATTTCTATATCCAGGGCTACAGCGGTTCGGTATTACATTCGGAGAACAACGAGCTCATAGCCGGTCAGGTTACCCCGGTCAAGGGCCTGCCTTCTGATTCGTATAACTTCACTGTTGAGGTCGTCAATGGAACCAACAACAGCATCGTATACCTGCTGGCCACCAACGGGGGAAGCACTGATACGTTGAATTATTCCATGACCTATGCGGGTATGGACGCTGCAAACTCTAGTGCGATCTTCACCAAGACCCTGAGCAATCTGTCAGAAGGTATCTATCAGTTCCAGTACCAGGGGCTTGTCGCTGGAGGGTATGTGCTCACTAACGCGGCACTAGGACCGGTAGCCATGAGCATGGACAACGTTCTCACGTCGTATCTGTACTACGGAATCCTATTCATCGGCCTATTCCAGATCGGACTATTGTTCTATTTGCTTCTGGTACTGACCTGGTGGATGGACAGGTCCAAGGCCAAGATGGCCGAGTTCGACAAAGCCCGCAAACAGGAGAAGAAGGGCGAGGATGGACAGAAGGTGGTTGACAAGTTCATCTGCTCAGAATGCGGTGCCGATGTGCCGATTGATGCCAAAGAGTGCCCGCGCTGCGGAGAGAAGTTCGAGGAGGCGGTCGAACGGGAATGCCCCTATTGCAAGGCCAAGGTCCTCGAGTCCGATGTCAAGTGCTGGAACTGCGGCAAGGAATTGCCCAAGAAGTGAGCAATTCCTGGTTAAACCTTTTCCATTTCCTCCATTTTTTATAAGTATCTGCGTGGGGATATTGGCCACCGGGATGCATTCATTCAGTCATATCTTGAGAGGGTGATCTCGTGAACTCCATCGCTGAAGAGCTGGCAAAGAAACAGAAGGAGATATCGGTCTCTGAGTTCTTCGAACGCAACAGGCAGATATTGGGTTTCGATTCACAGGTTAAGTCCCTGATCATGGGGGTTAAGGAGGCGGTGGACAACTCCCTCGATGCATGCGAGGAAGCGATGATCCTTCCCGATATTTATGTTCGCATCGAGAAGGTCGAGGCCAACGAGTATAAGGTAACGGTCGAGGATAACGGTCCCGGTATCATCAAGAAGGCCATTCCCAATGTTTTCGGTCGGCTCTTGTACGGTTCCCGGTTCCATGCGGTTCGCCAGTCCCGAGGACAACAGGGAATTGGTATTTCTGCCACCGTCATGTTCGGCCAGATCACCACTGGTAAGCCGGCCACAGTGCGGTCCAAAGTGGGCAATGAAGACACCGCCTGGGAACTCGACATCATGGTCAACACCAAGAAGAACATGCCAGACGTCTTCAAGGAAAATCCGGTCATTTGGGAAGGGAAAGAACACGGAATCAGGATAGAGTTCTTCATGAACGGTCGGTACATGACTGGCAAGCAATCGGTCCTGGAATATCTGAAACAGACAGCTATCGTTAATCCGCATGCCAAGATCACTTTCATCGACCCAGATGGCAGAAGCATAACATTCGAAAGAGCGACGGACATGCTGCCGCCGGCGGTAAAGGAGATCAAGCCCCATCCTGAGGGCATCGAACTCGGAACCCTCATGAACATGGCCAACGAGAGCAAGGCCAAGACCCTATCAAAGTTCCTGCAGACCGATTTCTGCCGCATAAGCGACCGTCTGGCAAGGGACATATCGGAAAAAGCGGGAATGGATCAGGACAGGACCAACCTCAAGAGCTGGGACCCGGAAAAGAACAAGAACGGGTTGAAGCTGGAAGATTACAAACGGCTGCTTACCGCAATGTCCTCGGTTAAGATCATGGGTCCGCCCACGGACTGTCTTTCCCCGATCGGCGAGAATCTTATCCGCAAAGGGTTAAAAAACGTCCTGGTCGACGTAAGACCGGAGTTCTATTGTCCGCCGGTGACCCGTGACCCCAGGGTCAATGCCGGCAACCCTTTCCTGATCGAGGTCGGCATCGTCTACGGCGGGGGCATACCGGCGGACCAACCGGTTCAACTGCTCAGGTTCGCGAACCGGGTGCCGCTTATGTATCAGCAAGGCGCCTGTGCCATCACCAAGGCTGTGGAGACGGTGGACTGGCGCAGGTATGGTCTGGAGCAGCGTGGGGGCAACGGAATACCGTTCGGCCCGGCGATAATCATAGTTCACGTTGCTTCGACCAAGGTGCCTTTCACATCCGAGGCCAAGGAGGCAATTGCTAGCATACCCGGGATCCAAAATGAGATTGAGATCGCCCTGAGAACGTGCGGCCGCACTCTGAAGACGCATCTGAACAAGAAGGAAACAAAAGCTCGCACAAAAGAGAAGTTCGACATCGTGCAGGTGATCCTGCCCTTGATAGCGCAGAAGAGCGCCAAGATCGTGGACAAACCTGTTCCATCTCTGACGGGCACGATAACGAAGATCATGAACGTGGTCTGGATCGATGACGATGTCACGTTCGAGAATGGCCGGCACAAGGTCCGGGTCACCATCTACAACTACACGCCACATGGGCAGCGGCTCAACATCCATATGGTGCTGCCCAAGGGGGCCTTTGATTACCAAGGGTTGGGCATATTCCCCAAGGACATCCGGGATGATGGGAAGGCCACCTGGGAGCTCAAGACCATTCCCTCCACCGGGAAGGTGGAGATATCGTTCTACCTAAATGGCCTGGATGAAGAGGCATACGAGGAGAACGAAATCTATTCCAGTGGCATAAACCCCGTCTCTATCATAGGAGCCGATCCGTTGCCTGGTGATTGGGACATCAAAGGCCTTAACATAACCGAGATCGCTCCGGTCGAGCCCGACAGGCCGGAGGCTGATGATGAAGATGAGGTCGATTACGACGAGAAATCGGAGGCGCTGAGCGATGACTGATGAGACCCAGGATCAACCAGAGAAAAAGGTTGACAACAAAGCGGTGGAAGCGCTCTTCGACGTGGCGAACTCGATCTACGACCAGATCGATCACGGGAAGATTCCGAAGATGGTCCTTCCGCTGAGGACCAAGAGCAACATCAGGTTCGACCCTAAGCACGGCGTCTTCAAGTATGGACACGCCACCGGAACAAGGACGGCCAAGAAGACCAATGGAGCAATGATGCTCTTGCGAACAATGTTCACGCTTGAGCTCATCGAGGACATGATCGACAAGAACAAATCGTCCACACTAAGGGAGATGTATTACATCTCCGAAGGCTGGGGGAAGGCCAAGTTTCATAGCCAGGACGAATCGAATCTGCTCGCCGAGGACCTGGAGATCGTCACCAACTGCATGCGGGAGGACTTCAAGCTCCGCCCTGAAGAGAATGGCGCAAGTGTCATCGGGAATATCACCATCGAGGAGTTCGACCGGAAGGGCAAGACCAAGCGTATCAACTGCCTGGACGATGTTGGGGACTCAGGTTACGGTATTCCCTACAACGTCGAGAAGGAAAAGGTACAGCTGATCGAGAACGGGGCCAAGTTCGTGGTCGCCATCGAGACCGGCGGTATGTTCGACCGTCTGGTGGAGAACGGCTTTGCCGAGGACAATGATGCGGTGCTTGTGCATCTGAAGGGACAGCCCGCCAGAAGCACCCGCCGCTTCATCAAGCGCCTGAACGAGGAGATGAACCTCCCGATCATCGTGTTCACCGATGGTGATCCATGGTCGTTCAGGATATTCGCCTCAGTCGCCTATGGCGCCATTAAGACGGCCCACATAAGCGAGTACCTGGCCACCCCATCGGCCCAGTTCATTGGAATAACCGCGACCGACATAATGAACTATGAGCTGCCGACCGACAAGCTTACCGATATGGACATCAGGGCATTGCACGCGGAACTCAATGACCCCCGTTTCGCCGACCAGTACTGGAAGGACGAGATAGAGACCATGCTGAAGCTTAACAAGAAGGCAGAACAGCAGGCACTAGCCAAGTACGGACTCGATTTCGTCACGGACAAGTATATGCCCGACAAGCTGAAGGAGTTGGGCCTGTTGCGCAGGTAGATGGTCAGCTTTATTATCTCGGTGGGCCAATCGCTATATGGTTCCTATGACCGACGGTAATCGCAGGTTCAACAACGCCGGGTTATCAGCCGCCGCAGTGCTGCTTTCAATGGCCGTTGCCATCATGATATCCTACGCACTGAATAACTGGTGGATATTGGTGCCGCTGATATTCTTGGAAATGGGTGTATACGTCATAATCATTGGAGTGACCCTTAGAAGGCCAACCCAAGGAACCCCCTGGACAAAATCCGACTCGAACTACTACATATTCTGGGGCAACCTGCTGGTAATGATTGGGACATTGCTCATCCTGAACAGTTTCTTTCCTGGGAACGTTGTCATCCTGATCGTGCTGGGCCTTGTCTGGTTCGCTGTTTTCGCCTTACTCTTCTCGATAAGGAGGAGGCCGGCTTAAGCACTGGCCTCGGCCAATCTCTTGATCACGAATGCGCGGTCCAGCGTTGAAAGGAAATAGCCTAGACGTGGCCCGGATGTGCGGGAGACGAATATCTTGTACAAGCCTTGGAACGCAACCTTTGGCAGGATGCCTGAGCCCTTGGCATTATCGTAAACCGCATTGTGGATCGTGTCAGGGTCCCAGTTCGCATCTGCTAGTGCCGTCTGCAGTACCGAGAAATACGCCTTCTCCTGGGCGGTCAGTTCCACTGTCGGCATGTCTTTGGCGATAGCGAACTTGACCTCATCAGGCGCGAACATCTCCAGCCAGAAGCGCACGCAGTCGCAGCGCTGCTTGAGCACTTCAACATCCTCTGAGGACGCCTCCACCATGTTCTCGGTTCTTTTGATGATGTCCATGACCCCTTCGAAGCTCTCGGATATCTGGACCAGGGAGACCAGATGGCGGTACGGCACCTGCATAGGCAGTTTCGTACGCACGCACTTCGATTGAGCGATCTCGTATGCGCGGAGCAGGTCCTTCTCCTTCTCGTCCGCGCCGCCGTTGAAGTACAACGATTCTATATGGTCGTACTCATCAACAACATCCAGTATGCCCAGTCCAGGGTCATAGTCGATATGCCTGTCAGGGTTGTAGCGCAGGACGCTGAAGTTTAGGACCGGGGCTGGAGTGATCCTTAGGGCATCTGTCCCGGTGACCACGTGTCCAGTGGACTTGTGCATCTGCCCCTTGCCCTTGAACTGTATGAACTCGTATGGGATCGGGTACGGAGGTTCTATGTTGAAGAGTTCCCTGCAGAACCGGACGCCGCTCTCGTATGAACCTCCGGCCGCGGCATGGTCCTTTCCAAACGGTTCGCAGGTAACGCCGAATATCTTCCACTTCGCTGCCCACTCCAATCTCCACGGGAGTTTTGCCTGACCGATACGTAGGTCGGCCTTGCCCTCGTGTCCGCAATGGCATTTGTAATGGACGTATGGATACTCATATAACAATACGTTGTCCGTGAAATGACCGCAGGACTCGCACTGAGGCGAAACAGGCCAGAAGTTGGCGGGGACGTCCCTTCCGGTCACTTCCCTTAGAATTGTCGCAACTTTGTCCTTTTCCCGGATGACCAGGTCGGTGAGCTCGGCGAACTTGCCTTCCTCATACACTTTATGGGTCCAATAGACATCTGGGTGAATGCCCATCTCGGCGATTGCGTCAAGGAAAGGCTGGATGAAATGAGCCCCATAGCTCTCATGGCATTTGTCGCCGGGGCATGGGATCTGGCACAGTGGCCTGCCGATCTCCTTCTCATAACATTCAGGAAGGAATGGGTACCTCTTCCGGAGTGGGTCGTAGTCGTCGACAAGGTAGATCAGCTTGACGTCAGCTCCTTGGTCCAGCAAGGCCTTTCTCACGGCGTTTGCGGTGATGGCCTCCCTCAGGCTTCCCACGTGGATATGGCCGGAAGGGCTGATCCCGGTAGATAGCAAGTGCTTCCGTCCCTTTTCGAGCAATGCCTTCGCGATGACGTCTGCCCACTGCATGTTTATCGCCGGGGCAAGGACACGAGCGTTAATAAACCCTGTTCCCCAGTGATTCTTGTCATTCGCCTTTAATCCCAACTGACAGATTACGATTGCCGCCGTCCAGCATCAATACCTCAACGTTTTTATATGCGGTTTCAGGTTAGAGTTCAGGTATCAGCATGCCTAAGGAAAAGAAAGGGCAAGGGTTCCAATCCGCGGCGGGTCTTATCCGTTATTTCGACAGTGAGGACGAGAAAGCCCCGAAGCTCAGCCCCTATGTGGTGATCGGAATGATCGTGGCCACGATTGTGATCGTTTCACTTCTCAAGGTTATCTATCCTACCTGAGCGGTCGATCACCAGATTGGTCTCCTTCTCGACATCACATTAACTTGTTATTCTCGACTGACTCTTAACGTTCACGGAACTTCAACTCTCCGTCATCGTCATCTTTTTCGATCCTCTTCGCTTTCTTCTTGAACTTGGCCTTGAAAGCATATGTCAACATCGATGGCGCGGCGATGGTAGTTGCCAACGACATGAACACCACCACAGAATAGATGGCATTTGACACGTCACCCATCCCCAATCCGATCGTGGCCACGATGAGGCCCACTTCCCCTCTCGGGGCCATTCCCACTCCGACGATCAACGCTGACTTTCCACCCAGGCTCGTGGCCCCTAAGCCACACCCGATTATCTTGGTCACTATGGCAATGGCGGTCAAGGCCAGGCCGATGAACAGAATGTCATTGAAGGATGAGAGCTGGACCTGTACGCCGACGAAGATGAAGAAGAATGGGACCAGGAATTCGTTGATTGGCTCGAACTTCTCCCTGCAAGGCCAGCGGTCCTGGAACTCTGCGAAGGCCATGCCAGCCAGGAACGAACCGATGATGGCCGCGAGTCCGAACGAAGCGGCGATATAGGATAATGCGAAACACACCACCAGCGCTAATGGTAGAGGACTAAGGAGCGGCGATGACGTCTTGAGCGGGTGCTCTACATCCACTCTCTTTTCCTTTGTCCGGCGTACTTTCGGGATGACCATGCCACCGATTATTATTACGGCGATGACGAATACGACACCCTCTATGGCCACTATCGCGGTCTGGGCTATGTCGGTTCCGGAACCGCCCGCGATGCCTACGACCACTGCCAACACCAGCATGCCAAGTACATCATCGATTACCGCAGCGCCTATGATCACGCGCGATTCGATGGCATCACTGAGTCCCATATCACCTATCACCCTTGCAGTGATGCCTACGCTTGTGGCCACCATGGCGGCCGCCACGAACAACGACGGGATAAGGCTGTATCCGAGCGCGGTCATGAACAGATAGCCGCCGATGAATGGGAATATAACTCCCAGCGAAGCCACTAAGAATGCGGTCCTGCCGATCTTACGCAACTCGCTAAACGGGGTGACCAGTCCAACCGCGAACAGCAGGAAGATCACACCTAACTGCTTGAAGACCTCAAAGACCTGGGCGTCGGTCCCAAGTTGCAGAGCGGCGAACATCCCGGTATTGCCAATGATGATACCGACCAGGATCTCGCCGATCACAGCGGGCACTTTAATCAACTTACAGATGACGGCGGCCGCCATGGCAAATGCTATAAGTACGAACAATTGTAACAAAACCTGCTGTATCTCTACCACTGCCATGAGCGCATCCCGTCCCAATATCGGGATTTGCATATTTTAATCCTTACAATCCGGCGTCGTTCATCATACCCCGAAGATGTACCGAGGTTTCCACTTTAGTTTCGGTAATCTGGGCGACATTCGACAGTTGTCCTGACAAAAACAATAAGTAGCTAGCTCCTATCGCAAGGCTAGCAATAGGGCGTGCAATATGTCGCTATGGAAGAAGATCCCATCAGGTCGCAACCCACCAGAGATCGTTAATGTCATCATCGAAACCCCCAGGGACAGCAAGAACAAGTATGAGGTTTCTAAGGAATATGACTGTATCCTGCTGGACAGGGTTCTTCATTCGTCGGTCGTCTATCCGCACGCGTATGGCCTGATACCGAGGACATACTACGATGATGGCGATCCGATCGACGCTATGGTGATCCTATCTGAACCGACGTTTCCCGGTTGCGTCGTAGAAGCACGACCTATCGGAGTGCTCAAAATGAGCGACGAGAAAGGCAGGGATGACAAAATCCTGTGCGTGGCCACCGGAGACCCTCGGAACCAGGACTATTTCGAACTCAAGGACATGCCCAAACATATGCTGGACGAGATATCCGAGTTCTTCAAGACCTATAAACGGCTGGAAGAGGGGAAGGGAACTCAGGTGGAAGGATGGGCCGGTCGGGATGTGGCCCTTAAGGAGATAAGATACTCGCTCAACCTGTTCCGGGAAAAGTTCGCCTATAAGTGAGGTGATCGCGATCTCACATCAACGCTCCTTTTTTTAAGGAATATTGTGCGGCCTCCACTAGGCGTGCATCACGATATTCCCTAGAAACAATTAACGAACTCATCAGGCTATCATTAAGGTCTGTTTTGGCAAATTGATGAGTCTCCTATCTAAGCGTGTTCGGCCGTTTTGGGGTTGCCGGTTTGTTCCGCTTTTCTCGAGATAGGTTAACGATTCCGACGGCCATGGCCATCGCAGCAATGAGAGCCACAAAGGACCATATCCAGCCGATGAGGGACATGCTTCCAGATTGTCTGCCGACATCGACATGATAATCGATAGTCACCGGTCCTGTCGAATTGACTGATAGGCCATTCACGATTACCAAGTAATATTCACCGGATGACAGATTTCCCGACGTGCTGGCCTGACTTATGTCAAGGCAATTTAGTTCTGTAAAAGAGGAGAAAGATGACCCATTCTCCAGACTGGTCAATTGGTTTTGATCGATCATATAGGTTGATATGTTTCCTCCGGAACTGACCAAGATCCTGTAGTTTATGTTCGTTGTCCCGACGACATTTATCGGAATCGCGTTAAGGCTGTTTTCCTGGATGACTACCCCGGTCCTCGACACGGAAGATGAGCTGGCCACTGAACTGATTACAATCAGACAGACCATCGCCGTAACGAATGAGGCGGCTGCGAATCCAACGAAGCCGTAACTCCTCCTAGAATGCATAGGCATAACCGATGTACAAGACCGCTGCTCGACAATATAGGTTGCTTCGTGATTATCATGGATGATTGAACGACCCTCTGGGCGAAATCCACGGCAGGTCAAGAAACTATATTAATCGATTTCCAGCCAGAGTCATCAAGCGCTGATCGATCTAAAATGGTCTTACATTATTGAATGATACTATTGATTCTATTATTCCTACAAGTCAGTAACATCATGCTTAAGTCCTCATGATAACAAGGAGATTATTGACCGTCAGATAACCTCCTAGAATGATCATGATGGTGGGGATCCACAACAGGAACGACTGTTTTCCATTCCTGTTCTTTAAAATGGCGTATATCAAATAGAATGCACAAATTATTGCGATCTTGAGGGAAATCATTACCAACGGGTTCAGTCCGATAAGGAAAGCAAGGATGGGATTGGTCTCAACATTTCCTTTCATTAAGGACCAGTAAGTGGTGGCTGTATCGCCAACACCGAACAGGGCCAAACCCAGAGCCCAAAGAATTTTAGAGGCCCTGTCAAAATCGACATTCTTACCCAGAAAGTTGACCTCGACCTCTTCATCTTCGGAATATTCCTCCACTTCTTCCTCCTCTTCATCGGAATCATCCTCTGATGCCCCATTCTTCTTACCCCGAAGCGATTCTTGGCGTCCACTATACCGCTCATGGAGCCTTAGCATGTCCTTGTGGTGATTGATTGCAGTGCTCAGAAAATCGGCCTCCGACATCTCTCCTCGACGTTCCTGGATCTTCGAATATAGGTCTTGGCTCACAGGAATGGAGACGACCTTTCTTCCGTTGTCCAGATCCCTCGGTTCTCCCATTGTCTTATTATTTGCGTCGACGGGATTATCTATCAATGTGAGACCAAGCTCGGTAAGACGATTCGAAGCGATCAGGAAGGCATCCCGACTATAGTCTAGGATCTTCTCAAGCTCCTCGAGGTTATCCGGGTCTAGATAGCGAAGGTCGTCTTCGTAAACGGATACCCTGCTCTTGCCGGATGTCCGTTTTACCTCGTCCTTCAAACACGCCATCGTGACCACATTAAAGAATCAGTATATCAAGGAAATATTAAGGTGGGGTTTCCCCCACCGACATCAATTAAGGTTTGTTTAAGCGAACGGGGCTTGACCTTCCGTAATCGCGAAGTTCCATTGGTTGTCAAGGGCTGCTGAATAACCACCGTTGGCCTGGCTCACATAGATTGTGAAGACCATTACGAACGAATTTGATTCAGCAATACCAGTGGCGGGGACTCCGTTTGTAACCAACCATTCTCCGTTTCCGATGGCTGTGACATTAGCAGCCGATGGAGAAGTAGCCGAACCAAGGGTCAGGCCGACCTTTACATAGTCGCCCAGGCCATCCATGCTAACAATAAGAGCATTTGCTGGGGCCACAACTCTGTTTACAAGCACTGCCACCGTGACATTCGCGTAACCAGGTGCCAGGATATCGATGTTCTCAGAGAACTTGACAGTGTCTCCACCCTGACTTGTGAATCCTTTAAACGCCGTGTCAGTACTAGACACCGACATCAAAGGACCGTCGGTCACGTTGGCCGTTACGGTACCGCTGACTCCAGTATCAAGGTTAGGAACCAATCCTGCCGCTATTGCTCCAGTAGCTCCTGCACCGACCAGCAATCCTAGAACTGCCAAGATCAGTACCGGGCTCTTCTTCACCCCTGTTTTTGTGTTTTTCATGTTCTATCTCCTAGTTCCAAGATTAGTTGGACTGTGAATTGAAAAATGGTGAAATATTCTATATAAATCGTAACCTAAAAAAATCAAATCCGATAATCATATTTGCATATAGCCAGCATGCAAATTTATTCATATGTAATATTGAATATTAATAATGAGTTCATCACGATTATCGAGTCGATTTCCAAACCCATTGTCGATTCTTATTCAGACCGAGAAATACTAATACATTCTATCAATTCTGGCTCTGGTGCAAAACTCAACCATGAGGATTTTGGTCTGAGTAATTGTTATTTATAATATTATAATAAAAATATTAAATCGTTGTCCAACTATGCTGCCAGTTGTTAATAAGGTGATACGGTTGGAAGCCACAGATACCATTATACCAGCCCGGTATTCAAGTTTACATGTAACTAAGGAAAATACGTACCCTCGTGGACTTCGTTTCGTTGCTCGATGAGCAACGAATATACAATGAGGCCATAATCAACAGGGTGAGATTGGCTTTCGAAGTAGTCAACGGATCCAGTTTCAGTGGTGGGAATCGTACCTAGTAAGGGGTCGAATTCAGCATCGAGGGGATGCAGGATTGGGTCAAGATTCATGTAGTTATTGAAGTGGGGCAGTTCTTCGTTCTCAGTTACTACCTTACCGATTCGATCGTGCATGATTCAGAGATTTGAGGAAGTATGGAACGGGTTACTGAAGAATGTCGTACCGAAGCTGAGCCTTGCTGATTCTGCTTAACATAGCGAGTGCTGTCTCCAAGCGGCGTTGATACATGGAGCGATACCGTTCCAGGGTATCAAGAAGAATGCCAGACACTTCCCGGGACCGGAGACACTGTATCAGAAGATGGCCCCGTTCTAGCAGCACTGGCCGAACAAGGCCGCAGCCCTGTACGGCAAGCGCAACCATGCTGAAACGGCATTCAGAACGATCAGGAGTCTGTTCGGATATCGGATCAGATGCCGCTCGAAAACAGGTCGGAAAAATGAGGTTTAGGCCAAGGTCACAATGTTCAATTTATTGTTAATGGCTAGGAAATCCATTGGTTGACAAAACTTGTTTTGCAAAAGAGTCAATAAGGAATAAAACGGTTCTTGGGCAACCAAGTTACCAGGACAAAAGTACAAGGTCTCGATTTGTCGACTTATGATTTCCAATCGACTAATATAGTGATCGTTGAGCTGAAATTAAGGACCTCAACATTTACTATTTAGACTATCCAGGCGGTCAACCTAATGCCGGTTGATTGGCATAATTTCGTTATCGATACTGATTCCACGCTCTTTGGGGTTTATTAACTTTGAACGGGTTTTTCATTTCAACCGCCTGATTGAACGAGATGCTGACAATGTATCTCGCGATCAAGAGGATCAAGCGATGTCAACCCGGTTCGCCGGGGCGCTTGTATAAAAAAAGGAGATAGAAAAAAATGATAATGAGAAAGTCTTGGAAGAAGGACAAGCACGGCGACATGGGCGTCGGCACGATGATTATCTTCATCGCCATGGTCCTCGTCGCGGCGGTTGCTGCGTCCGTTTTGATCAGTACTGCGAACACAGTGAGGGAACAGGCCCAGAATACCGGCAACCAGGCGATCATTAATGTCGCTTCTGGATTCGTGATCCAGAGTGTTACTGGCACTGTAGGGGACAATTATTCCCATATCAACATCCTGACCATCCAGATGAGGCTACAGGCCGGAAGCCCGTCAATAAACATGGACCAGGTTTCGATTCAGGTAGTGACTGGTAGCAGCATGCCTACATATAGCTTCGCTAACGGCACCAGTGGCGCTTCAAGCGACAAATATGGAGCAACTTCAACCGGATCTGCCTCCACCTGGACAACTGGTAACCACGTAGTCCAGCAGGGTGATTTGGTCACTGTGACTATTGGGTCAGACAGTGCCAAACTGGATTTGGGATACTCGGCCAGTGCAACCGTCAAGATCGTTCCGGCATATGGATCGTCAACGTTGAGCACATTCGTGACGCCGTCATTCTATGACACGACATATGTCAGTCTGAAGTAAACGGATGGAGCATTAGAACAAGGAGGAATGATAACACGGCATTGAACCGCGCCACAATTCCTCTACCTTCCTTTTTTCCTTTTTTTGCGGTATTCACGTTCAAAAAGAATAAGAAAGGAGGTGGAGAAGATCTGTCTAGCCAGGTCGGCGATCTCGACCTTGATCTCGATGCAGATGCGATGAAATTAGGCCTGAAGACCGACGATATTGGAGGAAGTTTCGGGGGAGGGAAGATGAAACTCGATGATAGCCCCCTGGCAAGCATAACACCTAAGAGCGACAATAAGAGGATCGACACGATCGATGGAAACATAACCGACATAAAGACCCAGCTCGAGACCATGACCTTGGGTAATAAGGCGGTGAAGGGCGATGTGGACAAAATCAAGACAGAGATTGACGGGATCAACGACTCCATCAAGAACCTATTGTGCGTCTACGAGGCGGTCAGTCGGGAATATAATCCATTCGTCGACTCAGAGATGCCCGTCGCAAAGAAACCGGATAACGCTTGCCCCAAGAAACCAAGCGTGCCTGAGAACATGGCCAAGGCAGTCGAACAAGATCTAGACCTTGACCTCGATCTGAAGGATGGAAAAGTGGAGAGCATACCAGACTACATAGAGGCAGAGCCCATGGACAAAGTCCTAAAACCTGAGCTTGAAGACGACGAGGTAGCCCAGCTCGTCGACAAGGTAAAGATTACCAAAGTGACGAGACCGATAAAACCACAGATAACCGAAAAGCCACCGCAGGCCGAAATCCCAGCAATAGTTTCACAGGAGGCCACGATGAACGTCGTGGTTGACTTCTACTCTCTGAACCAGATCCACAAGTTGGTAGAACATCAGCTTGAGCAGATCTATACACTGAAGCTGAAGGGTCAGAAAGTACCAGAAGAGGACTATGCTTCTCTGGAGCGGTGGATGGCGGAATACAAAAGGATGGGCGTGAAGTAAGATGGGACTGAGCGTTTCGGCCGCCTCCGCCATCCTTTTTAGCACCTTCATTATTGTATTTGGGGCTATATTCGGTTCCATCAACTATTATCAGGACAAGATCCAGGCGGCACAGGATGACAACTACTCTCGTGCTTTGAATGCACAAGGGACCAGCATCGGCATATCGTCGATTGATGTGGTGAATGGGACGATTACGGTCGTCAATCTTGGCACAACTACGCTGGACCCGTCAAAGTTAGATCTATTGATAAACGGTACGATCGAGACCCAATCGATTTCCGCGTTGAATATTCAAGGGCATATTGGTTCGAGACTCTGGCTTCCAGGTGATGTCCTGGTCATACATACGAATACCAACATTATTGGCGCGCATATCGAGCTGGTCACCGAAGGCGGTTCTCTAGCCTATAGCTAGTCTAGGAGGATAGAATGTCAGACGCAGGTACCACACAGGTCATCTTCTTCGTTGCGGCCATAGTCGTGGCTGGAGCTCTCTCCGGTGTCTTCATCGGGCTTTCGAACAATATGGCCCAGGCAGTTGAGAATAGGGCTGCAACCTTTTCCGATAAGTTGGATTCAGAAATCAAGATCATCAATGACCCAGCGTTCATGCCTTACCAGGATTCAAATCTGACCTTATATGTGAAGAACACTGGTTCAATTGCTTTGCTTCCTACTGACCTGCTTGTCATGATCGACGGAAAGGATCAAAACAGCAGTTCATGGACGATCATCGGCGGCTCAGCCCAATGGGTGCCAGGCGTCGTTCTGGAGATACACCTGAATATCATTCTTGCGAACGGTGACCATACTGCTAAGGTAGTCTTATCCAATGGGATTTCGGACTCGATGGGCTTCCGGATCTAGTTTTGGCTAGGTCCAGGAACGACCATGGAGGGGCGGATGATCATTGAATGAGCGGTGAAACGAGAGGGGCGGGCGGCGAGGTCTTGGACAAGGACCTTTTCAGCATTGCTCTGAAGCAGGACGAACTCGCCGAAAAGCTGGGTAAAGGCATACCTCGTGGCACGAGCATGCTCCTGGAAGGCGAGATCGGTTCCGGAAGGAGCGTTCTTTGCCAACGCATGCTATACGGATTCCTTTTCAACGGTCATTCCGCCACCTACGTTTCCACAGAACAGACCATGAAGGGGTTCATCGAGCAAATGTATTCCCTCGATTACAAGGTGAGCAAGTATCTACAAAACGGGTCTCTTACATTCTTCCCGGTCTACCCCATCATCGGTAACACCGTCACCAGGTCGAACTTCATCGACAAGCTGACGACCTCACCAGCCCTCTACGAGCACGATGTTCTCTTCATCGATTCCCTCTCCACACTGACCCAGAACCGATTGGAAGAAACGAGCGCGGTCAAGCTGATGGCCTTTCTCAAAAAAATGAACAAGATGGGCAAGACAGTGATAATGACCATAGAAGCGAACACGCCAGGAGTGGACACACTTCGTCTCTCCACCGATATGTACCTCTGCCTGACCATGAAGGCGACAGGTCAGGGCATCAACCGGATAATCAACGTGAAACGGTTCTTGCGAGCCCGGAAGACGGTGACGGAGGTTATCCGGTTCAGGATAGAGCCCAAGATTGGAATGATCATCGAGATTACGGAGGTTTCCGGGTAGCGCAAATCAAGAAGGCCTAGAATCTAGACAGATCGAAAAAACCTGTTAAAGCCCAAGGCCGGTGACGATCGGTACGTGGGCGAATATGGCGGATGAAGAATGGTTGAAGAAGACGGCCTGACCAAGGCAATGGCGAAGAGCCCATACCTACGGCGTTACTTAGCGGAGCTTAAGAAAGAAACCTCCAAAATGCCGCGTTTTTACGAGAATCTTACCATCAAAGAACTGGGCGACATCCGTTCCGCAGCCATCAACGACATAGAATCCGCCAATGTCATATACCGTGTGGGACAGGGCTTCGTCCACATCAACGCCAGGAAGAACGCCTATATCAACATCGAGCAGAAGCTGGACGACGAACAGAAGGACCGGCTGAGGGCCATCAAGGATTTCATACTGGAGAAAGCTTCGAACGAGGAATCGTCCGAGACCGCCGAAGACCAGGAAAGGATCCTCAATAAACTATTCGAACAGTCCGTGGTCACTGGCAACGAAAAGTCCAGCAAGGGAGGTGGCATGAAAGGACTCTTCGGCAGCGGGGAGAAGATACTGGTCACCGAAGAGGAGCACGACCTGATGAAGTACTACATCCGCCGGGACATCATCGGGTACGGCCCTCTTGAACCGCTCATCCTTGACCAGTACATCGAAGATGTGCACTTGATCGGAACCGGAAGGGTCCGTGTTTCGCACAAGGCTTTCCAGTTTGCCCTGGAAACCAACGTTCGTTTCGAGGACGAGGTCACTCTGAACGACTTCTTCATCTCCATGTCAGAGAGGATGGGGAAACCGGTAAGCAACTCCCATCCGGTCGTGGATGGTACGTTGCCAGATGGCAGCCGTATCAACATGATCTACGCGAACGACGTCAGCGCCAGGGGTTCTTCCTGCACCATCAGGAAGTTCACTGCAGAACCGATATCCCCGATCCAGCTGATCAAATTCGGATCGTTCAGTCCTGAACTCGCCGCCTATCTCTGGATCTGCCTAGAGAACAAGATGAACATCATCATCTGCGGTGAGACAGCTTCTGGTAAGACGTCCACGATTAACGCCATCATGACGTTCATCGACCATCGCGGCAAGATATATTCCGTGGAGGACACTCCCGAAGTGAAGCCACCGCACAAGGCATGGCAGCGGTGCGTCACGCGTGAGGCGGGCCCGGAAGAGTCCAGGGTAACGATGTTCGACCTTCTCCGGGCCGCTTTAAGGTCCAGGCCGGATTACATCATTGTCGGAGAGATAAGAGGTGAGGAGGCTAGGGTCGCTTTCCAATGCATGCAGACCGGTATCCCGGTGCTGGCCACCTTCCACGCATCGAACTCGACCAAGTTCATCCAGCGTATGACCGGCCAGCCCGTGAACATTCCTATGTCCTTCATCGACAACTGCAACGTGCTGGTCTTCCAATCCGCCGTTAACGTCAATAAACGGTACTTAAGGCGGGTCACTGCCGTCGAAGAGATGATGGGGTTCGACAAGGAAGCCGGAGGCATGCTGACCCGGACGGTCTTCAAATGGGATTCGGCCACTGACCATCTGTATTTCCGTGGAAACAACAACAGCTTCATCTTGGAGAACAGGGTCGCCGCGGAACATGGTTATGCGGATAAGAAGGACATCTACGTCGAGTTGAGGAAGAGGGAAAGAATCATCGCCAAAATGGTCGAGCTAAACATCGTCGGTTACAAAGAAGTGGTCAAGGTCCTGAACGACTACTATGAGAAGGGCGAGAACTCGCTCCCCTTTAACTACTGAGGCTTCTCATGGTGAAACTGAAGAGCAAGAGGTTGAAACAGGGCTTCCGGGACATGAAAATGAAGCCCAAGACCTACTTCAGGCTAATCATCATCTCCATCGTGGTCTTCGGGCTAGTGGTACCCACGATTATGTCCGATTACATCATCCCTCAGTATCTGGACAAAATAATGGACCCTTCCTACACTGTGCTGCTCTACGCTCTACCGATATTCGCTATATTCGCGATCGGGATGCTGCCAATAATAGCCTCTTCGACGAGCAAGATGCGGGCCGAGCGTAACATGCCTTTGTTCTTGACTGAGCTGGCAGCGCTCTCGACCTCCGAGATGCCAATCGACAAGATATTCTATGTAATGTCCCAAAAGGTCGAGTACGGGCAACTAGCCGAGGACTCGAAGCGCATATACCGTTTGATAAAGTTCTATCACGTGGCGGCCGGAGACGCATGCCGTTTCGTCGCAGCCCGCACACCTTCTCCAATGGAAGCGGATTTCTTCAGTAGGTTGTCACATTCAATGGAGGTGGGTGAAAATCTTGCTCGCTTCATGAAGAACGAGCACGAAGTGATCATGGATGAATACACCCTGAAGGCAGACTCGAGCCTGAAGGATTTGGACTTCGTTAAAGAGCTGTTCACCGGGATTGTGACATCCCTGATCTTTGCCTGCGTGTTCATATCCATCATCCCACTCCTTGGTCTGGGCAACGTCGACGACCTGCTAGTAGGCATCGTGATGGGCTTCGTGGTCATGGAAGGGATGTTCGTTTACTTTATCATGACCAAGGTCCCCAAGGACGATATTTGGTACGGTTGGCGTCAGAAGAAGAAAGACCGGTTGTTGAAGGATGGCGATCGTATCCTTATGATGTCGGTGGTAATATCTGTCATCGGCGTGGGCTTGCTCTCTTTTCTGCTACTACCTTTGCAGTTGCCGATCACGCTGTATGCCTCATCAGTTTGCCTGCCTTTCCTGATCCCTGGCATTCTGATAACCAGGGAGGAAAAGAACATAATCAAAAGAGACAACATCTATAGTGCCTTTATCCGGTCATTGGGCCGGGCATCGTCAGTAAGCGGACAGACGATGGGCGAAGGGGTGCGAAAATTGGCCATGCACAAGTTCGGTCCGTTGACCAACATGGTAAAGAACCTTTCTAAGAGATTAGCACTGAATATAAACACGGTTGATGCCTGGAAACACTTCTCTGCTGAGTCGTCCAGTAATATGATAAGAAAATTCAATAACGTTTATACGCAATGTGTTCTCAGTGGCGCCAAGGCTGACGAGACGAGTCTTTTCATCAGCACGAACATGTTCAAGATTATGGCGATAAGGAAAAAACGGCAGGTCGTAGCTTCAAGTTATTTAGGGGTGCTGTACGGAGTTATGATTGCCCTGGCGTTCACTCTCTACATCACCATCGGCATTTCCCAGTACATGGCGACCTCGATCCAAGGACTATCATTGAATACTGCTGACCTCGGTGGAGTCGGCTTTTTGAATACACTCTTCAATTCGCATTTTGACGTGGGACCTCTAACGCTAATGGTGTTCTCGGTCATCTTCATCCACGCGTTCTTCTCATCGTTGATGCTACCACTACTGCGTGGTGGTCATTTGGCGGGCGCAGCAATCCATTTCATCGCCTTACTGTGGATCGGTTCCGTGTCTGCTTTTATAGTGGAACTGATGCTCAAGGGACTTCTCAATTAAACTATCGTCAGAGAATAGTTAATATGCCTCTCTTCGGATTAGCCAGTCTGAGGAACGACAATGGCAAAGAGGGTCATCGTCATCGGATCGGGTGCCGCCGGGATGAAAGCAGCGTCAACAGTCCGTAGCGCTGGAGACGCTGAGATCACAGTTTTCACAGAGGAGGAGCACGTTTCGTATTCTCCTTGCGCTATTCCGTTTGTCATCGAAGGCAAAATAAAGGACTTCGGCTCGATCGTCATGCACACGCCCGAGTTCTATGCCAAAGAGAGGAACATAAGAGTCCTCACCAAGACCAAAGTAATCAATGTCGACATGGACAAGAAGACTGTCACGTCGGCCGATGGTGGTGTTCATCCTTACGACTCGTTGGTGCTCTGCGTTGGTGGCTCGGTGTTCCTCCCAACGATCGAAGGAGTGAAGCTGAACGGGGTCTTTCCAGTCCGGAACATCGCTGACGGGATGGCCATAAAAGAGGCATTGCGCAAGACCAGCGCTGTCGTTGTGGCCGGTGCGGGTGTCATCGGCCTGGAGATGGCCATCGCCCTGAAACACCAGGGCAAAAGGGTCACGGTTGTGGAGATGTTCACACAGGTCGTTCCCCGCATCATGGACGCAGACATGGCCAAGCTGGTCCAGTCCCATTGTGAGTCGCTCGGTATCGAGTTCATCATGGGTACCCCGATAGGGTCCATCAAGGGTGAGGGCAAGGTAGAGAAGGTAGTCGTCGGCAATAGGGAGATCCCCTGCCATATGGTGGTCATGGCCACTGGGGTCAGGGCGAATCTGGAATTGCCAAACATGATGGGATTGGATGTCGGTCCGTTGGGAGCGGTGCGTGTGAGCCCGACGATGCAGCCATATAAGAAAGGCAGGCTTGTCAAGGATGTCTACCTGGCCGGAGATGTCGTGCAGTGCGAGAGCGCCGCCGCTCCCGGACCGACCATGAATCAACTAGGTTCCGCCGCCGTTCGTCAGGGTCGAGTGGCCGGGATTAATGCCGCCGGCGGTTATGCGACGATGCCCGGCGTCCTCTCCCCGTTCATAAGCGTCATAGGGGAAATCCAGGTTGGGGGTACCGGGCTCTCGAAGGGCCTGGCCGACTATTATGGCCTTAATGTTGTCGAGGCGCGCGCAGAAGGTTCCACCCGGGCCCGGTATTATCCTGGCGGAAAAGACCTGACCGTAAAGATGCTTGCGGACAGGGAGTAACGCACCGCATCCTCGGGGCCCAGATCGTCGGCGGTGAAGAGGTCACCGGACGGATCAATTGGCTGACCGCGGCTATATATAAGGGCGTGACGGCAGAAGAGTTCGTGAACGGGTTCGAGAACGCCTATTGCCCGCCTACTTCGATGGTCAAGGACGTGGTCAATGAGGCCGCGGATATCCTGATGCAGAAGCTCGCCAAGATCTGATCGATCGTTCGAACGCAAACCATCTTCCCCTTTTTTTCCTTCATGTTCAACGTCCTTTCGGTATCGAGGAGACTCTGATCTTTTTGTTGGCAGCGCGGCTTCGGGAGCGGAGCTCACGGACGACCGCTGGTCCGCCCTTATCCGCCAATTCTTGCACCATTTCAAGGTCGTCCATCGGGATGATCTCGTTCATGATGAAGGCGCTTACAACGGAGCGTTGCTCGTCGCTCATGTCACTCTCGGTCCAGATCGTCACCAGGAGATCCCTTAGGTCAGCTCCCATCTCCATATCCGCGCCCAGCAGTTCATTGATCTCGATGTCGTATCTTCCCAATGCTGCCCTATCCTTGAGGGCCGCGGCAGCCACCCTTCCAGCGATGGTCCCGCAGATATAGGACGGCATGATACCTTCCCCTACGAAGGCCAGCGTCTGGCCGGCCGCATCACCGGCGAACAGCACATTGCCCGATGTCGGTCCGCCCAGGAATCCAGGCACGGGGGCATCTCCGGTCTTGACCTCCAGTATCTTCTCAGAATCGAAGTATTGGCTCACTATCGGGTTCGATTCTATCCAGTCTGTCAAGACACCCCTTCTCGACTCGGTCCCGCCAACCACGCCCAGGCCGACATTCGCACGGTATGGTCCCTTGGGTATTATCCAGCCGTAACCTAGGCCAATCTCCGGTTCTATGAAAATCTGCATGCATGGAGGCACACGTTTCCTTGAGACCATTTCGTACTCGACTCCCCTGGCCACCGAGTCTGAGGTGTACAGCTCCTTTCCCAACAGTTTACTCACGGTGGAGTGGACCCCGTCTGCCGCGATTACCATCTTGGGTCTGACATCGAGCTTCTCCCCCTGCACCATAAGGCGGCATGAAGCTATGTCCTCGCCGTCCTTCTCGATGGACAGCAGGCGGGCGTCGGATTGGACCGCCGCTCCAGCCATGGCGGCTTTCTCAGTCAAGTACTTATCGAACAGCTTTCGCTCTACTGTGACGCTTCTCCAGTAAGCCTCGTGGTTATCGATCTGCACCTTCCGGTCCACGATGAACCGAGTGTAGTTCTGTTCGCAGCACAGGGCATAACCTGGAACTTGAATATCGGTCATAGCCAGGACCGATCGCCCGATTACCTCTCCGCACTGGACCGGCGTCCCGATCTCCTTCTTTCGGTCGATGACTATTGTCCTCGTCCCGCTCTCGGCCGCTGCTCTTCCCGCCCCGCTTCCTGCGGGACCGGACCCTACCACAAGCACATCGCAATTCTGCCAATCCATATTACCACCCATATCTCATCGAAAGGCTGTATGATCGATAAAGTTCCCGGAACTCGGGATATTTTAGGATTGCCTTGGCATGATTGAATGCCGTCAACCCCCCTTTGTACGGTCGGATCGACCTAGCCATTTCCTCGTTTGACATCGAGGCCAAAGTGTGATAGCCCGCCATGAAGACGGGGTCTGCAAAGCCAGAGCTTTTCCACGTGGTCTCATACAGTTCCAGATCCTTCTTGGCGATGGCATCCGCCGCCATCCTTCCGGAAACCATTGCGGTCCTTATTCCCCCGAACGAGACGGGGTTGGCCATGGCCGCGGCATCCCCTACAATGCACGCATTGCCTGCCACAAGCTTTTCCAGCCTCCCAATAGGGATAGCACGCTGATGAACCTCTACGGCGTTCTCCGGGATCGGGCACGTTCCCCGAGGGAACCCCACGCGGCTCATGTTGCCGTTGGGAAATTCCCAACGATACCCTCCGCCGTAGCGGTGATCATAATAGAAGTGGATCGCTCCCTTATCTGGTTTTACGTCCAAGACTGCCTGAACGGCCCAGATCTTGACGATATCTTTCTCTGGGAACATTTCTTTCCTAACGATCGATTGGGCCCCATCGGCGCCGACCAGATATCTGCATTTCAGTTCCTTGCCGGAGGTCGTGCCCAGGATGAAGCCCTGTCCCGTTCTCTTGATGGAATCGACCGTACCACGGGAGACCGTGCCCCCATGCTCCTCGAACCTCCTCATCAATTCCTTCAGGAGAATTGTCCGGTCGATGATGTACCCTTTGAGCTTGGACTCGATGACGATTTCCTCCGGCCAATGCTCAACCGCTCTGGTGATGTAATCGACTATGAACTTGCGGTCGAGACATCCTGACTCTTTGAGGCCCGCGTGGCTTATTCCCTCCCCGCACATCCGGTGATATCGGTCGAACTTGTCCTGTGGGAGGCGTTCCAGCATTAGAACCTGACGTTCCTTTCCCAATTTCTGTTGGAGCGTGGAAGCAACCGAAGAACCGGCTGGGCCGGCTCCGACTATGATCGTGTGATATTCATCCATGCAAATCACTTCGAGGAATCCTCTCCACGAACGAATAGGCTAGATCAAATGCTAGGAACGCGAAGACATAAGCAAAGGAGTTGATAATCCCGACGGCACAGATAAAGAGCACAGCCACCTTCATGAACGGTCTCTCCTTCAAAGCCCGCCAGAATAAGGTTCTGGAGGGGGATTTGTCCGCTTGATCGCTTCCCACCTCGTCTGCGAATGCGCTGAGGAATATCAGGCCTGCCCCCAGCAGGTTGAAGTTGTTCGGGAAGTTGACGAACGAGATCAAGGCGAACACGGCGGCCACTGCGAATCCCAATTTGAAGGCCAGGTTGTCGTACTTCGCCGCTATCAGCAGGGCGACAAGCATCCCGATGAATATGGTGGCTGAACCCTTGTCCCAAAGGATAAGCGATCCCATCAGCACGCCCCCGGGCAAAGCCAGTATAATTGAGATGCGCTTACTGAACCTTCCCGAATCGTAGGATTGATCGCCATACTTGATCAATCCACCCAACAATGGAAATGCAAGTACGACAAAGAAAAGTCCCGGATCGAACGGATGGGACCACAAGATGATCGTAAGGGCAAGGACCAGGCAAACCACGGTCGCGACTAGGTATCCCAATGCGTCCCTGCCTTTCGTGGCATCTCCAGGTCCATCCATGTTAAGCACGCCTGACCGGACTGGTTCAGCCACCCGTTATCGCCGATTTCGGTATTATGGTTTTGCCAGAATCATGACATAGGTAGTCAGAAAAAGAAAGAAAAAGGGGAGAAGGGGTTTGTATTTCTGCAGAACGACTAGCAGTCGTAGTACAGGAAGTACTCGTACGGGTGCGGCCGGAGCCTGACCAGGTCGTTCTCCTTGGTCCGCTTGTAATCGAGCCAGGTCTCGACCATGTCCTTGGTGAACACGTCTCCGCGCAGCAGGAAATCGTGGTCCGCTTCGAGGTTGTTCAAGGCTTGTTCCAGGCTTCCCGGCACGGTCTTGATGTCCTTTGCCTCCTCCTTGGAGAGTTCGAACAGGTCCATGTCGTGCGGCTCGCCTGGGTCGATCTTCCTCTTGATACCGTCCAGACCGGCCATGAGCATGGCGGAGAACGCCAGGTATGGGTTGCAGGTCGCATCTGGGGGCCGGTACTCGATCCTCTTGGCCTTGGGGCTCTTCTGGCAGACCGGAACGCGTATGGCCGCACTCCTGTTCCTTGCGGAATATACCAAGTTGACAGGGGCTTCGAATCCCGGGACTAGCCGGCGGTATGAGTTGGTCGATGGGGATGTCAATCCCAGGAGCGCCGATGAGTGTGCCAGCAGTCCTCCGATGTAGTACATGGCGGTCTGCGAGAGCTGTGCATATCCCTTCGCGTCGTAGAAGAGATTCTCTCCCTTCTTGCCGAGGGACTGGTGCACGTGCATGCCAGTACCGTTGTCACCGAACAGCGGCTTGGGCATGAATGTAACCGTCTTTCCATGCTCATGGGCGACGTTCTTCAGGATGTACTTGTACATCATGACCTTATCAGCCATGGTGGTCAAGGTGCTGAACTTCATTCCGATCTCGCCCTGTCCGGCCGTTGCGACCTCGTGGTGGTGTATCTCGCATTCAATACCGGTCTCGATGAGCTTGAGGACCATTTCGGACCTTAGATCCTGCAGGGAGTCGGTCGGCGGAACGGGGAAATAGCCTTCCTTATTCCTCGGGCGGTGAGCGATATTCGGCCCATCCATATTACCCGAATTCCATATCCCCTCCTCGGAATCCACGAAATAGTATCCAGAGTGCTGGTTCTGGTCAAATGCGACAGAGTCGAAGACGAAGAACTCAAGCTCCGGTCCGAAGTACGCTGAGTCAGCGATTCCAGATGATTTGACGAATGCTTCCGCCTTCTGGGCGATATGTCTCGGATCGCGCTTGTACCTCTCTCCTGTGAGCGGTTCTGCCACGTCGCAGATGATGCTCAATGTCGGGATCTTGCAGACCGGGTCCACAACGGCGGTCTCGGCGTCCGGCATGAGCAGCATATCGCTCTCATGGATGTGCGCGAAGCCACGGATGCTCGATGCGTCGAAGCCGTGTCCTTCTTCGAATTGGTCCTTCAACTGGTTCGCAGGGATCGAAACGTGTTGCCACATGCCCGGAAGGTCGATGAACTTGAAATCGACCATCTTCACCTTTCCCGACTGGGCCATTTCAATCGATTCTTGCGCCTTGCCCGCTTTCACCTTTTCTTTCTTCACTGCTGGCGACATTTGTTACCTCACCCTTCCTACTGATTGCCTTTCCCTTGGGTCCGAAACTGTGCGGCCTGTCTTGGTGCCGGATGAATTCCGTGACCTTTCAGGCCATCATTGTCATTTTGCCCTCCGGGCATGGAACGCGGATTGGGAATCTCAGAAGTGCCAGAGATCTCCTTTCCTTTTTTTCCATGCTCTTGGCTATCAAGGCGGCAGTCTATAGACAAACTAATAATTAAAGTCTTTGAAACTCGACAAATATCTCGTAAAAACCGAATTAGCTCGTCAGATGCATCTTCGGATCAAATATGGCTTCTGAACCATGTCTGGCACATCAGAACGGATGATAATTTGGACAAAATGAATGGAATGTCTGGACACGGCTGATTCTAAAAGGAATCCAATCCTAAGACATGTGATTTTTCATTCCGGAAGATCGATATGAAGGGGATTACCGTGTTCTGTCCGTCTATTTCCTAGATCGCTCCGGCTTAAATAATGCTTAATAATCGTCCGCCGATTTGGCCGTGACAATATGCAACCAGACGAGCGGTTCAAACTGATTGCCCGGAACACCGAGGAGATCATCACGCCTGAAGAGCTAATGGCTTTGCTAGCGTCCAAGACCATTCCCCGGGGTTATGTCGGCTTCGAACCTTCCGGTTTGGTGCACATCGGTTGGATGGTCGTGGCCGAGAAGGTCAAGAACTTCGTCGATGCCGGTTTCGAGTTCATCATATTCTTTGCCGACTGGCATGCCTACATCAATGATAAGTTGGGCGGGAACATCCAGAACATCCGGACCTGCGCCGAGTACATGAAGGATTGTTTCGAGGCGCTTGGAGTCCCTCGGGACAAAGTGAAGTTTGTGCTCGCCTCCGAGATAATGGATGATATTGACTATTGGGAAATAGTGATCAAGACCGGGAAGAGCGCGTCGTTGTCCCGAGTGAAGAGGGCTCTATCCATCATGGGAAGGACCGAGGAAGAGGCAGAGCTGGATTCCTCCAAGTTCATTTACCCCCTACTGCAGGCCACGGACATCTTCATGCTTAATGTGGACGTCGCCTACGCAGGTATGGACCAGCGTAAGGTGCACATGCTGGCCAGAGAGGGGGCGGAGAAGATGGGGATGAAGAAGCCGGTAGCAGTGCATACACCGTTGCTGCCCGGGCTCAAGGGTGGCAATCGGATGGACCCGCTCGCCTCGAAGATGTCCAAGAGCGACCCAGACAGTGGCATATTGATCCATGATCTTCCGGAGGACATCAAGAGGAAGATCAGTAAGGCGTTCTGTCCCCCCGAGGCAGAGGGCAACCCTGTCCTGGCGATCGCCAAGATCGTTCTGTTTGAGCATATCGAGAAACTCGAGATCAAGCGTCCGGAAAAGTTCGGTGGTAATGTCACGTTCGCCTCGTACGCTGGGCTGGAGGCAGCTTACCTCGGCGGTAAGCTCCATGCCATGGACCTGAAGAACGCGGTGGCCGAATCGTTATCGGACATTCTGGCCCCGACGAGGGAGTACTTCGTCAAGAAGCCGGAGAACCTAGAGAAGATCAGGGAAATCGTGAGCAATCTCAAGTCCCTGAGATGAACTCGGTCAAAAATTATGGATTCAAAGGGCAAGGGAGTCCTTGCCCCGTTTCTTTTCCCTAAGGAAATCCATCGTTCGCTGCATGCAGATGTTCAACACAGCTTCCACATCCCCCACTCCGACAAGGCCGGCCGCGCCACCGTGCCCGCCTCCATCGTTACGTGTTTCGACACCCACGTCCTCAAGCAACTTTCCGAGATGGAAGCCCATACGGACTATCTCCGGTCTGGCCCTAGCAGATAATCGGAAATGTTCGTCCCGTTGCGAACCGACGAACGCGACATCCGCGCCAATGGCCAGCATTCCCTTGCAGACCGAACTCTCGTACGCGCTTCCGACCGATATCGCCACGATCCGGTCCCCGACCCGATCGAAACGTATGCGTTGGGCCCCTTTCAGTTGTGAGATGCGCTCTGACACGTCTGGTTCCAGGTCGGTCATGGAAATAACCTCATCTATCTCCACTCCAGCATCCTGCATGAGATCGGCAAACGCGTGGAGCAGCGCTCCGTTCGAATATCGGAAATGTCCACTGTCTGTGAGCATACCTGCAAGCAATGCCAGGCCGACATCCCTTTCTACCTTTACGTTCGCGATCTTCAAGATCTGGTAGACAATTTCCGCACAGCTTTTCCTGGAATCGTCGCAATAATAGGTACTGGTCCCCCATCGGTCCGATCGTGCATGATGGTCGATCACGATCGTGTCGGCCGGCACAGAGCTAAATTCCCCCAATTGATCGGGAGAGGATGTATCTACGACGACCACCCGGTCATAATTCATCACATCGGCCCGATCCAGGATCTTGAGGTCCAGCTTTGCGGCTATGACCTTGGATATCTTGTCCAGGCCGCCCGGGGCACAAATGTCGGCTTCTGGGAAATAACGGGCGATGGCATAGCCGCAACCAAGGGCATCCGGGTCGGCATTGCCGTGAAGCAGGATCAGTTTTCTACCCTGCCCGAGCTTTTCTGCGATCGCCGTCAGCATGGCAAATGGTATGGTCAGTGCATATTTCCATGTTTCGAGCTTCATCCGGCATCGTGGATGGGATGACTAAAATTACGAAAGGGTTGGGACGATCGTCCCGAATATGATCGATCTCAGTTCTCTTCGGATCCATCGGATGGATGAGCGCCGCTGCCGATGGCCTTGGAGATCTGGTCCTGCATCAGCTGGTACTTCTCACGCAGCATTTTCTCCTGGCGATCGAGGGATTTAACGCGGACCTCGGCGGTCTCCTTGTCATCCTCTATCTCCTTCAACAGGACCTCTCGGTCGGACACCTTGATCATAAGGGCTCCTACATTCTTATAGACCGGGCTTTCGACCGGGGTCTTCTTGAGCTCGTCTATGGTAAGGTCCATTTCCTTGAGCTGGGCTTCCATCCTGAACTTCTGGTTCAGTATCTGCTGGAGCTGTTGCTGCACCTGTTGGAATTGTGCGATCTGGTTCTGGAGTTTGGGGCTAATATCGTCCATTTCACTCACCTGATGTTATGCTCATCTCCTCCGCGATCTGCATCCATCGGAGGTAGGAGTTGAGCGCTGCCCTCATGGCAGCTAGGTCGGATGCCTCTACCCTTAGGACCACTTGGTCTGGACCGGCCTCCGCCATGATCTTGGTCCTTGGTATCTCCCTCCCCGCCTCGGGGGAGATTGATGCCAGTATAGTGTCGGCGTGCTTGGTTCGGACCTTTAGAGTGGCCCGCAGCATCCGCTCATCTTCCCTTGATTACCTTCTTTACGTTCGGGCGTTCCTTATAGAAGATCTTGGAACCGCAATTCTCGCACTGCATGCCGACCGCATTGACGTTCGATCGGATGGGCTTTTCGCAGTTCCCGCACTTATACGTGCTGTTCGCCTCCAGTGAGCTGTGCCTTCTGGGCCAGCACCTCCTTGGAGGTAATCTTCTTGATGGTCGGCGCGTAGCAGGCCGCTGCGAACTTCGCGTCACAATGGCGGCATTGCCAAATTCCAGTAGATACACGCTTTACATTCAGGTGGTGACACGTCGGGCACTCGGACTTCGATCTTTCGACCGCTTCGATATCCCTAGTTGTCTTCCTTGTGACGACACCACATCTCGCTCCGAACCTTCCGGCGGTTCCTGCTTTCTCTGTTCTCTTTGCCATCGATTTCACCCTACCAGCTTTCTCAGCTCATTGCCTAGTCTCTGGGAGGTCTCGATTATGTTCTTGACCTGATCCATTGTAAAGGCACCGCGCAGGCCTTTCTGCATGGCCCTGAGGTCACCGTTCTCGTCGGTGGTCACGGTTAATCTAGCCGCAGCCACTTTTTCTTCGTCGAGAGTCGGGTCGAACAATATAACGTTTTCTATCTGTACGGCCGTGCAAGAGATCGGTGTCTTCTTTATCGGCATCATGAAGTCCTCGCCCTTGCCATTCTCCTTGGCCGGGACCTTGCAGGTCTTGAGTGCTGCGACCGCACCGAGGAACGCCGCGTCGAATAGGTTCCCATCGTAATCTAGCACATAGATATCTATGAAGTTGATCCAGCATTCTTTCCCCTTCTCGATGCAGAGCTTCTCCAGGTCGATCATTCCGGACTCCCGGATGCCCCGGTCGACGACCCTGGCCAGTTCGATCGAGTTCTCGTCCGGTGGACCGGCCTCGAAATTGGGGGATCCCATCGGGATAAGTTCCGCGTTCGTTGATAATACACCCTTGTCCGGCGTGTCCTCGAAGGGCGCTCCGATGCCCATCTTGACCCCGACCAGCACGTCAGTGTTGCCCAGTTTGACCCGGGCCGAACCTTCCGCCGTCTCGATGTAGTTGGTCTCGATGGAGATCTGTCGGAACTCGTCCCACACTCTTCCATCCACTCGCTTGCCCTTGGCTATGAGCTTGTGGATGTGGTCCCTCTTAATCTCGGATACTACCGAGCGGGCCATGCTTAGGCCTCCTGAGATGGTTCGGATGCGGTCTGATCATCGGTAGATTCCTCAGCGGTCTCGGTCGACTCGTATCTGCGACGTAGCGCGTCCTTCTGCATCTGGTACACCTGTTCCAATGCTGGGACGGCGTAATCCATTGCCTTGTTGAACTCCGCCACGGTTAAATGGCCGTCCATCTGAAGCAATAGCACTTCTCCTGTGCGTGGAATCATGGCGATCGGGACGTCCGCCTGGCCATAATTGTCCTCTTCCTTGTTCAGGTCTAGGACCACCTGATCGTTCACCTTTCCAACGGCGATTGCCGGGACCAAATCCTTCATCGGGATCCCCGCGTCGGCCAATGCCACAGATGCGGCAGTCAGACCGGCGCATCTGGTTCCAGCGTTTGCCTGCAGGACTTCTATGTAAACATCAACTGAGGTCCTTGGGAAGTTCTCGGTGAACACTACGTATTCCAACGCCTCGGATATGATCTTGGATATCTCGACCGATCTCCGATCCGGTCCTGGCCGCTTGCGGTCCCCGACCGAGAAAGCGATCATGTTATACTTGCACTGGACGATGGACTTGGCCGGGTTCTGCATATGCCTTGGGTGGCATTCCCTGGGTCCGTAGACCGCCGCTAATACTTTGTTCTTGCCGATTTCTACGTATGCAGAACCGTCTGCGCTCTTCAGGACGCCGGCCTCGATCTTGATCGGCCTTAACTCGTCCACCTTCCTACCGTCTATTCTAATCCCATTGTCATCAATGAGTTTAACACCTGTGTTTCCGCTCATAAAGTTCACCAGATCAACTTGATTTCGCTACTGACTCCAGATATTCCTTTACCTTCTCTGTGAGCCTGGATGCCTGGGCGCCCTCCTCGATCATGCGGATCGCGTGGATCGCCGTCACCATGCTCTCGATCTCCCCATCCAACCAGATCCTTCCGTTCTGACCTATGAAGATTCGGCAATTAGTGTGACTCTTGATCAATTGGATCATTGAACCGCCCTTCCCGATCACCCTAGGTACCTTGCAATATGAAATATCGATCACTTGACCGCCAGACAGTTTCCGTAGCCCCTGTTCCTTCATGGTGACCTGGACTCTCTTGGTCTCATCCACCATCAGAACCTTTGCCAACAGGGTGTCTCCGACGTTGAGGTACTTGGAGGTATCTCCGAACTCTACCCTCCAAGGCACCTCGTTGACATGCAACGGAGCCGGGTAAGGAGAGTTGATGTCGATGAGCCAGTTCGATGGCCCGATGTCAATCACCTTCCCGATCACGCTGTCGCCAGCGGCCGGTATATATCTCCCGCCCAGGGGAATAACGTTCACGAAATTTGACTTGACGCTCTTGTAGCCCAATTGAGCGGCGAACACCTTGCCTTCCTCAGCATAGGCGCCGCTTCCTGCCTTGAGGCCGCTCGCATCGAGCAGATCTCCGGGAATGACTAACTCTCGGTTTCCACCTGCACCTTCTCTATTCATTTGACCACATCTTCATGCAAATCCTGATTGGTTTAAAAACCTTCCCTTCCATAGAAGCACCGAGACGTCTAGTTCTTGAGCTGTTTCGTCTGTGCGTTCCCCTTGGTCCGTTCGTTCAGACGCCCGTAGAAGTCGTCCCTCATCCCGGCAGGGATCTCCACCACACCGATCCAGGCCCCGTTGGCCTCCCACTCTTCCTTAATTATCTTCCCGAAATGGATGATGTCTTCGTAGCACTTGCCGTACTCGTCCCCGGTGAGCTTGATCGCGATCTTGATCTTTTCGAAACGAATCGGGATCAGCGGCCTCAGTTTATCTAACACTTGGTTAATCTGCTGCTCGACCGGTTTGAAGGGGTCGATATGCACCTTGGCCTCGTCCATGGCCATAGAGATGCGTTCGGCGGTGTGTGGTCCCCCTGTCTGAGGGTTTATGGCGTTCCTGGCTATCTCAGAGACGATCCGCTTCCGTTTATTCTCCAACATTTCCTTCCTTTGTTGGGCGGTAAGCTGGATCTCTCCCTTGAGGATAATCTGCTTGGCAACCTCGACAACATCGTTCGTACCGAAGACCTCTTTGATCTTCTCTTCGGACGAGCGTGTGCCTTTGTGCGCGTTCTTGAAGACCTCGTCTATTACCATATGCTCTACGAGGTCGGGCTCCTTGCCCTCTTTGAGTAGATTGACGACCTTGGGGTCGATCAATATCTCAAACGTCTCCCCATGGGACTCCAGCTTCGCGATGATCGCGTCCTCGATGTCTACCATCTAGACCTCGATCACGCGGTGTTGACCCTTTGGATATAGGTCTCAGCTTCGTTATCGTCCATGCGGCGGAAGTTCTCTCCACGCCTAACGATGCCGATCTCCACGGCCTTCGGGTTGAGCTTCTCTTCCTCTGTCGCCTTCTTAAGCGCTTTGAGGCCTAGCTCTACCGCGTCCATCATGGACATACCTTCGGCGTACTGCTCTTCGAACACTTCCATCACGACATTGCGGCCGGCCCCGATGCTGCCTGCTTTATAGGAAACAAGTGCTCCGCTTGGGTCAGTCTCGAACAGGTGCTCTCCGAGTTCGTCCACGCCGGCGACCAACAGAGCTGTACCGAACGGCCTTACGCCGCCGTATTGAGTATAGTTCTGTTTGTAGTCGCATATGCGCTTTACTAGCTCCTCGACCCCCATATTCTCATCGTATGTGATCTTGTTCACCTGGGCGATGACCCTGGCCTGGTCCACGAGTATCCTGGCATCGGCTACAAGTCCAGAGGTGGCGCAGCCGATGTGGTGGTCTATCTTGAATATCTTTTCGATGGACTTCGGTTCCATGAGCCTGCTGGCGATCCTCTTGTCCACTATCAGGACCACTCCGTCCTTGAACTTCAGCCCGACGGTTGTGGTCCCCCTTTTGACCGCCTCCCTAGCGTACTCCACCTGGAACAATCTTCCGTCCGGCGAAAACACAGTTATGGCCCGATCGTATGCCATTTGTCCTGGTTGCATCTAATCACTCCTTCGAACGCGTTACGACCTCACCTTAAGTTATCCTCGACTATATATTTGTTGGGTAGTTTATGACCTGAACTTCTGTGATGCTGGCATGGTCGATATAAAGTGCCTATCGGCCTTGCCGCCGTCCATTCCCCACTCCTTTCTCATCCTTCGGTTTAGGCAGGAAGTAACGCTCCCTGAGCGTCTTGAGCGTCCCGGAAGTGCGAAGGGTCCTCATCGGTAGGTCGGCGGCGTTTATCAGTTCTAGGGTCGCTTCCTTCTCCGGTTCGGACGAGCGGACGATGCCGCGACGCCCTTCAAATTGGATCAACTTCGGAGGACGAACGCCTAGGCGCACGGAGCTTGAGATGATCTCCCGCGACACGGTCTCGGCATCAACGCTTTCCGACGTCTCGAATACCACGTAACGCCGGCGTCCACGTCTCTCCTTGACTACCATACCCGCCGTCTTTACCGGGCCTTCGCCGGCGATGGAGGGCAATTGGCCGCTTCTGTGTTCCCGACAACGCTGTTCTGTTTCAGACCGGTGATGATCACCATGGCGGTGAGCTTTCCTTTCATATCTGGTTCAACCGCGCATCCCCATATGACCCTTGCCCGTGAGTTCACAGCCTGGCTGACCAGTTCTGCGGCCCGTTCCGCTTCGCTGACCGTCATGTCTGGTCCGCCGACTACCCGGATCATTGCTCCCTTTGCCTCGCGAAGGTCGACATCACCGAGCAACGGCGAGCTCAATGCATCATGGATAACCTTGTTGACACGGTCGTCGTCGGAATCGGATTCACCGATTCCAATCATCGCTATCCCGCCGTTCTTCATGATGGTCAGGATATCGTTGAAATCTAGGTTGACCAGGGCGGGTTTTGTGACAACTTCGGTAATGCCCTTTATGCTCTGCATCAGGACCTCGTCGGCCACTTTGAACGCCGCTTCGATCGGGAGTCTCGGCACCAGTTCCAGCAGCTTGTCGTTTTGGACCACGATGGTTGTGTCGCAGTGCTCCCGCAGGTTATTCAGGCCTTTGATGGCGTTCTCCATCCTGATCCTGCCCTCCGCCTTGAACGGTAATGTCACTATCCCTATGACCAGGGCTCCCTGTCTCCGCGCCATCTCCGCAACGACCGGCGCAGATCCAGTGCCCGTTCCTCCACCCATGCCTGCTGTGACGAACACAATGTTTGCACCCAGGACGTATTTCCTCAGGTCTCCTTCGGATTCTTCGGCTGCCTGTTGTCCTATCTCTGGGATGGCACCCGCTCCCAAGCCCTTGGTAGTGGACTTGCCCAGCAGTACTTTGTTCGGGACCTGGATGCCCAATAAATGCCTGGCATCTGAGTTGCAAGCTACGATGGTGGCACCCGAAACGCCCGCCTGAGTCACCCTTCTGGTCGTGTTCGATCCGCCGCCCCCGCAGCCAATGATCGAGATCTTGATCCGTAGGGTCTCGACGAGCTTCATAAGCTCGGCATCATCCTCGCTGGTCATCTGCGGTTGCATGCTAGGGGCTTCTTCCCGCGATTCTTTTTTTCCTTCGTCTGGAACGTCAAATAATGATTTCAAGTGCACCCACACCCTTGATTGAATAATACAAACGTGATATTTATTCCATTTGTTCTTGGCTTTATAATGAAAGATGTTCAATTCCGTGCGGTTGCCGATTAGATATGGTTTCTATTCGCGATTTCATCTGGGGTGCCGATATATTCGAATAATGTCCCGCATCGGGGGCAGGCCCGATCGTCGACCTCTAGGAGGACCCCACATTCTGGACAGTGATCGCCGGTGAAAGCTCCGCACTCACAACGGCCGGACTCTTCATTGAATATCCTGGAACATATAGGACAGAGCATGGGAGTGTAGTTCTCGTAAGTTTCTCCGCAATGATTGCAAACCATGCTATCGGCATCGACCACAGACCCACAACTGACGCAATCAAATTGGTTATTCTCCACGAAGACGGCCCCGCAAGCGCATCTTCTGGCTCGAGCATCGATCATCTGGCCGCATGATGGGCATGGGAGAGCTTCGATCTTCGGCATCTCCCTTTTCTTGGAGATGCTTGCCACTGTCGCTGTATCATAGATCTTATGACAATAGGGACAGAACCCGGTCCGTTCCAGGCAGACATCATGAAAACTTTTGCCGCATTCGCATTTAGCTACGTTCAAGCCTTGTTTAACCCGTCCCATGCAGATCTGGCAGACCACGATTTCGTACTTTGGTTTGATTGGGGTCACCCTCGGCCGGGGCCGAGTTTGAGGATCGATTGTATCCTCCACGACCGGTTCCCAATGCATCACCAACCGTTTTTTAAACAAGAATTCGAAAGGGTTCCTCAAGGCGAGATGCTCTCCCTTACCTGTGACCTTGACACGCCTTGTCACAAATCGCTTTGGGTCTAAAATCCTTTGTCCGTGATTCCATTTAATTGATAGAAAGTACGGCATGAGAGGTCAATGGAGAAGAACTTCCGTGCATACCTATACTACGGTTCATTACATTGAAGCTATCCATCATCCATCTAACGATAGGTAACATTCGAAATTTCGTCGGACCGAACCTTCGGTTAATAGAAAGAAATAAAGCGAAAAGCTCTTAAGAAAGAGGGCATCAGAGATACTCGGTATCATTGCCGTGATAAAGTACAAAACGTTAAAATACGGACATCCGTATTCACGAAAAACCGCGACACGACATAACACGGCACCCTCCACGAAACAACCGGTGAATGGAGGCAGATTAGCGGTTCTTAAACGCAGCCGAAACCGCGTAGGAAACGGAAAAGGGTTGCAAGATTGGCTACCAGGTCGATGCAAGCGATCTGTGGGGCCGCAGCAAGCGTTTGTTGGAAGGTGGAAAGTCTGACCGGTACGAAGGAAGGTTCTGGCCGAGGCGCGGGGCGCCTTGACGACGACAGGGCGTCCGTTCTGAGAACTTCGTTTACCGCGAAGGTCGTTCCGTTAACTGAAATTGAAGGATTGTAAATTAAGGAGGAGCACAAATGTCGGCAAAGACTGGTTCCGTATTGGTTGTAGGAGGAGGCATTTCCGGCGTTCAGACGGCATTAGACCTGGCTGAATCTGGACTGAAGGTCTACCTCACCGAGAGAAAGCCAAGTATTGGCGGTGTGATGGCACAATTGGACAAGACATTCCCTACGAACGATTGTTCCATGTGTATCCTGTCCCCGAAACTAGTGGAGGCAGCAAGACACCCGATGATCACCATGATGACCTTGACCGAGGTCATGAAAGTAGAAGGTGAAGCACCAAATTTCACCGTCACCCTCAAGAAGCACCCGAGATACGTCCGAGAGGACCTCTGCGTCGGTTGCGGAATATGCGCTGAAAAGTGCCCCTCGAAGACCCCAGCAGAGTTTGAGCAAGGAATGGTCACGAGGAAGGCTATCTATGTCCCATATGCCCAGGCAGTACCGATGAAGTACGCCATCGACGACACCAAATGCCTGTTCCTCACCAAGGGAAGATGCGGTCTATGCAAGAAGAATTGCCCGGCCGGCGCCGTTGACTATGAGATGAAGGCGACCGAACAGAAGATCGACGTGGGAGCGATCGTCCTGTCCCCCGGTTTCGATATCTTTGATGCCCGGGCCAAGAAGGAATACGGATATGGCGAATTCAAAAACGTCGTATCCAGCCTCGATTTCGAAAGGATTCTGTCTGCAACTGGCCCCTATCAGGGACATGTGGTCAGGCCCACCGACCACCGCACCCCGAAGAAGGTAGCTTGGATCCAGTGCGTCGGTTCCAGGGACGAGAAGGTCGGAAACCCGTACTGCTCGTCGGTTTGTTGTATGTATGCCATGAAGCAGGCTATCATTGCCGGTGAGCACACCGCGGGGCTCGAACCGACAATCTTTTTCATGGATATCAGGGCCTTCGGTAAGGAGTTCGAAGACTATCGGGCCCGTGCCGAGAAGGAATATCATATCAAGATGTATCGTGGGACCAGGGTGGCCTCAGTCGAGGAGAACCCCGAGACCAAGAACCTCATCCTGCGCTACAGCAGTGGTCAGGACGTAGCGGCCGAAGAGTACGACATGGTCGTGCTTTCGGTTGGATTCGAGCCACCTGTGGAAGCGAAGAACATCGCCGACAGGATCGGTATAAAGCTCAACCCGTATGGGTTCTGTCAGACCGGTGTGTACTCGCCGTTGGAGACATCGAGGAAGGGGGTGTTCGTCAGCGGTGCATTCACGGCCCCGAAGGACATCCCGACCACCGTCGCGGAAGCGTCCGGAGCGGCGTCCAAGGCCGGTGCGATGGTCTTTGAGAACCGGGTCGGAATCGATTCGGTGGTCAAGGAGACCCCTGAGACCGACGTTCACGGACAGGAGCCCAGGATAGGTGTTTTCGTCTGCGATTGCGGTATCAACATCCGTGGAACCGTTGACGTGCCGTCGGTCGTCGACTACGCCAAGACCCTGCCGAACGTCACCTATGCGGAAGAGAACAAATACACCTGCTCAGCGGATTCACAAGAGAGGATCAAATCGCTCATCAAGGAGCACAAGCTGAATCGTGTCGTCGTCGCGTCCTGCACGCCCCGTACCCACGAGGCGCTGTTCCAGAGCACCATCAAGGAAGCTGGACTGAATATGTTCCTGTTCGAGATGGCCAACATTCGTGACCAGTGCTCCTGGATACACATGCACGAGCCGGAAAAGGCTACCCAGAAGTCGAAGGACCTGGTAAGGATGGCCGTCGCCAAGTCTAGGTTCCTCGAGCCCCTGACCAAGTCCAGGCTGGGAGTAACCCACTCGGCTGTCGTCATCGGCGGCGGACTGGCGGGAATGACCGCCGCGCTGGATATCGCGCAACAGGGATTCAAGGTCGATCTCGTGGAGAGGACCGGAGAGCTGGGCGGCAAGATGAACAAATTGCTTACGTACGAGGGCGGCAAGAGCCCGAGGAACGTAATGCATGAGATCATCAAGAATGTCCAGGACAACAAGAACATCAGCATCCACATGAACTCCGAACTCGAGGACCTGACCGGTTTCGTCGGCAACTTCAAGGCCAAGATCAGCGGGAAGGAGATCGAGACCGGAGCTGTCATAGTGGCGGTCGGCGGTGAGGAGTACAAGCCAAAGGAGTTCCTCTATGGCCAGGACAAGAACGTCATCACACAGACCGAGCTGGAGGAGAAGCTGCACCACGGTCAGTTGCATGCCAAGAAGGTAGCGATGATCCAGTGCGTAGGTTCCAGGAACAAGGAGGCCCCGTACTGCAGCAGGGTGTGCTGCTCTAAGGCGGTCAAGAACGCCATAGAGATCATGAAGAAGGAACCGACAGCAGAGGTCTATGTCTTCCACAAGGACATCAGGACCTACGGGTTCCGCGAGTCCCTTTACAAGGATGCCGCAGAACTCGGTGTCAAGTTCGTCAGGTTCCCCGAGGAGAAAGACCCGGTGGTCAGCAAGGAAGGCGCCGGTCTGAAGATCGTGGCCGACGATGTGATCCTGGGATCGCCGTTGATGTTCAAGCCCGACCTGGTCGTCCTTAGCGCAGGCATCAGGCCCCAGCCGGACAACGAGCACCTGGCCAAGATCCTTAAGGTGCCGCTGAGCAAGGACGGATTCTTCCTCGAGGCGCACATGAAGCTGAGGCCAGTAGACTTCGCCACCAACGGCATATACATGGCTGGGCTGGCGCACTGGCCGAAGTTCCTCGATGAGAGCATCGCACAGGCGTCCGGAGCGGCCGCCAGGGCAATGACCATCATCTCGAAGCAGTTCCTGGAGACCCAGGGGAATCATCGCGGCGGTGAACGACATGATCTGCGACGGCTGCGGCATATGCGAGCCGGTCTGCGAGTACAAGGCGATCACCACCGTGGTGGACCCGAAGGACCCGAAGAAACTGAAGGCAGTGGTCAATGAAGGACTGTGCATGGGTTGCGGTACCTGCGTGGCGGCATGCCCGTCCGGTGCCATGGAACAGAAAGGCTTCAAGAACAACCAGATCATCGCACAGATCGATGCTGCCCTCGTAGGGGGTGGAAAGTAATGTCCCAAACCGTTACCCAAACACAGGCGAAGCCGGCGGAAGCGGGTGAGTTTGAACCGAAGCTCGTCGTCTTCTGCTGCAACTGGTGCTCCTATGCCGGGGCGGACCTGGCCGGAGTGTCGAGACTGCAGATGCCGACCAACTTCAGGGTCATCAGGACCATGTGTTCGGCGAGGGTTGACCCGGAGTTCGTTCTCCGGGCCTTCGCCAATGGCGCAGACGGAGTCCTGGTGCTTGGGTGCCACCCAGCCGACTGTCACTACATCGGTGGCAACTACAGGACCCGCAGGAGGATAGCTCTCCTCAGGGTGCTGCTGGAACAGTACGGATTCAACCCGGACAGACTGAAGCTCGAATGGGTTTCTGCCTCGGAGGGTGCGAAGTTCCAAAAGACGATCAAAGAGTTCAACGAGCTGGTCAAGGAGCTCGGCCCGAACCCGATCAACGACGAGGAGTAATCCAGGCAAGGTGGAACAGATGGCAAAAATAAAGATTGCGCAGTATTGGGGAGCCGGTTGCGGGGGATGCGATGTCGCACTCCTGGATATCGACGAGAAGATCCTCGGAGTGGCAGAGATCGCGGATATCGCTTTCTGGCCGATCGCCGTGGACACGAAGATAAAGGACCTCGAGGCAATGCCCGACAAGTCCATCACCGCCACGTTGTACAACGGGGCGATCAGGAACAGCGAGAACGAACATATGGCAAAGCTTCTGAGACAGAAGTCCGTGCTCATCGTGTCGTTCGGTTCCTGTGCCTGTTTCGGAGGAATCCCGGGACTGGCCAATGTCACGAACGCCAAGGCCACCCTGGACTACGTCTATAACCGGACGTTCTCCTCGGACCAGAGGAACTCGGCCAACCCTACCATCCCGCAGACCCACGCCCACATGCCCGAGGGAGAACTTGAGCTGCCGGTGCTGTACGACACAGTTCTCACGCTGGACCAGGTAATCGATGTCGACTACTACATGCCGGGATGCCCGCCGACCACCAACCTGATCAACGAGTTCCTGGGCATCGTCACGAAGTATGTCGCGGAAGGCGTTCCGCTCCCGCCGAAGGGATCGGTCATCGCTTCCTCGAAGACACTATGCGACGAGTGCGGTAGGAAGAAATCGGCAAAGCACGTGGATAAGATCCACTTGCCGTTCGAGATCGACATCGACCCGGAGAAGTGCATGCTGGAGCAGGGAGTCATCTGCCTCGGTGCATCGACCAGGGCCGGTTGCGGTGCGAAGTGCCTCGAAGCCAATCAGCCATGCCGCGGATGCATGGGCCCGACTGCAGAGGTCATGGACCAGGGTGGCAGCATGTTGTCCGCTCTCGCCTCGATCTTCAAGGTCGAGGACGGTGAGGCGTTGTTGAGTGAGGACCAGATCCTGGAGATCATGGAACAGGTGAAGGATCCGCTAGGAACGTTCTATGCCTTCTCCCTGCCTAAGTCCATCATCAAGAGGACCGTGACCGAGAAAGGGAAGAAGAAGTCGGCAGAGACGAAGCAGGAGGCCTAAACATGTCACCGATACTATCTGACCCGCATACCAAGAGCACCTCGAAGCGTATCACCATAGACCCGATCACCAGGCTAGAGGGTCACGGGAAGATCGAGATCTTCCTGAACGACGAAGGCAACGTAGCTAACGCCTATTGGCAGGTGCCGGAACTGAGGGGTTTCGAGAAGTTCTGTATCGGCCGGTCGGTTGACGAACTGAACAAGATCACCGCCAGGCTTTGCGGTGTCTGCCCGGGCGCACACCATTTGTGCTCCACCAAGGCTCTGGATGGAGTCTATGGAGCTACCCCTCCAGAGGCCGCAGTGAAGCTCAGGGAGCTGTTCTACGCCGCTCACTATGTGCACAGCCACATAGCGCACTTCTACGCGTTGGCGGCAGCAGACTTCGTCCTCGGGCCATGCGCCCCGGCGGAGAAGAGGAACATCCTCGGCGTGATAGACGCGGTCGGTGTCCCGGTCGGTGCTGAAGTGATCAAGCACAGATCCTACGCGCAGAAGATCCAGGAGATGCTGGGCGGAAAGGCCACGCACCCGGTTTGCGGTATCCCGGGCGGCATGTCCAAGTCGATCACTGAGGACGAGCGCAAGAAGATCGAGGCAATGGCAAAGTCATGCGTCGATTTCTCGCTGTTCACCATGAAGATCTTCGAGGATGTCGTGCTGAAGAACCAGGACTACCTGAACCTCATCGTGAGCAAGGACATATTCTACAACGAGACCTACAACCTCGGGACCGTCGACAAGAACGACAAGGTCAACTTCTACGATGGAACGCAGAAGATGATCGACCCTAACGGCAAGGAAGTGGCCCGCTATACCGGAAAGGGGTACTTGGATTATATCGCCGAGCACACCCTGCCCTGGTCATACGAAAAGTTCTGCTACTTCAAGCCGGTCGGCTGGAAGGGGCTCGTGGATGGCATAAACTCCGGTATCTACCGGGCGACGCCGCTGTCGAGGTTCAACGTCTCGAAGGGATACACGACCCCGCTGGCGCAGGCCGAGTACGAAAAGATGAAGAGCACCTTCGCCTCGCTCGGCGTCAAGGGTCCGATCCACCACACCATGGCAATGCACTGGGCGCGTGTGATCGAACTGGTTTACGCTTCGGAACTGCTGCTCGAAAGGGCCCAGGACCCGCAGATCACCAGCAAGGACATCAAGGGTGAGCTGCACACCCCGGACGAGGGCGTCGGTATACTCGAGGCTCCGCGTGGAACCTTGGTGCATCATTACTGCGCAGACAAGAACGGCATCACAACCCAGGTCAACCTGGTCGTCGGAACGACCAACAACAATGCGCCGATCAACCTGAGCGTCAGGAAGGCCGCCACCGCACTGATCAAGAACTGGGAAGTGTCCAACGGTCTGTTGAACATGGTCGAGATGGCCTACCGTGCATATGACCCGTGCAACTCGTGCGCTACGCACACCCTGCCGGGACAGATGCCGATGAAGGCAGTGATAAGGAACCCAGACGGGTCCGTGTTCAAAGAGATATCGAACTACTAAACCCCTTGAAAAACTCTTTCCCTTTCATTTTTTTTCTAGGATTTTGTCACCGTTCGACACTACTTTCATTGCTCATCTGGACGGAGCTTGAAATGACGACGCCTCTTAACCTTCAGGCTTCCCACGTTGCCTAGGAACACGCCGTCCATGAGGTAGACGCGTGCCTCGTCCAGGTCGATAAGGTCCTGGGAGAAGAACGGTCCCAACAGTCTTGGTTCGTCGAAATTGATCGGAGATCCTCCAAGGTTCCGGTTCAGGGCTGGAACGATGATGACCTCCTCGGGGAGCTCCAGGTATCTCTGCGAGGCCGATTCCCGGAAGCGGCATCGCACCCAACACCGTTCGATCTGATTTGTGTGCATGTTGTCTTCGAAGATGACAGCGGGATGATTGTGCGCCATGATCAGTATCTTCTTTGACATCACCTCTGGGGAAGGCCAGGTATGACCATGCACGAATCCGACATCGTCCATTGTAAAACCTGTGGCCGGATGGACCTCGATCCCCTTCGGGAGCATGGCCTCGATGTTGGTGTCGTGGTTGCCACGGACGATATGCACCTCACTGTAGAACTTCTTCAGCTCGGTGAAGAAGCGAGGGATCTCTGCATATTCCTGCTTGGAAGAACCGGGGACCTGATGCTTTATATCGCCCAGTAGAACAAGTCCATCATGCCCCTCGGCCAAGGAGATAAGTTCCTTCTCCATATGGAATGTCTGGCTCGGGACATGGACACCATTGACCTTCATCTCGTTCTCAAGCCCTATGTGCAGGTCCCCGGCGCAGATCAGTTTCTTCGTGCCCGAGATTTCCAGCACTGGCCGGTTCGGAATGGGCGAGATGTTCGACAGCCTCTCACCATCCATGCCTGAGTCGCTCCCCCAGTTCCTTGGGCAGGCCAGCACGGGATATCGACTTTATTACGGCCTCGATATCGTACTCGATCCGCCTGATGGTGAAATCATCTTTGGTAGAATCGTAGACCATGAAGCAAGCGCGAGGGTCTCCGTCCCTTGGCTGGCCAACCGATCCGGGATTCACGATGGTTCCTTCCCTGGAACGATAGATATATGGTATGTGTGTATGGCCCAGAATGAGCAGTCGCGTTCCGGAGAGTTTGAGAAGCTCCGGTTCCGCTTCCTCCTCGAACACATACTCCACGTCGTCCCGGGGTGATCCGTGGTACAGGCCGGCCAGCTTCCCTCCGATCGTTATATGCGTCCGGGGCGGAAGGCTGGCCAAGTAATTCCTGGAGCTGTCGTTAAGTTCTTTTGCCGTCCATTGCGCCGCTTCCCCGGCGATGGGGTTCATGCTCGAGACCTGAGTACGGAGAACGGTGCGGTCATGGTTCCCGGCGATTCCCACAATCCTTCTCTCCTTGAACAGATGGATGACCTCATTAGGAAATGGATAATAACCGACGACATCGCCGGCACTGATGATGTGGTTTATGCCCATGCTATCGATCTCGCCCAGGACGGCGTTCAACGCCACTTGGTTAGCATGGACATCCGATATGATGGCTGACCTCACGGCCCTTTGATTGCAAAAGGCATTATTTAAACCTGTCAAGCGCCCGGCACATCACCGCCGGGATGTTATCGATGACATCGGTCGCCAGCAACCCATAGCATTGGTCGTTGAACGCCAGGTCTCCCGCTGCACCGTTGGTGAACGCAGCGATACGTGCCGCATCGAAGGGCTCCACACCTTTGGCAAGTAATCCAACGCAGATACCGGCGAGGACATCCCCGGTCCCGCCCACAGTCATGCCAGGATTCCCGGTGCGGTTGAACTTGACCCGGACACCATCGGATATTACGTCGATCATCCCTTTCACAAGAACGGTCATCTGGATACGTGCGGCCGCCTCCCTCACTTCCGCAGCCCGTCCCTCGATCTTCTCGGGAAGGGGTTTACCGAACAATGTGGTGAACTCCCTGGAGTGGGGGGTAACGATTCCTTTCTTGCCCTTCAGCAGGTCCGGGTCCACCGACAGAGCAGAGAACGCATCTGCGTCAATGACCAACGGCTTGCCGCACTCCCGCACGAAATCCCTGGTCGCCTCCTGGGTCCTCGGGTCACGACCGATTCCAGATCCTATGAGGACAGCGTCCACCAGTCCAGTAAGCCCGAGCACTTGGTCCAAATTGCTGTCGGTGAACAACGTCCCGGGCATCCGGTGCACTATGAAATTAGGAGAATAGCCGGAGACGACATCGAACGATGGTTCAGGCGTGGCGATATGAACCAGGTCCACACCAATGCGGTAGGCGCCCATCGCTGCCAGAGAGGGAGCGCCGGTATAAGGGCCACCTCCAATCACCAGGACCCGTCCGTTCTCTCCCTTGTGTGAATCTGGCCTCGGAATTGGATAATATACATACTCCCCGGGGCCAGCGAAGCGCTCAGCATCCTGGGGGATGCCGATGTCGACGACCTCGATCCTTCCAGAATTGGATTCGTTCATTCCTTCCTTGACGTCGTGCAAGGTGATCGTCATAATTGGCTTGACTGCCATATTCGTTCCCAATCCAGATGGAACGTCTATGGATATGATCGGGGCATCGGATTGGTTCATCTTGCTGATCAGCGAATAATAAGGCTCCTTGATCTCACCATGTATGCCGATGCCGTAGATGGCATCGATCATCAGGTCATATCCGGACAAGTCCTCCCCTTCGTAGACCTTGGTGATATCCTCGACCGGTCCAAGGTTCTTTCTCGGGGCCATCCTTTTGATGAACTGCGGTGGTCTTGCCAACAATACTCTGACATTGTTGTTCTCCCGGAGGTACTTGGCTGCCACCAGCCCGTCGCCACCGTTGTTACCCATGCCGCAGATGACCGCAATCCTCTTTCCCTTTCCGTACTCCTTCGTGATGACATTGGCCACGGCGTATCCGGCGTTCTCCATCAAGGTCTCCACCTGGACCCCCAAATACTCCGAGTTGACGTCGATCACGGTGACTTCGCGGAAGGTGAGCATGACACATAGAATCAATGGCATTATGGATAATCCTTTTCCAAGCTAACGATTTAATACACCAAATCCAATTTGTCGCCTGGAAGGGTATCTGTAAGTGAGCGACGTAAAACGCCTTGTACTCGATGTACTGAAACCGCATCATCCCTCGATCGTCGAATTGGCTAAAAGGCTTGGCGCAATAGACGGCATCTCTGGTGTGAACTGCACACTGGATGAGGTTGACCAGGAGACCGAGAGCATCAAGATCACCATCGAAGGGAATTCCATCGACTACGACACGGTCGAGGAGATTATCACCGAATCGGGGGCGGTCGTGCATTCGGTGGATAGCGTTTCCGCCGGCAAGAAGCTGGTGGAAGAAGTGGAAACGCCTCAGGACCGTTGAGATTTCGCTAACGCCTGACCTACTTTCAACATCAGCAATGTCTTGGGAAGCGAATGCTCTACTAGGACCCTGCCAGAATGGTTATACCAGTTCCCTGGATATGATTTATCGGCCTCGATCTTGCACTCCAGGCCCATCTGTTTAACAGCCTTGGCTATAAGCTCGACGTTCGGAGAGATAATCGACAGTCTCTTGCTGACCTTTCGGCCAGCATCCCTGGTCCGACCGATGTCAAAATATTCGGGCCAGAGGACCCATGCCTTTTCCTCGTCTAGGGTCATGGGTTATCCGATAAGGGGGTCTGGTCACTCCTTGACCAGTACCGCGTTGACCGCACCGTGCTGTCCCGGCCTTGATGTAACCCTGGCCAGTCCTAGCTCTGTCTGGATCACGGCGCCCTTGTTGATTATGTTACGCTGAACATAGTTGGGGTTGGCCGAGTTCTTCTTTACGGTGACGATTTTCGACTTCTGTGTCTTCAAGGTCGCGGGGTCCATGACGTTGGCGAAGGACACTTTGAGCATCCTGACCTTGACGTTTGCACCCCTGGTCCTCATGATCTGAGAGCGCTCAGCGCCCAGAAGCGTGAAAGTCGGCTCCCTGCCGATCTCGAACCGTCTCTTTTTCCTGCCGAGGCGGAGCCTTCCGCCAGTCGGCTTCCTTTTGGATTTCCCTTGCCACAATGCCATAGCAATCCGTGGCCTCTAAAATAAAGCGCGGTATTAATACCTATCTTCAATCTGAGCGCTGTTCAAGTAGTTCGACCCTAGGGGTATCGCCCAATTCCAACAGCCCGGAGTAGCCTTCCTTCGCCGGTCCTGGATTCATGAAGACCGTGCCGTCTTTCTCGACGATCCCCCGGTCTTCATGGATATGTCCACACAGCACGATCTTCGGCTTGAACTCTTCGACAAGTTTTGCTATCGAGACGCTGCCCACGTGCTTTCCGGAGAATGAAACGTCCAATATGCCATAGGCAGGACAATGCAGCACCAGAATCATGTCCTTCTCCATGACAGGCTTGAGCTGGGTCATAATATCCTCTTCGGACATCTCGTTTGGCGTATCGAATATGGTCGGATTGGACCCGCCTATGCCTCCGAGGATGTGACCATCGATACGGACCTTCTTGAGATGAAGCGAAATAGCTTTCCTTTCTATATGGGCCAGCGTTCCTGGAGGATCGCAGTTCCCGGGTATTGCGTAGGTCTTGCCCTTCAGTCCCCCTAGGAACTCTTCAGCCCATTCGGGCGGACCGAAATGGGTTATGTCACCCAGCACGATCGTGCCCTCCAGTTCCATGTCGTCTATGAGGTCATTGGCCCATTTGACCACCTTTTCACGTCTGTGCACATCCGATAGGACCAGGAATCGCATTGAGTTCGCCCTTTTTTCACATATCAAAGTTTATTACATCAATCTTACTCACATGAACCCGAACTTCAGGTTTTGGAAGACCAACAGATAGGTAATCAAGAATCCTAGGATGGCCCCTCCATTGAGCAGGGGGAGACCGGCCTGGGGCCTTCCGGTGGCCACATACTTCATCAATATGGCGAATCCGCAGCAGGCGCCGATGATGGTACCAGTAGTAACTAGGACGTCCGCATGGAGGAAATGCAAGGAGTTGGTAGGAAGATATGCCATGACGGATACGATCAATATTCCAGGGATGACCGCGTCCCCCACTCCCATGATCATGGTTTCTCTCTCCTGGTCTTTGTCCCTGTCCTTCAGGTCCATACTGTCCATCTGTTCGACTTTGAAGTCCAGTCTCTTCGGGACATAGAACAGCACCGGGAGCCTCATCTTAGTGACCCCCTCGGCCAGGGAGAGCATATGCTTGGTTTTGTAGACCGAGACGGCATCGTACACAGCCAGGATACTTAGGAGGATCAACGCCGGGAATATGCCCAACGATATCCCCAATATTCCCGTCGCCCCTACACCGATCAGCACCGCCACGGAGTTGATCACATACCATTCCGGGCGGAAGATCAGCCATACCATCAGGCCGACCGATCCGACGACAGCCAGGATCAGCGAAACGTTCACGTCGTTTATCAAATAGAAGAAGATCGGCGTCAGGATCGAGAACATGGAGATGACCATGGCGCTGTAGAAGATCGCCCGCATAAGCTTCTCCTGTGCGAACTTGATCAGTATCAGCATCAACACAGTCATACCAAGGATCATTCCAAAGTAGATGAGCGGGTTGATAGGGCTCTGTGCGTCCTGGAACGTCTGGTAGTCTCCTGGCAGCAGCGGAACGAAATAGATCGCGGCCACGGGGATGAACACGAATATAGCGAACATGACAATGAACTGGGTCGGGTTCCGCATGGCCGAATGATGCGTTCTGCGCATATAATACCATTTTGAGCCCTTGTGCAGGGAGCGCGACTCCTTCGTCGAGTTCGATATTTTAAGGAATGTTTTTAATAGGGAAATCCCCGCATTGTAGTTAACCATGAGTGAACTAGTGCGGACCGAGTCCGCTAAGTCCGTATTCCCCGCACGTCTCGAGCGGGCCAAGGACCTGACGGACATATTCGAGATCGTCAAGGAAGCGGTGCGCGTTCAGATGGGCATATCCCGTGCCGGGCTGATGCTTGGCCTGGCGGAAATGGGCGGCGACAATAAATCATTCGTCGGCGGTCTGTACCCGGTCACGTCGAACATCATCGTCATGAACAAGAGCGTGCTGAAGAGGATCATGGCGATCCAACCGGACATGTACAAGTCCTATGCCTTCCATGTCCTGCTGCATGAGTATATCCATGCGATCGGAATACTTGACGAGGAGGAGACCCGCAGGCGGGCATATTCAATAAGTGTCGCCCTGTTCGGCAAGGACCATAAGACCACATACATAGCCGAGGACATATCCAGGGTACTTCCGTTCTTCACATATGCCGAACCGAAGTTGGATGACGAAGAGACGATGGACATAGAGCTCGTCAAGGGGTTCGACCGCTCTAGCGTAAATTACATCAACTGACGGAACGTCCCGTCCAACTTTCTTATTTCAATTCTAGACGATGCCGATCGACAATTATTTTCGTTTTAGATAAGAACTAAAAGGGGTTTGGATGGATTCGGTCGATCATCTGGTGATCGGTTCCTGGGATACGTTGGCGAAACCCACGTTTCCGGAGACCTTTGTGACCTTAGCCTTAACCCTGGCTCCCTTGATCGTGCCCGGAATGTATATGATATACTTGTCCATCCTTGCCACTCCGTCCCCCTTCTTGCCTACGTCCTCGATCATGAACTCATAGATGTTGCCTTCCCTCAGCCCTTCCTTTTCCGGGGCCTTGGCCTGCTTCCTGACGTTCACTGGACGGTGTGCACCGCAAGCCTCGCACTCCAGGATGAGGATTCTTCCTTCCTTGACGATGTGCGTGTCTGGTCTGCCACATTCCGAGCAGAGCACGAAGGTCTCGGTGTAGCTTTGGATCCTCTCTGCAATCTGAACTGGTGCGATTCTGGCCTTGAAGACCACTCTCCTGCCCTCGATCGTTCCCGGTGTACCGAGTTCGCGTAGAAGATATTGGAGAAGGTGCTCTGGCTCTCGCCTCAATGCATCAGTGATGTCGCCCCAGTTCTTTATGACCGTGGTCTTCCCTTCTTGGAAGATGTCCGGTTCTGGCACGGTGAAACGTTCGTGCTTTTCGATGGTCTCGGGCAGCTGACCTTTGGCCCGGTCCAGGAGTGATAAGTAATCGTCATCAGCCATTGGTATCATCACTCTCAAGCCCCAACTTGAATATAAAGATTGTTGGCCGGCCCACTCATCCGTCAAGAGTTCCCTCACAATTGTTCCAGTCACTCTGAGAAGCATGCTAAAGCATTGATTATGACCAAGTGGACTTGGGTGCCTTAATGATGTCGATTCATCCGTACTTGCGCTTGATGGCCGCCTTCACAAGACCTAGGTGCAGGGGAGAGGGCTTGTTCGGCCTTGACTTGAACTCCGGGTGGAATTGGCACGCCACAAAGTACGGATGATTTCCCTGGTATTCGCCGATCTCCATCTTCACGCCGTCGGCCGACCTTCCGGTGAACTTCCATCCCATCGCCTCAAGCTGCTCGATGTACTTCGGGTTTACCTCATAACGGTGACGGTGGCGTTCCATGATCAGCTCCTTTCCGTAAAGATCGAAGGCCTTCCCTTTGGTAACCATAACTGGCTGGGCTCCCAGCCTCATCGTGGCACCCTTCTTCGTGACGTTCTTCTGCTCTGGAAGCAGATCGACCACTGGATAGGGATTCTCCTTGTCAAATTCCGTGGAATTCGCACCGGTCATTCCGCAAAGGTCCCTGGCGATCTCCAACGTGGCGATCTGGAACCCGAGACAGACACCAAGATACGGTACCTTATTCTCCCGAGCATATCTGGCTGCAATGATCTTGCCTTCTATCCCGCGGTTCCCGAAACCTCCCGGGATCAATATGGCATCGGCCTTCTGCAGTTCCTCTGTGATTCCGAACTGCTGTACTATTTCTGAATCCACAAAGATGAGCTCAACCTTCGTTCCAGCTTCGGCACCAGCATGATGGAATGCCTCGAAATGGGAGATATATGAATCGGCCAGATGTGTGTACTTCCCAACGCAGGCGACCTTGATCGTCTTGTTCGGGTTCAGGATACGATGGGCGAATTCCTTCCATTCCGTGAGGTCGAAGCCTTTTGGCTCGAGTTTAAGTCTTCGAAGGAGGAAATCGGTCAGTCCCTGCTCCTCGAGGATCATTGGCACCTCGTAGATCGAACTTGCATCTGGACATGAGACGACGGCCTCGACGGGTACGTCACAGAACAGTGAGATCTTCTTCTTGATCGAATCCTCCAGAGGTTCCTTGGCCCGGCACACGATGATGTCCGGCTGGATACCGATGGATCGGAGCTCCTTTACAGAATGTTGTGTCGGCTTAGTCTTCTGCTCCCCGACCACTCCCATGATGGGGACCAGGGTGGTGTGAACATAGATGCAGTTTTCGCCCTTGCCCAGGTCGGAGTTCATTTCGCGAACCGCCTCCAGGAAAGGCATGGACTCGATGTCGCCTACAGTGCCACCCAGCTCGACGATGCACACGTCGGCGCCGGTCGCCTCTGAGACGATTGTGATCTGGTTCTTGATCTCGTTGGTGATGTGCGGGATGATTTGTACGGTCTTTCCCAGGTATTCTCCGCAGCGTTCTTTCTCAATCACCATGCGATAGATCTTCCCAGTTGTGATATTATGGCTACTGGTCAAACTAATGTCCAGGAACCTCTCGTAGTTACCCAGGTCCAAGTCGACCTCGCCACCGTCATCTAGGACGAAGACCTCCCCATGTTCGAACGGGTTCATCGTGCCTGCATCGACATTGAGGTATGGGTCTATCTTGATGGCGGTGACCTTGAGCCCACGGGATTTGAACAGTCTGCCGATCGATGACGCCGTTATCCCTTTTCCGAGCCCGGAAATAACTCCTCCAGTAACAAAAATGTACTTCATCTATTTCACGGGAAATGACCATAATCCAGATGCGTATATATTGTTTGTCTTTGGACAAGAGGGACCTACGGCTGCAGAACTGATCGGTATAGAATATGATAAGAATAATGGAATGACGATCGATGTTTGTTTTAGTGCCTGGTAACCCTGCGGGAATTGGTCGGAGAAAACACTCGAATGCTCGTGTGCTTCCCCTTGCGTAGGAGGTGATCCATCTGCAGGTTCCCCTACAGATACCTTGTTACGACTTAGCCCTCCTTGCTGAATCTCAGTTCGAAGACCCCAAAATGAGATATCCTTACTGAAACCCAACTCGGGTGGCTTGACGGGCGGTGTGTGCAAGGAGCAGGGGCATATTCACCGCGTAATGTTGATACGCGATTACTACGGAATCCAGCTTCACGAGGGCGAGTTACAGCCCTCGATCCGAACTACGAACGGGTTTCGGGATTGCCTTTACCTTTCGATATCGGAACCCATTGTCCCGTCCTTTGTAGCGCGCGTGTAGCCCAGGAGATTCGGGGCATACGGACCTACCGTTGACCTCTCCTTCCTCTGTCTTAGCGACAGCGGTCCCAATAATGTGCGCGCCTTCCAGAGAAAACGCTAGCAATTATTAGTGAGGGTCTCGTTCGTTATCTCACTTAAGAGAACGCTTTACAGTACGAACTGACGACGGCCATGCACCACCTCTCGAAAAATCAGGCAAGGTCATCAGCCTGGCCTTCATGTAATCGTCGCTCCTGGTGAGTTGTCCGGCGTTGAATCCAATTGAACCGCACGCTCCTCCCGTTGCGGTGCTCCCCCGCCAATTCCTTTAAGTTTCATCCTTGCGGACGTACTCCCCAAGCAGCAGGCTTAACAACTTCTCTCCGGCACTGGGCGCCCACTAAGGACCCCCAACACCAAGCCCGCAGCGTTTACACCCTGGACTACCGGGGTATCTAATCCCGTTTGCGCCCCAGGGCTTCGTTCCTCACCGTCGAATTCGTTCTAGTCAGACGCCTTCGCCACCGGTGGTCCTTCTAGGATTACAGGATTTTACCCCTACCCCAGAAGTACCTCTGACCTCTCCCGATCCCAAGTCTTGCAGTCTCCCCGGACTTCGGACAGTTAAGCTGGCCGATTTACCCAAGGATTTACAAGACCGGCTACGAACGTTTTAGGCTCAATAATATCGACCACCACTCGGGCCGCGGGTATTACCGCGGCGGCTGGCACCCGTCTTACCCGGCCCTTACTTCTCTTGTTTTTTAGACAAAAGAACAGCTAACACAAAAAGTGCTAGCACTTGGAATTCCCTCATCGGGGTTGCCCCCATTGTGAAGTTTTCGCGACTGCTGCGCCCCGTAGGGCCTGGACTCATGTCTCAGAGTCCATCTCTGGGCTTCCTCTCTCAAGGCCCATACGCGTCATCGGCTAGTGGGTCCGTTACACCCACTACAACCTGATACGCCGCAGACCAATCCTAAGGCACCGGAGTTTTCGACCTAAAAGCATTCCAGCATTCTAGATCTATGGAGTATTATTCTCAGTTTCCCGAGATTATCCTCCACCTTAGGGCATGTTATCCGCGTGTTACTGAGCGGTCCGCCGAGTCCTTACGACTCTCGACTCGCATGTCTTAATCGAATTCCAATAGCGGTGGCCGCCGGCAGGATCAACCGGAATCGATCCTATGCTTAATCCATTTGATTACTGCTAAGGATTTAACACGAAATTGGCAGGATTACCAAGTTTCACCAGCGATACCACTTCAATATTAGTGATATTCGCCATCGATCGTCAGAACCAAGAGTGCACGTCATTCTTGACGGAGATCTCAGTTCTCCATTATCGCTCACAGCTCTTTTATGTTATACAGGCCATAAGACCCATATAGCTCTTTTTTACTGTGTTTCAGCGTAGAATCCCCTTAACTTCGGTCACATATATAACCGTTTGGTTTTAGGGGGCTTCATGCGCTATTCCCTTGTCTTTCTTGGCAAGGTAGCCCCTCACCTCGGTTTTAGTATTTGAACATTTTCCAAGGGGGACATTTGGCATATTTTGGTGGAATCCGACCCCATGGAAGGGATCGATTTCATCACTCTTCTCTTACACCGATCTTATACATATACTCTGCGATGTCCCGTTTTAGACGTATGGGCCGATTATGCCGTTCTCGTGGATTTCAATCCGAAGACTTGTTGAGGACATCGCGCATATTTAGAGTAATACAATAGTGTGGCACTGAAACGATTGTTCCTGATGACCGGCCGGGTAAATGGTCAGCGCACTGAGGAATCAGGCCAGATGGTTGTGAGGATGTCGAGTCTTTGCGCTGGGATAAAAACCTTTAACCGGGGCCCAATGTCTGGCTGGCCGGCAAGGGGCAAGGTGTGCCGGTAAGTTTCAGCAGCTCCTCTGCAAGCTCCCGGATGCGATCCGTGGTGCTCTTCGCCTCCTGCTCGAACCCGAACCCGTCCGGTTGTGCCGGTTCTGCTCCCGGAAGGCTGTCGAGCGCCGACCTCATATCGTCCGAGTCCACGCCGATATACGCCCGGAACGTCGTCCCGGAATCCTCATGCCTCAGTATGGTCGCGATTGTCTCGATCGGCCAACCCCGCCGCCAGAGCCGGTTCCCGCAGGTTCTCCGCAGGTCGTGCACCTGGAACTTGATCCCCGACAGGTCCGAAAGCGTCACCATCGTGCGGCGTATAACATCGTAGGAAATGGGGACCAGCTTGTCCCCATTCCTCCGATGATCCACCCTGCACAGCAGCTGCGGGATGTCCATACCTGTCTGCTGCACCATCGAGGTCCGGACCTTCATCCAGACCTCCAGCAGCGCCTTCGTTATCCGGTTGAGCATCTGCAGCGCTTTCTTCCCGCCGTTCCGACCCTTGCCTAGGATCTCCGACTCCCCGGTGGTCAGGAACTCGATCGCGTTGTCCTTGGTCAGGCGCTCCATATCGATCGCCCGTAGGCCATTGTCCACTCCCAAGGAGTAGATGAGCTCGGTCAGCAGCCCCAGGTCCTTCGCATTTGTCCGGATCTTCGCGACCGGACCTTCCCGAAGGAATATCCCGCCGCGATAGATGCTCTGATGCACGGAAATCTTCCACCTGCAGGCCTGAGCATTCCCGCACCAACGCAGGAACGCGCGCACCATCGTCGTTTTCTGGTTGATGGTGGACTCCGAGCCATTCATCTCCGACTCCAAGGACTTCATCTGCTCCAAGTCCACGTCCATAGGGTTCGGGTATCCGAGGATCTCCCCAGCCTCCTCCAGGAAGCCGAGGTATTGCGGAATCGTGCCCTTCGCAACGATACCGTTCTGGTTCTCCAGCTCGTCTGCCCCCGGCGGACGTAATGAGTTTAACCACTCTCTCAGATGCCGGTGGAACGCGTCCCGCTCCTTGTACGGCATGCTCAGACACTCCTAGTGCTTTCTGTGTTATTAAATTCGATCGCAGGTTCGGTGCCTCCGAATTTTGCCAACTCAGATATAAGCAGGGATTTTGGGTTGTGCTGATAAGTTCCCCCATCTGTTTGGTTCATACTTCCCTCTCGGTTGGGTCGCTTACCCCGGCGGGATGTCGTTCATAATCCGGATCAAGCAGCACAGATTCTACTAAACAGCCTTTGACTGGGAAATTCCTCTTCCCCCAACGAATCATAATCAAAGCCTGGCTGGTATCGACGCCAGTTATTGACCTGACCGCCTTTTGACGATTATAATTGGATAAGTACCAGAATATTAAGCAACCACAATTAAATCCATGTCTTATTGATATCGTCATTATTTAGCCAAATAAGACATTAATCAGCATATTTATACATACAACCTTCAATATATGAATCAATATGACATCAGATCTGACAGAAAATAATATTACTGGCAATGAAGAAGATGAAAAGGATAGGATGATACTTATGTTGATACAAAAGCATCAGCGATCACCACTCCAGATGTTATTAAGACATTTCGTTAAATCCGGTGAAATGTCCAAATCGACGTTGCACATTCATCTAAATTATCTAAAGAGAATCGGAAAAATAAGCCTGATAAAGGATGGGAAAACTGCATACTACTGCCTGCCTGGTATGTCATTGCCTGAGAAAGAACCTCCTGCAGAGGTCGATAGATTCATGATCGAAGAGATGAAAAAAATCGTCTCGGACATAATTGCCTCTGGTTTGATATGGGTCGATGAGGAGACTGAGCTCGCCACCGAAGAAGATCCCGCTAGAACCGAGGGTGAACGAAGGAATGCCGACAGGTATCAATTGGCCCAGAGGGCCTGGACGCTTTATTGGGCCGTTAGGCACATCCTGATAAGAAGGACATACCGACTTCCAGAACCTGACTATCTAGGAGTTGGCCATATACCTAACGAATCCGTGGAAGGGGATCGACCAAGAAAATTAAGTGCGCGAGAACGATGGGAACAGGACGAATGGGAGGTGGTCGACGGTTGGACCGTTCGTCCATCGCAAGGAGAGGCCGATTCGATAATCGAATGGATGCATTATTATCTCAACGCCATCGATTTCCTGACAAGAATGCTACCGGAGACTAACAACCGATCTCAAAGATCGAAAGGTCAAAAGAGTTCTCCGACAAAGTAAATCAGAAATGGTCCAATGATTGGACGATGAGCAGATTTCGGTGAAGAAGTTCGAAGTTCTCCTCTAGGCGGAAAGAACAATTTCCTCTGTAGAACCCGTTCCCTATCATCCTTGTTCGATCACATTCGGACGATCTCCCGAACATGAAAAGGTTGGAGAACCGTAAGGATCGTAAGCAAACGATATTGATTCAATCATATGTTTCAAGGTCGTCTAGGGATTTAGATAGGCTAGACGTGATCCCACCCCTCAGGAAATAGGGCATTTACTTGCATTTTAAACATCAAGAACCCGTGGCCAAATTAATCACAATGACCATCAGGGGCGTCTACCTCCTTATTATACACATAAATGGGTGGGAGATCCAAGCCTCCCATGCTCAAAGATCGGTCATGGAGATATTTCCGTGATTATTCATTACGTTTCTTCAAAGAGTCTATCAAATTCATCTATTCACCTCTTTTCATTCATAATTCATTCAAAATTTCATTTACAAGATCTTAGCCCTGTCCTTTTTCGATAAAACGTCCGTTTCGTTGTCGGCTCAAAAAATGTTTTGAACTAAAATCCCCGGGTCGCTGATAGGGAGGTTAGAGGTCGAAAAGCCCTCTATAAGGAGAGGCGCAGATAAAAGTAGAAAATATGAAATAAATTAAGACTAAAAATTCAGTGTGTTGATCTGATGAATTTTTATATCTAAACCATCATTATTTTGGACGATTTTATTCCGAAAAATTGGTGATGTGTTTCAATAGCAAATACACTCAAATAATTGTCTTCAATGAAAAATAAGGTCATGAACAAGCTTTATATAGGGTAATATTCAACCCGGTTTTCATACTAAAAAATGTCAAATATATCACTTCGCCAGAAGGTTAGCTGAGAAATGAGAATCTTTGGAAATATTGTCCATCATCATTCCCCCGCCGATACATTTCGAGTGATTTTTAACATTAAATTAAGCCATTTGGTTGGTCTGATATCGAAACCTCTGCCTGTGAGCTTCCGCATCGAAATGATGATTCTTGATAATGAATGATTTTAAAGCAATAAATGCAAATAAAATCTTAAGAATATTGACTCGATTTATTCCTAGGTCCCAAAATTCTTTTGTTCGTGTACGGGCCTACGTCAATATGCATTCTAGAACGATCGGGAATTTATGATAAAAGCGATCATTAAGGATCCAAACCCCTTACAATAGAATTTGAAGAAAATGAGGATTAACCCAAAGATATTCTAGCTCCCGATGAAATGACGAGAAGTGGCTCGGCTCTGAGCCATAAATGGCATTATTAAATTTCTGATTTTATCACTATCAAGCCTTTTCTATTATGTTATCATTAATTTTTTGAAAGAGAACGTTTAGAATCAGTAATATTTTACATTCGATCCAATGATCGAATCTGGTCATCACAACGGTGGTCTGTATTCAAACATGTCCTTTGAATTACAGGCAGCGAAAAGATATTTTGAGGAGTGTTCAAGTTTTCACCACTCCTCCCAGCCTTTCCAGGGATTCGCCATTTTTTCATTATTAAATATCATTTGGAATTCAAATGAATGTATTCAAAATTTCACTGATCGGCTCCTGAAATGATAAACACCATTATAATTCCAATGTTCGACATTTGAAGGTCAAGGAGGTCCGCTATCTGCGATAAATGCTTTGAGTTGTTCTATATTGTTCTCGATCTGTTCGATCCTCTTCCTTTCTTCTTTTTCCAACTCATCGATCATCTCCTCGAATGGGATTGCAAGTCTATATGAATGGAACGGGCGACCCTTACCTTCATGCATGTGATCTTTCTTGACCACCCACTTTATTAGCCTAAGCTCTTTGATGGCACATGAAACGTCTGGGTGGCTGAGTCCTGTGAATATTTTAATCGCAATGAAAGTGGTCTCTCCCCTGCACCGGATGAAAACCAATATCAGCGCCCATTCCTTTGGGAGTCCAGCCTCTATGAGCAGATCGACCAGGACTTTATCCTCATCTTCTAAATTACTCGTAACCATGGATCTCAGCTCTTGTAATAATACTTAATATATTGGCTAGTAATTGATATATTAAAAAATATATTTGTGTTGGTAATTAACGACAATGAAAATTGAATTCTAGAATTCGGTTCTTTGAAAATCAACTTCTGTGTTATGATTTTGAGTTTTTTCCTGAGGAAGAACGTGACAGAATTTTTGGAGACCTGATTAAGTTGAACTGCTCCCCAGTGGTTCGGCGCTGGTCTCTTCGAATCGATCTCCATATGTCTCTCTTCACTTGTCCCACGTCCTGCCCGTAATCAGCGAGCAGCTCGAGATAGGATTTCAGACTTATATATTTATTCTTGCACTTTAATTGAATCCAGCTATATGAATGTTGAATAAAATAACCGCGGTTTCCTCAGCAAAATATGGTCATTTCTCAGTTAATTTGAATGAAACTTCTAGCCAAGTTGGAATTTTAAAAAACGAAGGAAGATCGAATCCTCTCAAAATTCCTTGAATCCGATCCCGGGAACCAAATTCATTTCCTTTTGGATAATATCTAACCGAATAATCGATCAATTTCACTTATGATTACTCTCAACTTTTCATGTCATGATTCTGTTTCGTTCGGGTTTTTATAACCAAACCGATTCGGTGATTTTGAAATGATATTAGAACGGGATCGTTAAACTGATCAAGACCTCTAAAGAAATTCGATTTATGCCTTATCAGGAGAATCGTAAGTGAATATGTAAATAGAATATAATCTAAAGAATGGAACAGGAATGAAGATAATTTAGCTGGTAGTTGATCATCTGTTCTAGATATTTTTTAAGGGTTTTTGCCTTTATAATTGATAGCAACTAATCGTCAATAAAAACCATTGTTTCATGGAATGGAATATGAATAATGTCGGAAAATTCCATGCACAACTATCATATTTGGATATTCCAGCGGTTCTGGCAATAAAAACAACCGATTGGTTGCATTTTAAAAAATGTGACATTTTTTGTAGAAAATGTAGGAAATTTTTGTACGTCATTTTAATTGATAAAATATTCAGGGGATTTAACAATAAAATTGCCTGAATAGTTGTGTTCCCCGATAATGTCACATTTTGTTCTATTGAACCACATGAATCCCTTTATAAGCCATCGCCTTCTTCAGAAATGTCTAACTCGGCCATTGCCATCTGAGCTTGACTGATGCTCATCCGACCATTAGAGATACTTTCTCATCTTCGTTCTTCTGCCGAACATGTTCCTTACCTGCACTTCCGTCATCGCCACCACGATGGTCGTCGGTTGACCTTCCCAACTGCTGTCAACCTCCAATAACTGGATCTCCGGCGTCAGTTCATGAGCGATGATACTGAACTCCGGCACGCTAAGCTCGCCCATTATCAAGGTCACTGGAAAGTCCTCCGAGATGTCCTCGACGAACACCGTCTTCCCGGTCTTCTCGTTCCTGAACGAGTCCATCTCCATTTTCTTATCATTTCCTTGGAATTCGGTATAACATATGCAAATGATGGAGCAAATTGGGAGCAATCTGAGGCTACCTACGTAAACTTACCAATAGACTATCCTCGCTATTTCAGCAGTGAACAAGAGATGTGAAAACATGCAAACAATAAGACAGACCATGAAAATCAGACTGATAGTGATGGGGTGCATCTTATCGGCCTTGAGCGGGGTCCTGATCGTCGTCAAAGGCTTCGAAACGGCATTTCTTGGACTGCTTGCCATAGGAATAGTGCTACTCGTTGTTGGGCTACTTTGGAAGTCGCCGAAGAAAAGTGCGTAATGTGGGAAGATGGTCGTCCGTTTCAGGCTTTCTTCCACCAGGGAACGGTTATCGTCTTTCCTCGGCGACAGCAGGGGGTTCTTCCGGTCGCTGACGTTATTCTGTTGAACGGGGACTAGGCCTGAGAAGAGATATTGAAAAGTGGAATGGTTTGTTTAGAGGCGCTTTCATTCTTGACTTATTAGCTTCAAATGATCCTGCCTGTTGCTTCCATAGAGATCCAATTCATTCACTATACAGAAGCTGATGGACAATTATGGGGGCGGATCAGGCAGAACCATCCTGCGCGATCATCGCCGCACGCTTCTTCTTTTCTGATTCTTTGAGTGCTTCCGCCGCCTCAATTTTGTCCTTCTCGACCGCCTCCTCAATGTTCTTGAAGTCCAGTCTCAGCTCTTCCTGGGTCGGTATAGGTCCGAGGATGTCGTCGGCTTTTCCGACCGCCATCTCGATCTCCTGCCGGTTAGATATGGATCGTTCCGGCGTCTTGTTTCCACCTCCCAAGTATTCGGAGACGTTCTCCATCAACTTTGAGACCTCGAACGGCAGGATGATCTTTGTCGCTTGACCGTTCCCTACGGACTTCATTGTGTCCAATGAAAGCACCGTAAGGGCCTTTGAATCGAGCGACGCTGCCCCCACGCTCAATATTCTCAGTTTTTGCCCCTCACCTTGAGCGTTCAGGATGATTGCTAGCCTTTCGCCTTCAGCTTCCAGCACCTTGGCCTGACGGAGACCTTCGGCCTGTAAGATCCTCGCTCTCTTCTCACCCTCGGCGCTCAAGATGGCGGCGGTCTTGGATCCATCCGCCTTAAGGATTGCTGCTCGCCTCAGCCTTTCTGCGGATGTCTGCTCCTCCATCGCCTGCTTGACCTTGGGCGCCGGGTCGACCTCTCGGATCTCGACCGCCTCGACCTTGACCCCCCATTTGTCTGTGGCGACATCCAGGATATCCCTCAGGTGCAGGTTTATCTTTTCCCGGTTGGAAAGGATTTCGTCGAGCTCCATGTCGCCGATGACGCTCCTTAGAGTGGTTTGTGCCATGTATAATGTTGCAGCTTGGTGGTTAGTGACCTGGAAGAATGCTTTCTTCGGGTCGATGACCTTTGTATAGATGACCGCGTCCACATTGACCGGGGAGTTGTCCTTGGTGATCACCTCCTGTCTCGGTACCTCCAAGACTTGCGTCCTCAGGTCAATCTTGACAACTTGATTAATCAGCGGCGTAACGAAGTTCAGTCCTTGGTCCAATATCCTCACGTAACTGCCCAACCTCATGTACACTCCTTGTTGGTAGGGCTGCACGATCTTCACACCGCTCATCACGATCACAATCACCGCGACGATCGCCAATATCAGCAATCCGATGATTATCTCCAATGTCACGTCCGCCATCGTCTATTACTCTCCTTTATTGATAGTATGGTCCAGTATAAATTGCATGTGGCTTTGGCATCCTGTGAAGTTCATTCATACCTCCTTCACGACCACATGCACGCCCTCACTACTTACGACCACGACACTCTTGCCCTTGATAATCAGAGACTCAGAAGTAGCTGACCATGTGTCATTCTCGATCACGACCTTGCCCCTGAGGTTGTTCGGGTACACGTCGACGGTCACCACTCCTTTCATGCCTACAAGCGATGTTGCCACTATGGTTTCCGGAGGCCCTGGGGGCGACAGCCTTTGGTAGAGCTTTATCGTCAAGAAGGTGGTGGGCACAAGCACGATCACAGCCGCTATCGGAGCCCACCAGGTAAATATAACGCCCGGGAACAGGATGCCGAGCACCCCGAGAAACATCAACACCGTTGCCGGTACGAGCATGAAGGTGCCCGGTGCATGAATTTCCAACAATAGCAATAGTGTGCCTAGAACGATTAACCCGATTCCGAACAGCACACTGAAGTCCATGACTGAGGGACGCACTCACTCGATATTAAATCTATCAACGTCCTAGCATCGTTTCCGCCCAAATTATGGGCTTAGTTGAGACAAACAATGGTTGGCTTGCGACCTGATATGACCAATGGTGCACGTTAGACGGTGACCACGACATTTAGTGCCGTTTCTATTTCCACTTCTGATTCGTGTGATCGATGTTCTTGAGGAACGTCAATCATGGTATGCCGAGTTCAATTGGGTGAAGGTCTAGCTCCCAATCGATCATCCGTTCATATTCACCAAATGAACAACTGAGGATGGCTTTTTTGCCAGGCCAGTATGATCCTATGAAAGACCAACTATGATCCGGTGGAGCACATCGACGGTGATGCTCAGGTTGCGCCCGGCGTCCTTCAGATGGTGATAGACCTCGCGCTTCTTCATGGCAACGATGGGATCATCCGTAGAAAATACAGCTGCCATTGTCTGGACATATGTCTTTTCAATGTCCCGTTCGTATCTCCGCATATCAGGAATCAGGCCCTCCACCGCTTTCGGATCCTCTTTCAGCAATTTAACGGACTTCGCTACCAGATCCGCGCCGTTCAGCAGCGAATTGGCCATCTTTATGACGGGATCGTCGGGTTTTACATCGAAGGCCTTCATCTCGTATGCTGTCGACATCGTATAGTTCAGGATGTAGTCCATCTGCCTCGATATCGTATAGATATCCTGTCGGTCGAACGGCGTGGAGAAGGCTCCCTGGAGTTCGCGTTCCATTCCTAACCTTATCTGGTCCCCTTTATCCTCCTCCCGGACGACGTCGACGGGATCGGAGTTTGCCCCTGATTGTAGCCAGGTAAGGAGTGCCTTGACCCCCACACTGGTCTGCTCGGCCTGTTCATTCAACATTTCATAGAAATCGTAGTTGACAGGGAACATCCGGCCGAACAGTCCATGTTTCCCGGCATTCTTTAGTTTCTTCTCGTTTTCTTCCAATGTTTCCCTCAGAGGTTCAAACTTACCTTCATGATAATATAAATGAGCCCTGAGATCACTGCGGCCATCGGTATCGTCAACAACCAGGATATGACCATTTGCCAGCCGACCGACCATTGGACCATGCGGGCGTTGTCCGCCGCCCCCACTCCGATGACGCTTGACCCCACCGTCTGGGAAGAAGAAACTGGTGCGCCAGCAATGGTAGAGATCAGTATCGCCGCCGTCGAGCTGACCTGAGAATCGAAACTGTGGATCGGCCGAATATGGAATATCTTGCGGCCCAAAGTCTTAATGATCCGCCACCCTCCCCCCAAAGTGCCAACCGTCATCGCGGCAGCGCATGCTATCATGATCCATATTGGAACGCTCATCCCAGTAGTCCATCCCACCGAGGCGATGACCAAGACCATCATGCCCATCGCTTTCTGTGCGTCGTTGGCCCCATGGCTGAACGCAAGGAGACCGGATGTAATATATTGCGACATCCTAAGCGGACGGTCAATGCTCCTTTTGGCGTTGCGGAGCAATACCTTCGTTGACTTGAGCATCACATAGCCACCGACAAACCCGATCCCGACCGATAGGAAAAGGAAGATGACCACCTTGGTTATACCGGTCATCTCTCCGGCAGAGAGCAGTTTACTGATGCCCCAATTTACCCGGTCCAGGCCATTTGCCATTATGCCAGCCCCTACAAGCCCTCCGACCAATGCGTGGGTCGACGAGGACGGGATCCCCCTGATCGAGCAGACCAGGTTCCAGGCCACTGCCCCTGCTAGAGCGGCGAAGACGACATAGACAAGCCCGTTACCTAGAGGGATGGATAGGAGTCCGATCATGGTCAACGCCACCGCCGTGCCCCCCAGCATTGCTCCGGCGAAACCACAGATGGCGGCGAGGACGACCGCACCTTGAGGAGATGCCGCCCCGCATGCTATCATGGTCGCGACCGTCGCACTGGCATCGTTGAACCCGTTGGACACGGCAAAGATGATAGCAAGCACCAATGCCGTGAATGCGAAAGCAAAAAGAACGAAATCCATCCGTCATATCTTGGAACAGGTCTCCTAATAATGATTGCTTTCAAGCAGGAGAATCTAGTTGCCGGACTGATATAATGGCCTTAGACATATGTAAATAATCGGGGATCGGTGCATCAGTCAAACAGTTGGGATTGTTATCCTGGTGTCAATCAAGCCTTTGGGGTTTCAGATGACCTTTAAGTGAGAGGTGGTTGGACATGCAAAGATCGTATTGGCTCGCCATCATTGGTGGCTTTTTAGGAATCTTGAGCGGAGCGGTTGTTGCGATCGCTGGATATTACGTTTCAACGTTCGATTCTGGGGTCTCGTCCGGGGAGCTCTATCTCCTGGCCGCAATTGCCATCTTTTTTTCCATCCTTGGAATGGTCGGCGGGCACATGCAACACGACAAAAGGATCGGCGGTGTCCTGATGATAATCAGCGGTATAGGCGTTCTGATAAGCATTTCCCTCCTTGGCATATTCACCTTCATTCTTTTCCTCGTTGGAGGATTTTTGATGCTATCTGACGCAAGGAAGGAACGGAGAATCGGTCACATTATGCATCCGATGTCCTCGCAACCAAGATCGGTTTACCGAGAACAGGCTACCCTTCAAAGTCGAAATGCATATCAGGCACAAGGAGGGGCAAGGTTTTGCCCCAATTGCGGTACTCTTGTGGAAATGACTGGACAGCAAACATGCAAGAACTGCGGATATAAATTCGGTTGAAATACGTACTCAGATGGCAGCAATCACAGCAACCTGTCTAACATTTATATTTCGGAAATGACCACTATATTGGACAGTAGAATCATCGGGAGGAGAGATCGAAGGACGGATGGTTTCCACAGGTTCTGTTGATCCGTATTTTAGGTCGAAGCTTATTGTATGTATGGTTCGTTCGTCTCGAGCATGACGGAGTTCATTCATGAAGAGGGCCATGTGGCCGATACGATACGAGGGAGATACGCATTCACTGTTCGAATCTCAACTAGATTTGTTTCTCGGTTTCCATCGTGGAATTGATCACGGCATCGAATTTGATACTTTGATCCCATCCAGATCTTTTGAGTATGTCCATGAAACACACCCCGATAACCTTGGCATGATCGGGCTTTGAGACCATATGGATGAACATCTTGACCTTTTCCACCGGGCAACCGAATTTCGGCATAGCCAATCCTCCAAGCACCACAATTGCAGTAGCTTCTGTGATCTCTCTTCCAGTGGTAGAGACGCCATACCCGGTTCCTTCTTCCCACACCAAGACCCGGCAATCCTTCTCATCGGCCATCGGTGAAAAAAAAGTATCCAATTTCATGTCTCTAACTGAGTAGGCCAATAATTCTGCGAAAGGAGCGCAGACTGCTTTAGAGCCAGTGAAAACAACTATTGATGCCTCCGGCAGGTCCGCCATTTCATTTCGGAATAGTTTTGTAAAACCCACAATGCCATCCATCTTTTCCATTTCCTTCCCTGACCTTTTCATATCACGAATTAACAGCAATGTCATCATGTTTAAAATATTCCACATTGAAAATCAATCTCATGCATTAAAGAATCGTCGATGGCGATATTGATGAAGTCAAGACCAATATTTCAGTAAATAAATATCTGGCCGCCATGAATTAATTAACACGGCATCGATTAACACCCCCATTACTTATTTCAATTCCTGGGAGTTATTTTAACTTTAACACAAGGTGTCTTCACATCCTTAGATGAGCTCAAGGTCGTTTGTCTGTGCGCCATTAGTCGGGGGAACCGGCCAGGGCAAGGGCATCTCCAGACCAGCTCAATGGGAAACATTTCGACCGCCCTAGGTTAGTCCGCTCTATTCCTTATTCAAGCTTTTTCTTACAGCGTCCAATTCTTTGAGCGTCTCTTCAGAAGGCTTGGGGTAGTGAAGATTCAACGAATCGATACTCTGAGTGATGATATTGGCAACCAAGGTCCGAGCGAGCCATTTCTGGTCGGCGGGTATGATGTACCACGGTGCTTCTTTTGTGCTCGTGGAACTGAGCATCTTCTCATAAGCTTTCATGTACTTGTCCCAAAACCCTCTTTCTTTCGCATCGGCCGGGCTGAACTTCCACTGCTTATCTGGATCGTTCAATCTGGCAAGGAATCTGACCTTCTGTTCCTCTTTCGATTCATTCAGGAAGAATTTGAGGATCACGGTCCCATTCCTGACCAGATGCCTCTCCATATTGTTTATCGACTCGTAACGTTCCTGCCAGAGCTCCTTCCCACTTTTGCTTTTCGGCAGCTTTTGCTTGTCTAACAACTCAGGATGGACCCTGACCACCAGGACCTCCTCATAGTAGGACCGGTTGAATATCCCTATCCTGCCCCTAGCCGGCAACGCGTTGTAGCAGCGCCACATGAAATCATGGTTCAGTTCATTCTCCGATGGAGTCTTGAATCCAATGACATCGCAGCCTTGCGGGTTCACTCCGGACATGACGTGGCCTATGATGCTATCCTTGCCCGCTCCATCCATTCCTTGAATAACGATGAGTAGGGCATAGGAATCTTCCGCCCATAGAATTTCCTGGGCCTTTTCCAGTTCATTCCTGCTTCGTTCCAGTATCTCATCCGAGTCCTGCTTCGACAGACGTAGGCCGTTGAGTGTAAGATCTTCGCACTCCTTCCAGCTTGTGGGGTAATCCTCCAAATCTATACTCTTGCCTACAGGCACCAATGTCCTCGCGATCACTTTGTCATTGTCATCCATTCCATATCACCATTAAGTTGTGCTAGGAAGCAGATTATATTTGGTGATGTCGAGTGTCACGAAAGTTGACGCCGTCAGATCCACCCGCTCAAAAGAAAGAGGACAAAAATTAGTGGCGGACACCCAAGTTCTATCGTATATCCAGAGGACCGATCCCTCTATGCCTCCGGTTGGTTTTTCAAGATATTTTCTTCAACCTTTTTCTCAATATTGACCTTCTTTGCCTCATTCTTGGCCACTATCCTTTTTTCTTTCTCATCGATCTTGGCGACCTGCTTCTTTCCTTTTGCCTCGATCTCTCTTTGCTGGAGCGATAGATCTCTTGGCTTGGGTTGGTCTGAACGGGCCGATGCCTCTGGCCTCTGTTGATCATTCTCATCTTTTTCATCACCTCCACCCTGAACTTCCCCCGCATCAACTTTAACATCGGCCTTTGGGGTCTGGACGTTTCTTTGAACTGGCTTAAGCGGCGGGATGTCCTGAGGCGTTGGTATGTTGATATCTCCGACCCCCTCCTCGACATTATCGTTTCCTTCATCGACCTCAGAAGACTGCGGGGCTTCAACGTCACCACAGGAGAACAAACCAGTTAGAGGGCCCCCACAATAAGGACAATACTTTGGAACCCACTTAGATCGCTGATTGGGTTCTGCTGACTGTGCGTCAAGAGCGACCTGCTTTGACGTTGGCCGACGCTGGTGTGATATCTGAGGTAATTGCTCTGGTGGATCGCCAGACCGAACCGGTCGTTCGACCGGTGCTGCGCTGCCCGGTTTAAGATATTCAACGCCACTCTTCACTTTCTTTTGTGTTTTCTCGACCCCATCGTCGTTATCGGTTTTGATGTCTCCTTTCATGTCATTCACCTTGATTGCTGGGAATTGTCATCGCCCAGTTGTTTCATTGTCGTTTGAAACCGTCGAATATAAGAGATAGGTCACTCTAAAATTTGTAATTTCGAATAGATGGCCGCTGATTGAGCGCATCATTCCTCGCCTAAATCTACTTACTTTCGAAAATCGTTCTTGGAAGTCTAAGTTGAAAAGCTGGAGATCGCTAAAAAAACGGCCTTTGCCGTGAAAAAAGGAAAATCGAATTTAATATGATCGCTTCGTGCCTGTTTAGGTCGGAGATAACCATTTTAAGAAGTGACCCAACAAAGACTATCTGAAATCGAAGCTGGGATCGATAATCGTTTGTTCGAACAGACCAAAGATCACAAAATAACGCCTGAAAGTGAATTGTCCCCGGGTTGTCGGTTCAGAGGATATGTTGTGATCTGTAGGGAACTGGAAGGTTGGGAATGCGAGTACAGCCGAACCGCAAGATGGAAATGGTTTATGAACGAGGGCTTTGGTGCAAAACGTAATCTCATAAATTCCAAGCCTGAATGACCTTAATTTATATTGTTATCTATATTGTTAACAAAACATTAAAGTGTGGCCCAACCTATACTGCCAGTTGTCAAGAAAGGTGGTATGGTTGGAAACCACAAATATCATAATACCGGCCCAGGTATTCAAATTTACGGGGCAGACTAAGGTCGATACTTACCTCATCGACCTCGATTTGTTGCTCGCCGAGCAACAAATGTACGATGAAGTCATGATCAACAAAGTCAGACTGGCATTCGAAGCGATTCGATTCTACGCCGATAATTTTCCATACTGGCAACGTCACCAGCTGACCGGAAGGCCGCCGACCGAGGAGCGGTCGCTCCTCGCGGCCTTCCTGGTCCGTCAATTGTTCGATCTCACGTTCCGGGAGACCGAAGGTCTACTGAGAATGCTGGCAGAATATTTCAGCCTGGATAAGGTTCCAGATCATACGACCCTGGTCCGCAAGAATGCCAGCTCACGCTGGTTTGGTCTCTGGAAGCGTTTCCACGACTTTGTCGTGAGCTCGCTTCCGAAACGTGAGGTTGTCATCGCCACCGACGCTTCCGGCTTCTCTGGCCGGAAGCGTTCCTGGCGGGAGACAGACCATGGTCTCAAGGCAAGCCAGGACTGGGTCAAGATCCATGCCGCGATCGAAGTGGACCAGTTCTTTGTTCTAAGTTACTGCCTGACCGATTCGAACGTGCATGACAGCCAGATGTTCCCGGAAGTGTGGGAACGGCTACCGAAGAACGTCTCGCCAAGGCGGAGTCTGGCAGACTCCGCTTACCATGGCGAAGCGTGCCTGGCCGCTGCCAGGCAGCTTGGAGCCACGCCGCTCCATGGGATCAAGAAGAATGCCAGACATTTCCCGAGACCTGAGACGTTGTATCAGAAGATGGTCTCGTTCTGGCAGCACTGGCCGAACAGGGCCGCAGCCCTGTACGGCAAGCGCAACCATGCTGAAACGGCGTTCAGCATGATCGGCAGGCTGTTCGGGTACCGAATAAAATGCCGTTCGAAAACTGCTCGGAAAAATGAGGTCCAGGCGAAGGTCGCCATGTTCAATCTTTTGCTGCTGGCTAGGAAAACGGTTAGTTTATCGATCTAGTTTTGCACCAGAGTCGTAATTCTTAAATCCGAGTTGTTTGGCAGGGCTGAGTCACCAAAAGGTGGCAAAATTGAATGACCGATATCATGTCTATGACTAACTCTTCTCTAGCATCTCCTTTAGATGATTGGCGTCAATCGAGAGCATCACTAAATCCCCCACTGTCCGGATATCCTTGGTGGCGATGCTGATTAGCGGTGTGGTAAGCAGGGGCTTTTTTAACTTCAGATCACTAACGACCCCCTTTTCCAAACGCACACTGAAAGTCTTGACCATCCAAGGTCCTGCGGTATCGAAAATTATCGATTCTACTGTCCCTATCTCGCGACCCTTTAGACCAGCGACTCTCTTGCCGATAATGTTCCCCGCCATAAGCGGTACTTGTGATGGATTGACCAGGAAATTCTTCAGATCTTCGAGTTTCTTGGAGAGGGTTATGAGGTCGGAAACGCTATCGACGTTGCTAGACTCCGTGAAGAAGCAAGCGGCACCGAACAATGGTTTATTGATGCCAATGGATATCTCCACACCACGGTTTACGCAAATCCTGATAACCGGCGCCCTCCAAGTATCGGTGTCAATCGCGATTCCGTCGACAACCCCAATTATTTTTCCATCAGCACTTACCACTTCGTTCCCAACGATCCCTTCCAAAGGCAGCGTGTCGATTACCACTTTTATATTTGTAACCAAGAAGTTATATACTTTCCTAAATCGATTCAACCAGACCCCAGATTGGAAAAAAGCAAGACTGCCTCTACCGTAGAGAATAATGTTTTTGAAGAGTCAGATATATTATTCCTAGATTTCAGATATATAGAAGGAATGTTTTAGGGATGGGTCGTCTATATTAAAAAAGTCACCCGATTTATTTAAGCAATCTCCGTCTGGGAAGATATGCCCATGCCGACCTCACCCTTTTTGATCAGACGCTTATACAGCCCCACCTTCAGGTAGTCGGTGATCACAAACACGATCAGCATCTCCACCCAGATAAAGATCACATACATTATGGGCAATTGAGGCAGCAGAATGCCGAACGTGACCAGTATCGTCGCTATTGTCTGAGTTATGATGATCGCAACCAGCAAAGGCCGTGATGGCTTCACCGACCAGAAATGACCCTTGGTCCGGGCCACCAATAGGACGAGGTGACCTCCAACTGAGAGTTTCAGGTATACGAAGGACAGGATGGCCAATTGATCAAGGTGGAAGACGTCAAGCCCCAAATAAAGCGTGAAGAAAGAGACAACGACCCCGATCAGCCCTAGGAAGGTTGAGACGACGATCACGATATTCATGTCCCACTTTTCGGGCACGGCCGAATAGCGCACGTTATCTGTCGATATTGTCAGAATAGGAAGGTCATTGAGAAGTGCCAAGAGCACTATCATGATTGCCGTGATAGGATACAATTGAAAGACGATGATGGATAGAGTCACAAAGAACAGCAAACGGAGGGTCTCCGATATCCGGTAGATGGAGTAGTTGATCATCCGCTGGAAGATCTTGCGGCTCTCCACGATCGAGTCGATGATGACGGACAGGCCGGGTTTCGTAAGCACGATGTCAGCTGCTGACTTTGCTGCATCCGTCGCCCCTTCGACAGCGATTCCGGCATCGGCCTTCTTGAGGGCGGGGGCGTCATTTACCCCGTCCCCGGTCATGCCGACGATGTGCCCTTTCTTTTGCAAGAGGTCAACGATGCGGAACTTGGCCTCCGGGAACACCTCGGCAAAGCCGTCGGCTTTCTCGATCATTTCAGTCGCTTGCGGATCCGGGGCATCGAGGAGCTCCTTTGCATTAACGATGTTAGTTCCCAAACCGACCTGCTTCGAGACCTCCTTAGCGATGGCGATGTGGTCCCCGGTCACCATTTTGACCTTGACCCCCATCTGGTTCGCCTGTTTGACGGTCTCGGCAGAATCCTCACGTGGCGGGTCCTGGAGCCCAATCACCCCCAGGAACTTCCAGCCTATATCGTACTTGATCACTACCCCCAGCGAGCGATAGCCCAACTTGGCCATTTCATCGACATTTTGGTTGACCTGTTCCCGAATAGCATCCTTGTTCTCTGCCAGCTCCAAAATGATCTGGGGAGCTCCTTTTGCCACCCGGAATTCTCCTTTTTCGCCTATCACTGATGCTTCCGTGCGCTTGCTCACCGGGTCGAACGGGGTAAATTCCTTGACCTTGAAATCCTTAATTCGTACTCCAGCCCCGGCGGTGGCTTTCGCCTTCTCCAGGATCGCGTTGTCGATCGGGTCCTTATCCTCAGCGCGAGAACCGAGGGCAGCCACCAGCATCACATCCGATTCCACGGCTTCGCCGTAGGTGATGATCTTGGCGACCGAGAGTTGGTTCTTGGTGATGGTGCCGGTCTTGTCGCTGCATAGGATGTCCATCCCTGCCAGCTCCTCGATCGATGTGAGCTTGCTGACCAGTGCCTCCTTCTTTGCTAAAGCGATCGCCCCTAGTGCCAGGGTTACCGAGAGCACCGCGGGCAACGCCACCGGAACGCCCGCGATGGTGAGCACCAACGCGAACTGCAACGTCGACAGGAGGCTTTGGTTTTGCAGTATGGCATCGACGAACACGATTGCTACCATGATCGCCACGATGACGATCAGATAGTTCCCGATCTTCCTTATGTTCTTCTGGAAGTGGCTAACGTTGGCGGCCTCTTCCACCAGCTTAGTGGTCTTGCCGAAATAGGTGTGCATGCCTGTGTTCACAACGAGGCCATTCATCTCCCCCTTGTGCACGATCGAGCCGGAGTATGCTACGTCGCCAAGAGCCTTTTCTGCTGGCAACGATTCGCCCGTCAAAGCGGACTGGTCCACCTCCAGGAATTGGCCCTCGATCAGCTTTACGTCCGCTGGCACGATGTCACCGAGCCGAACACGCACCACATCGCCTGGGACCAGTTCCTTTGCCGGCACGACCGCCCATTTCCCGTCCCTTAGCACTTTCGCCGTCAGAGCAAGCTTTTGCTTTAACAGTTCAATGGCGTTACCGGCCTTGCTTTCCTGATAGAAGCCCACAATGGCATTGGAAAACAATAAGGCCAAGATAATGAAGAAATCATCCCAGTGGCCGATAATGGCCGAAAGGATCACTGCCACCTCGATCATGAATGGAATGGGGCCATAGAAATACAGCAGGAACTTGAGAAGCGGGTTAGCCTTTTCCTCGGTTATCTCGTTCATTCCATATTTCTGTTGGCGTGCTTTCGCTTCATCGCTGCCGAGGCCTTTTTCGCTGCTTGATAATTGTTCGAACAGTTCGTCAGAACTCGTTTTCTCGATGTCTGCCTCAAATTGCTTCACATTGTCATGGTTAGTGGCGGACATCGAACGGTCTCCATTTGTCCCTGATAATCAAAAGGAATCCAATATGCTCAATGGTAAGCAGCCTCTATTTATTTTGTACCATAATGGCCATTCATAACATTCTACGCGACAAGAAAGCTAAGCGAATAGGTAAGTATAATTTGGGCATAGAATATGATAAGGTGTTATATTTGTGGTTTCCAACCATACCACCTTTCTTGACAACTGGCAGTATAGGTTGGGCCACACTTTAATGTTTTGTTAACAATATAGATAACAATATAAATTAAGGTCATTCAGGCTTGGAATTTATGAGATTACGTTTTGCACCAAAGCCTAAATAAAGTAAATCCGTAATATTTAGCTGATGGATTATGCAATCCATCAATACGGGTGGAGGGTCAAGGGAATATCTGGATAATGAAGGAAAATTAACGGAAAGGGCCATACTACAAGAGTCCAGCAGAAGGATGGCTCGAGGATATGTGCCTTCATAATTAGAAGTTAGAAAGGAGTTGAATGAATGTTGGTAATGCAAGTCGCTAAGCACAGTCCCGAGGTTTGCCCTGCCTACAATGATAAGTACAAGGCGGTCACGCTGAAATGGTTCGAGAGTGCGGACCGCCTATGTGCCAAGTTCGGGATCAAAATGGTCGGGTTCTGGACTGACCACCCTAATCACCATGTCTTCATGCTGTTCGATACCCCTAACATGGATGCTCTAATGGGCATGTCGATGCAGCCAGAAGTTGTGGCAATGATGGCCTTCCAAACCATCAAGACGTTCCCGGTAATGGACTTCAAGCAGACTTGGGATATAATAAAACACTAACAAGGTCAGTACCCTCTTCCCTATTTTTCATTGCCTAGCTTTGGCGGGGGAGATGCGGTCTTCATAAGTCTAGAAGAGGGAGGATGTATCCTGTCCATAATGCGTGGCCGAGACTGTTAACGTCGTATGTGCCAGGGGAAAGATGATGGACTTTCGCTTCTCTTGTTAAGAAAAGTTTGGAGGTGTTCCCTCTCGGAGACGATTCCTCCAACTGCGTCGCCTTATTAAAGACAAAAAAACCCAGGGGAAGGAACCCTGTCCAAAGCAGAACTTCTTTGATTAGAACATTTCAATGGCAAATTTGGAACAACCCTTAATTATTGGGCTTCCATAAATCGTTCCGATTACCTCTTTGCGATCTAAATCATGGATCGCTCGCGTTCCCACTTTTTGTGTTATTTCTTCACGAACATACCATCACTTTGACGCAATCACCTCCCAATGGTATCTCCACATCCCGACCACGTTCAGTGTCCTTACGGGTGATTAAACGGCGTTCAAGGCCCAGATCACCGGACGTTAGAACGCGCCTGGACGGGACATCTATCGCACCTTCGTGCCATTCAGGTAATAGGGTTACTCCTGGAAGTGAACGGATATGATCGGTCAGGTTAAGCATGCAGACCTGAATGGCGGGCCGAGAACATGGTCATCTGGAACTGATCTGTAGGTTAGCCGGCGCAGTTCCCGTAAATCAGGACGTGGTATCATCTAGTAGAATCGAACGAAGGTATGCCGACCCCGGTTATTCAGGTCAAAGACATGACCGGGTCAGATAATAACTAACTCCGCTGATGTTTGGATCTAGATGAACCAATTCATCAAGTAGTTTTTAATAGAATCACAATAAGTATACGCGAATGCGATAAATCTCGATGGGGGCAATGAAATGAAACAATACGGGGTTGTAACTCGCTCAAAAGGTGTCTTTTCTTGACATCGCCAATGGATTCAATCCTCGACGACAAACTCAAAAAGAGGAAGGTCAGGAAGCAGAGTCGAAAGTTAGGTTTCAGGTTCTACCAGGTCCTTTACGGTCCCATCGTTTTCATCAAGGTATCACATCGGCAGCTCCTGATACTTCTTGTGATGTTCATTAGCGGTGCTGCGATCTTCTCCTATTTTGAACATCTTCCCATCATCAGTGCCTTCCTTGCTTCTGTTTCCACCATCACAACGATCGGGCTATATGTTCCAAACGGCGGCAATTTCTTTACGATGAACCCCACCGAGGCCGTGCTCTTGATCATAATGATACTTATATCAGTGGGGGCAGGCACTTCTTTGTTGCAGAGCAGCTTTTCCGCTTTAAGGGACGGGGACCTGGCCAGAGGAGCAGCGGAGGGACGAATGATCAAGAAGCTGAAAAATCACGCTATCATAATGGGTTATAGCCACCTCGGCAGATATGTGGCCGAGAAATTGGACGAAATGGGTTTCGATAATGTAATCGTGACCAGAGATCCAAACATATACCACGAACTGGTACAGCGCAATGTCTTTGCTGTCCTCGAGAACGAGAACCATCCAATAATGGCACTGAAGGAAGCCGGAATGGACACAGCATCGATCATTATTGCCGCCCAGGATGAGGACTCAAGAAACATGCTGATCATCCTCGCCGTGAGGAAGATGAGGCCGGGAATCAAAATAGTTAGCGTGATCAATGATCGAGATCTTATCGATACCGCAAAAACAGCTGGTGCAGACGTGGTGATACCGGCATCCATCACTGTCGGTCGATTGCTGGCCTTATCGGCGGTGACAAAGAATCTGGTGGGGGTGGTCTATTCCGAAAAGATCGGCACAAAGGAGATCGCAGAATTTTCGGTCTTCAAAACGTCCAAGCTTATCGGGAAGGGTTTGCAGGAGGTCTCGAAATTCGCAACGATCATCGGAGTTGTGCGTGACGATGCCGTGGTGACCAATATTTTCGATCCTGCCTTCACCATCATAGAAAATGACACGTTGCTCGTCCTGGGAGATTCGGAGAGACTGCAGGAGCTTGAGAAAGAGGCAAAGGCTATTTGAGCAGATCAACCGGAAGATATTGAAAGAACGAATGAATTCGAACTATTCAATTCGATATACCGATATTCATCGGCTGAACATCAAACCAAGCAAACAATGCCCCTTGGGCCAATCCTATCTGAAATTATCTCATTCCGCCCACCGCTCCTTTGTCCACTCTATCACACTGGGCATCACACGCTTTCGTTGAGGAACTTGACATCGGCCGAGGATAGCATCTTCCTAGAATTTCATGTTCTTTCCCTCACCTCCGGAGTCTGCATCTCGTCCCTTCACGGTCCTTCTCTAGCATCCTGTTCAAAGACATACAGTTAGAGAACAAGATGTTGCCCTATGGTCTGCAAATATGATTTATCGTTTTGCGGGTTTGCCGTTCGCGCGCCGGCCTAATACCCTCCTACCTAGGACCTTCCATTCTGACTGAATCGGGCGGCCGGCGCATCCCTATCGATCTTGATTCATTTCCAGACACCGTACGGCCCGGTGAATCCTTTTTCGAACCGCTCTAAGGATGATGAAATGTTTATCTGCATATTATTGTTCTAGGAGGACGAATGCCTCAGGACCCTGCAGAACAGATCGAGACCCGATATCGGCGGATCGCCATAACCATCGTGATGATGGGCGTGATGATGAGCGCCATCGACACCACCGCGGTGATCCTGGGCCTCCCGGTGATGATCGGTGACCTTAACTCGGACATCCTAACGATGATCTGGGTGCTTCTGGCATACCTTCTGGTAATCGCAATCCTTGGTACTCAGGTGGGTAAGCTCGGCGACATGTTCGGCCGGGTTCGCATGTATAACTTAGGCTTCGCTGTCTTCACCTTCGGTTCTCTGCTATGCGGCATTTCAACAGACGGCACCCAGCTGGTGGCCTTCCGCGTGCTCCAGGGGATCGGTGGAGCCTTGATATCCTCGAATAGTGGGGCCATAATCGCTGATACTTTCCCGATGAAAGAACGGGGGAAAGCGTTTGGCTATACTGGCATGGGCTTCTCCATCGGGGCCATCCTCGGCATTCTGATCGGTGGAGCTTTCGTCACCTTCCTCAACTGGAGGTACATATTCTTCATCAATCTGCCCATCGGGGTGGCGGCCACCATCGCCGGATACTACCTGCTTAAGGAGCGCTCGCCCCGGAAGAAGGAGACATTGGACTATGGCGGCATCACCCTATTTGGTCTGAGCCTGTTCCTTATCCTCTATGCAATCACCAGCATCACCGGTTCGGGCTGGAACACAGAGTATGGCCTCGAACTCGTGGTGGGCATAGTGGCGTTCATCGGGTTCTTGCTGTGGGAGAGACGCTCGTCATCACCGTTCCTAGACCTGTCGCTATTCCACGACCGCATCTTCGCAGCGTCGTCGTTCGCGGCGTTCTTCCAGTCCTTAGCAAACTATGCAGTTATCTTCCTGATCATCATGTACCTGCAGGGGCCAAGGGGCATGTCCCCTTGGAATGCCTCGCTGCTGCTCATCCCCGGCTACATCCTGGGCGGATTGATCGCCCCGATCTCCGGGCGATTGTCCGACCGCCACGGGGCGAGGGTGATCGCCTCGCTCGGTCTGGTTCTGATGATAGCAGGCATCCTGGTTTATTCCACACTGTCGTTGGACTCGTCCGTTTACATGGTGGTCCTGGGCTCGGTCCTCGCGGAGCCGGGTCAAGTACCTTCTTCCCGGCCAACACCAGCGCGGTGATGGCCAATTCCCCGCCGAAATACTACGGGATCAGTTCCGGGTTGCTCAGGACCATGT
>CAVWKV010000079.1:0-4389 GCA_963755265.1 uncultured Methanomassiliicoccales archaeon | reverse complement strand
TATTGGGCATCAAGCTTCCTGGTTTTGTTGGCGTCATGAAGAGCGCGGACGGCAAGTTCCGTCTGGGGGCGGAGATGGCACAACACGCCCGCACCCGCGGAGTCATGGGGATATTCCACTCGGATGAGCTTCCGGGCTATGGCATAACCCCCGAGACGGTGAACGAGCTGAGAACGACCATGGGACTGACTGAAGGTGACGCATTCGCCATATGTGCCGATGACCAGGTCAAGGCCGAAGCGGCCCTGATAGCCGCGGCAGAACGGGCCCGATTCGCTTTGGAAGGAGTTCCGGAAGAGACCCGGGACCCGCAACCGGACGGCAGCAGCTCCTTCTCCAGACCATTGCCCGGAGCGGGCAGGATGTACCCGGAGACCGATGTCAGACCTATCCCTATAACCCATGAACGCATGATTGAGATCGGGTCAAACCTGCCGGAGCTGCCCGAACAGACCATCAGCCGTTTCGTCAGCACATACGGCATCCACAAGCAGCAGGCCGCCCAGATCGTCAGGGAAGGGTTAGAGCAGATGTTCGAGGAACTCGCCGCCAAGGACCAGGCCGGAGTCGCCGCCCGAACGTTCCTGAACACATATCCTGAGCTGGAGAAGGAAGGGGTGGATATCTCTTCGATATCGGAGGCAGCCGTCAGGGAGCTGTTCGATGCGCTTATCCGAGGTCAGTTCACCAAGGAGGCACTTCCAGATCTTTTGCGTCACATCGCGACCGGAAAGGACGTCAAGGCTTCGATCGAAGCGCTGGGCATCAAGCAGGTCGACAGTGGCGAGGCGAGCACGATCATCGCCAAGCTTGTGAAGGAGCGCGAGCACTTCGTCCGAGAGAAGAAGATGGCCGCGATCGGTCCGCTCATGGCCCCCGCGATGGCCGAGCTCCGCGGAAAGGTGGACGGCAAGACCATCAACGAATTGCTCAAGAAGGAGATAGAGAAACTGCTCAGCTCATGATCTCGCGGGGACGGAGCTCAAGCACCCTGAGCTCTTCAAAGAACAGGTGATGGGCACGAAGCTCTCTGACCTGGAATGGGTCAAGCATCTGCTTGAGCGGGGCCTGTTCCATATCGGACGAGACGATCACCACGATCCTTCCCGCGGGGTTCAGGTGCGCCGGTGCCTGCTCGAGGAACCTACCCAACGTCTCCGTTCCCGTTCTTCCGCCGGCCCATGCCATGTCGCACACATCCGTCCCTTCCCCCCGCAGATAGGGCGGGTTGAACACGATCAGGTCGAAACAGCCGTGGACGTTCTGGAAGAGGTCTGACCGGATCACCTCCAGCTTCAGGCCGTTCAGGCTGGCGGCCGCCTTGGCGCAGATTGCCGACTCATAGTTGACGTCGATGGCCGTTACCAAGGCTCCGGCCTTAGCCAAGTGCAGTGAGACAAGACCGCTGCCGCATCCGACCTCCAGGGCACGATCACCTGGAGCGACCTCTAGCGCATCGATCAGCAGGAACGTGTCGTCGGAGGGACAATAAACGCTCTCTGGGCAATTCACTACTATCGATGAATCCAGTTTCATACTTATTCTCCAGACAGCATTCTCCAGTGAGGGGATAAATTGATTTGCATCTTTTTCTGGATGCGTTGCGAAATAATATTAAAGCGGTGGAGCGCTTGGTGGCGTCCGAGCATATGGACATCCTCTCGATCCTGGCTATAATTGTAATGATCGTAGCTGTGGTCATCGGATTCATGAAGCGGTTCAGTTACACTAACATCCTGGTCGTGGCCAATCTCGTCGTTTTCATGCTCATCCTCCTGGCTCCAGTCACACCGTTCACCGGCGGACTGACAGCTGTCCAGACCGACCTCGGATTCAAAGCGATAGACTTCTTCAACGGTAGGAACCTGTATACCGTTTTTACAAACCTGTTCATCCATGCGAGCTTTTTCCACGTCGTTGGGAACATGTTATTCCTTTTCCTCATCGGTAATGCGTACGAGGAGAGGGTAGGAAAGAATAAATTCGTGGCCACTTACTTCATCGCCGGGGTTGCGGGGACGCTCGTGGAATCGGTACTCCTCAGCGGTTCCCCCGACGGCCTGTCGAGCGTGCTCATAGGGGCGTCTGGCGCTATCGCCGGGGTCATGGGGGCAATGCTCTTGCTCTACCCTCATGACAAGGTTCCGATGTTCCTTATCATCATATTCCTCCCAGCTGTCTCGGTGTGGCTGGCGGTCGGTTCGTGGTTCGCGTGGCAGGTGTTCTTGGTTTCACAGACCGGGCTGATCGCCGGGGGCATCGGTTTCGGTGCCCACTTCGGCGGGTTCCTCGCTGGCATGATAGTGGCTCACCTATATCCGCAATCGCTGGCCAAGACCCCTCGTGCGGTGGACGTGACCGACCTTGAGTCGCTGGCGACGACTAAAGAGCTCAAGGACGCCCTGGACCGGATCCGAGGCGAAACGAACCCAGACATACGGAACGCCTGGTTAGAGTACTTTGCAGAGCATGCCGTCTGTCCTAAATGCGGCAACCATCCGAAGTGGAAAGGAAACAGTCTTAAGTGCTCCTGTGGATTCGAAGTACAGTTGAAATGAGCGAAATAAAGGTCACTGTGCTGTGCGAAGGCCGCATCGTGAGGAGCGGGAAAGCGATCCTTGAAGCCCATTCGTCCGTGACCATGGTCACATGGCCGGAGCATGTCATGATCGTCGATACCAGTGATAATGAGTATCGGTCAAGGGTGATCGATGCTCTTTCCGCCAATGAGGTTGATCCTGACCAAGTGGACATCGTCGTTAACACTCATCTCCATTCCGATCATCGTTCGAACAACGACCTGTTCCGCTATGCGGTCCAGATGGCCCATGTAAAAGAGGGTCCAGACCGACGTTATGTGCCTGTTTCGGCCGACATGGAGCTATACCCAGGGATCAGCCTGGTGCACACCCCAGGTCATACTGCCGGGACGATGAGCGTGTTCGTGAGCGCGGATAGGAAGTATGCGATCGTCGGCGACGCCATACCAACCTTCGAGAACGTAAGGCGCTGGGTCCCCCCTGGGATTGTTTGGGATGGGGACACCGCCCTGAAGAGCATGAAGAAGATCGTTGCATTCGCCGACATAGTCGTTCCGGGGCACGATTCCCCGTTCGAAGTAGACCGTCTGAACGATAGATTTATCCAGAACAGAGCTTAATCGCCGTGGTGAGTGATATGAACGTACCGAACGCCCTAAACCTCGAATGTCCGGACTGCGGAGATAAGACAGTGCACGAGGTGCTGAGGGGCAAGATCAGCAAAATAGGGGACGTGCTGGAGACGACCGTCAAGTGTCAGCAGTGCGGCAAGATCTACACGACGGTGGTCAGAGAACCGAAAGCGGTGCTCGTTCCGATAGTGGTATCGGAGATGGCTTCCTCCAAACGCTACGAGGTAGAGATGTCGCAAGGAGACATTGTATCCTATGAGGACGAGATGTTCGTCGAGGATATGCCGGTGCTTATAACCGGATTGGAGGTCGACGGGCGTCGAGTAATGAAAGCGAACGCGGAGGAAATCTCCACCCTCTGGGCGAAGAAGTTTGATAAGGTAAGGGTGCGGATAGCTGTGAACAAGGGCAGCAAGACGCTATCCATCGACATCACGGCCACACCGGACGAGGAGTTCTTCGTCGGGGACCTGATGACCCTGGGACGCGAGGAAGTGGTCATCCATTCGATCAAGACGACAGATGGTGGTATGGCCAAGAGCGGCGCCGTGCGAGCCAGGGACATCGTCCGCATCTACGCCAAGAAGGCCAGGACGACGTACTCCTGAAGGTCGAATGGGAACAGAACAAGCGCGCAAACGAATGGTCGACGCACTGGTCGAATCTGGTTACATCAGCGAAAAAGTGGCCGTCGCCATGGAGAAGGTGGAACGGCACCGTTTCCTGCCTTATGGGATGGAAAGCGTGGCCTATGTCGATTCCCCCCTGTCCATAGGAGAGGGACAGACCATCTCCGCTCCGCATATGGTGGGCATGATGGCCAGCGGTCTTGAGCTCCATTCTGGGCTGAAGGTGCTGGAGATCGGGGGAGGCTCCGGCTATCATGCAGCGGTCATTGCCGAGCTGGTGAGGCCGGGCGGCCATGTCTATAGCATCGAGCGGATACAATCACTGGCGGACCAGGCGAACAAGAACCTGCGGGCGACCGGGTATGACGAAACGGTCACGACGATCGTTGCAGACGGATCGAAGGGATGCGCCAAGTACGCGCCATACGACCGCATAAGCGTTGCATGCGGGGCGCCGGACGTTCCTCCGCCGCTCTTTGAACAGTTGAATGAAGGGGCAGGATGCTGATCCCTGTTGGCGGACGCATCTACCAGGAGCTATACCTGGTCACCAAGTTGGCCGGTAAGATGCGGAAGGAGGACAAGGGA
>CAVWKV010000078.1:0-7685 GCA_963755265.1 uncultured Methanomassiliicoccales archaeon | reverse complement strand
ATTCGGCGGCAGCGTGGTCACAATGGCCGTCCTCATGGGCCAGTTGGGAGTCCCGATATTGAGCGGGATGTTCGCAGCCTTCCCGGCCCTTACCATTTCATCCCTGATAGCGGTTCAGATGAACAGGGAATCAGGAGGGACCGAACGGGCAAGGGGAATGACGATGTCGATGATGGTGTCGATAATGATCATGTGCATACCGTACAGCATCGCGGTGCATTACCTCTATCCAGGCATGGGGTTATTGTTCGGCACGGCGATCGCCTACGCGGTCGCGATGGTTATCGGGATCCCGTACTACCTGTTTGCCGAGGATCATCTGGTACCGTCATTGAAATCCGTTAACTGACGGTCGTGACCGACCGGCAGGTCCGTTTCACAAAGGATACTTTCCCAACAGGCAAGACGCCGGTAAGGGGTGGTCTCCAGAAGCTCCTGTATTCTGTCCTGCTAGGTAAGTTAGGAAAATGGAACATCCGATCATTCTCCAATCGCTGCCACCCACGGCATGTTGGTATCGACCAACTCGTAGATGAGGTAAGTGGAAGGGCTGTAGGTCGAGTCGATCCGGAACTCTACTCCCGTCGAGGCGTCAACCAATACATCACCATGATCCAACCCCGAATCCTGGGTATAGGTATAGTTGGACAAGGTCTTCATTCCATAGCTCGTCTGGACCATCGCCATGCCCACGAACTTGAGGTCCTGGAGGCCGGTTGACCAATTGTCGGAAAGGTTCCCGGTGTGTTGTGAGTCGGGTATGTTGATCCCGGAATATGTGAAGTTCAGAGTGCCCGAGGTCGAGTTCGTTGCCACCAGTCGCATGGTCATGGACCCATTGATCGAACCCAAAAGGGCAGTATGTCCGGTGATCTGGTACTGGAGGAAATCGCCGACATTGTTTCTATTATAACAGTTCAGGTAGGTGGTGTCCGTTCCTATGGCTAGGGTATGATTTCCCGTGGTGGGAGATGAGATGGTGAAATCGATCGAAGTTCCTTCGCCTATTCCCAGATGGACCGTGGACGAGTTCACCTCGGCACCATCGAGGGTCAGGTTGAACTGGTGATCTCCCTCTGCGGTACCGTTGTTCTTCACCCCGTGACGTTCACCGTTTGATTGACCAGAACGTCATGCCTGTCGAGCGAGAACGAGGTCACCACGAAATTGGCCTTCTCTGGCATCGATGTAGTCCCGCCGCCTAAAAGAACAACCGTTAGGGTTGCCGTGGTCGCAATAAGCACGATTGCAACAATGCCGACGACCAGGAATTTATTCTTCATCCAACAGCCTCAGGTAAGAACGGATAGGGACTAGATCAATATGATGGAATCTTGAACTGCCCTATCCTTTTACGAATAATACCTAAGATAAAAAAGGAAATAGGTTTTGGAAGAAGATTCCATTTTTGATTTTGATAAGACTTCAAGAATGCATGTCTGTCTCGTCGAGAGTTCATTCCCTGACGGAGCCTTTTTACAGGTCACAGCAACGATGGAGAAATAAGTAAAAGGTTTTGGAGCTGCCCTCCGCCATGTCGTAGGAATTGAACCTCACCTTTCCTCATCTGGCTTGAACAATATATTGTCTTGGCAGGCCACACCGGAACTTGTTGCGAACGGATGCTCCGCAAAGAAAAAAATCAAAAGGATTGCGTTCTTCCATTTCTCAGCTGACTACCCTCCTGAACTGATACACGGTGGCAGCGAAAGTGACGATTGCTATCCCTCCGATCACTGCGTATGCAGTGGCGAACGTGCTCCAGCTCAACCCTCCCTGGACCAGATCCCTTATCACATCAGAGGAGTAGCTCACGGGGTTGTAGGCGGAAACGGTCTGGGCCCACTGCGGCATGATCGCCGTCGGGAAGATTGCGCTGCTCACGAAGATTAGAGGGAAGGCCAAAAGATTGCCCACGGCGGAAACGGTTTCGGCCTTCTTTGTTTTTAAGCCCACCGCGAGGAGAAGCCCGGCCCAAGCGAGATCGAAGAAGGCGATGGTCACGAAGATGAGCAGAAGTCCACCGAATCCGTTGACGATGGAGAGACCCAGTAACATGGCCACTCCGATTATTATGATAGATTGTACCATCAGCACGAGAAGGTCGGTCATCAGACGGCCCAGCAGAATGGCAGCTCTGTTGGTCGGGGTCAAAAGGATCTTGGAAAGGAACCCCGAATTTAAGTCGTTGACAATAGACATCCCCGATTGAAGAGCCCCGAGAACTGCGTTCAGTACAAGAATCCCCGGGGTAAGATATGCCAGATAGCTCCCCGAGACCCCTGGTAAAATGGTGAGCTTTTGTAACAGCTGCGAAAATAGGAGGAGGAAAAGCAACGGGGTAAACAGGTTGATGAACAGCAGGGTGGGGTTCCTGACTATCTTTGTCAAAGCTCTGCCGGCCAATGACCGCGTGTCATAAAGTAATGTCATCTTGAACATCTCACATCAGAAATGGTTCGGTAGTCTTCACCGCGAGCTCTTCCGATCTTATCCTTCTCCCGGTATGATGCAGAAAAACATCATCCAAGGTCGGGGAGGATACGCTCATCGAAGTCGGTCTTATGTGTTCGCGGTCCAAAGCCGTGATCACATCGGCTATTATCTCGTTGGCGTTCTCGGCATGAGCGGTAATGGTGCCGTTGGAATCGATCACGTCCTCTACACCCGGGACTCCTTGCAGGATCTCTTTTGTTTTGGACCTCAACTCCGGATTCAGAGGGTCCTTGAGCGCAAGGGCTATGGTATCATGTCCGATGGCTTGCTTGAGCTCGGTGGGAGAGCCGCCGGCGATGATCTTGCCATGATCGATGATGGAGAGCCGCCTGCAGAGCTTGTCCGCCTCCTCCAGATACTGGGTGGTCAGGAATATGGTGATACCTTCTTGTTTGTTCAATTCATCCAGATAGTCCCATATCGAGGCTCGGGACTGCGGGTCGAGGCCGGTGGTCGGCTCGTCCAGGAACAATAATTTGGGCTTATGGATCAAAGCCGATGCGAGGTCCAGCCGTTTTTTCATGCCTCCGGAATACCTGCCGGCCGGCTTGTCGCCGAACTCCTCGAGATCTACCATCTTCAGCAGTTCGGCCACGCGGTCTTCGAGAATGCTTCCGCGCATTTGTTGGAGACGACCCTGCAACCGGAGGTTCTCTCGGCCGGTGAGATCGACATCGACCACCGTTTCCTGGCTTAGGACTCCGATGATCTTGCGGATCTCCTTGGGCGATGTATCCAGGTCATAACCTGCGACCGAGACTCGACCGGAAGTCTTTCTGAGAAGCGTGGTTAGGACCTTGATCGTGGTGCTTTTACCTGATCCGTTAGGGCCGAGGAAGCCGAAGAACTCGCCCCCTTCCACCTGGAATGAGATGCCGTCAAGCGCTCTGGTCCCATCAGCGTAAACCTCCACGAGGTCTTCGACCGAAATGATATCTGTCATAATGTGCTTTCCTTTCTTCCTGATGAAAGATGATAGGGTGCGCCGGCCAAATTATGATTATACCGCTTAAGGTAGGCTTTTGGTAATCTTATTATGAAAGCGGGTCATCATCAGACCCATGCGCAGGCTCATTCTGGAAGGGTCGATGGAGGAGTTCAGAAAGCTGGACGGCGAACCGGCCGACATCTCGATGGAACTCATCAAGTCGTTTGAAATCCTGCACTTCCTCAGGTTCGATCTGGAGGAGTTCTCGGCAATATGCCGAGTTGAGATGAATGATCCGTCCACCAATATAGGAGACGTGTTCCTATGCGGCAAGATCGAGGCGACGCTCTTGGAAAGAGAGAAACATGGAGCCTGCATCTGTTTCATCAAAGAAAGCATGCAACCCAGTTCTCAGGACCTGCGGAAGATCGGAGCTTACTTCCTGGGTCCATGCGAGGTAATCGACGGCCGGGTAAGGATGAGTTTCATGGGAGAAAAGGAACGGCTTGAAGCGCTCATCGATTATGTCAAGGGAGCGGGGGTCCATTTCACAGTGGTTTCATTGACCGATCCTAAGTTCTCTCGGAATTCGCCGCTGGATTGCCTGACCAAGAAACAGCGAACGGTCATGTTGTCGGCATTCGAAAAAGGATACTATGACCTGCCCAGGAGGATCAGCTCCCAGAAGTTGGCAAAAGGACTGAACATTCGCAGCTCCACCTTGATCGAACATCGTAGAAAGGCCGAGCGACGATTGTTGATCAGAATAATGAACGATTACAAAGGCGAGGGCTAATAACGTAAAGAAAGAAAAAAGAGTTTTCAGGATGGCTTTGCGTTTTACCGTTGAATTGAATTCTAATCATTATAATCTGGCTCAAATGATGCTCGGTCTCGGTTGAACCAAATTAACGTTTTTTCAATTCCCCCAGGAATTTCCCGACCTTCCCTGAAGCATCTGGTCCGATTGGCGGTCCATGCCCTGGAAGCATGATCTTAATGTTCAGTTCGGACAGCCGTTCGATGGCTCGGTCACATTCTGCCTTGTTGTACTTATAAAGCGCAGGAGGCCCCAACCGATTCTTGCGGTTGCTCACCGTATCGCTCGTGAACATGATTCCAGATGACGAATGGACCAGACCGATGTTCCCCGGCGTGTGTCCCTTCAAGGAAACGACCTTCAGTCCTCCAAGAACATTGACCGTATCGCCGTCCTTAAGTTTTACGTCCACTGGAACCGGTTCGAACCGCATCATCGGTCCCATCAGACGGAAGACCAGCCCCAATGGGCCTTTGGGCATCGGGGTCGGTTTTGCCCCGCTTAGCACGTCCGCATCTTCCTTCCCGACCATGACCTTTGCCGAGCTTAATGAAACGATCTCCGCCAAGCATTGCATGTGGTCGAAGTGGGCATGGGTGATGATGACGGTCTTTATGTCCTTCATCGAGAGGCCGAGCCCTTCGAGCCCCATCTTGATCTTGGGAACGTTCTTCATCATCCCCACATCGATCAGTGTCACTCCACCGTCTATCAGTATGTATGTGTTCGCCCCGCTGGGATCGTTCAGGCTGTAGACTCCCTCGATTATCTTTGACAACATCTCACTTGATCTTTCTGGCATTTCCTCGCTCCTTGGCAATTCAGGTTCTGTCATTTCAGTTCCTTCTAGCTATTTGACTCCGGGGCCGCAACATGGCCACGAACATCGTTATCACCGCGACAACGAAAAACAACAGGAATGCCTCATGTAACCCGTTCTCGAACACGACCAGAGCATGTGCGCTGATACCTCCTCCGTACAGGAACAGGTTCAGTGTGTCTTGCGTGGATAGACCCGAAAGCACCATAGGGAACGCGAGGGAGAGGCTGATCATGGACCCGGTGTTCCTGAGCATCGTCCTGGTCGAGGATGCCGTTCCTCGGCGCTCCGGCGGACAGCTGTTCATTATGGAGCTAGTGTTCGGCGAAGAGTATAGACCATTGCCGGCACCCAACCCGATCATGAGAGCAGCGATCAGCCAGTATGGAGTGGAATGATTGATGGTCGCAAGTCCCAACAGGGCAACTGCTGCCAGAGCAAGACCCAGGATGGTCAGGTTCCTTGGCCCGTATTTGTCCGACATCCTGCCTGATATCGGACCGACCACCATCATCGTGACCCCGAGCGGTATGAGACTGAGGCCGGCGGTGAGGGGGTCGAAACCGTAGGGTCCCTGGAAGAAGAAGACCAGCAGGAAGGTGGCAGCCCCAAGGCATAACCCGTTGAGGAAGTTCGTAAAATTGCCCACCGCGTACTCCCGGTTCCGGAACATCTTAAAGTCAATCATCGGGTGTTTCGCTTTCCATTCTATCGCAAAGAAGGCCACGATCCCAACCACGGCGACGACGAACAGGACGTCTACCACGTCCTGGCCGACGAGAGGGAAGGATAAGAGGGAGAGTGCCAGCAGGAGAGCGAATATGCCGATAAAGAAAGTGGCGCTCCCGGCCCAATCGAAGGTCTGGCTCTTGGGCACGCTCTTCGGTTCCTTGAGCCGGGCTATCGCCCATACCGTTCCGAACAATCCGAAGGGTACGTTGACCAGGAACACCCACTGCCATCCCAACGGTGACAGCATACCGCCGATCACCGGACCCAGGACCAGGCCGGATGCGCCAGCTATTTGGTTGACGCCCAGACCAAAGCCGAGGCGCTCCTTTTCGAACGCATCGGCGATCATTGCGGCACCATTGGCGAGGAGGAGCGCTCCTCCGAGGGCCTGGATGACACGATATCCAACAAGGTCCCATCCGTGGTACTGAGGCTGGGCCAGAGCACACAGCAGCGAGCCTAACGTGAACAGTCCAGACCCCACAACGTACAGACGCTTTCGGCCGAACATGTCCGAGAGACGGCCGAATATGGGGACCATGACCGTGATTATGATCAGGTAGACGAGCAGGACCCACAGCATGGTTAGAAACTCCATATGGAGGGCGCCCATAATGTCCGGCAGGGAGATGAGCAGGGCCGATTCCTGGATGGTTGCTAAAAGGGCACCAACGGTGGTCACCGACAGGACGACCCACCCGTACCTCCGATCTTTACCATGTCGGTTCACATTGGTATCGTCCGATCCGTGCTCTTTACTCATTTCCTCAGAATTCGCCATATCGATCACCTTTATCGAACTCAATCGTTTGTTTGAACAGCACGCACCTGCTGTCTTCTATCATCTATTGAGGTTGCCCAATTCTGTCATGATGCAGGATCTTTGGAAGTACTTCTTTGACCACTTTGAACGCCTTGGAAAGCTGCTCAATATCCTCCTCACTGAGGTGAGAAAGGTCCTCGACCAGCCTATTCTCCAAAGTCTCTTTGTTTTCGTCTATGAACGTTCGTCCCCGGTCTGTGATGGCGATCTTCAGCACCCTGCGGTCAGAGGGATCCGGAACCCTTTCTACGTGACCCTCCTTTACCAACTGGTCAACGATATGCGTAAGGTTCTGCTTCGAGTAATAAAGCGCCTGGGCGATGGCGGACATAGAGACAGGGCCCTCCCTCTTGACGAACTTCAGCACATTGTATATCGGCAGACTCGTGTTAATTCCGGTTCCGTCGGACCGAAGGAACCATTTGTACAGTGCTGGCACTGTCAGGATCATATCGTTCGCCATAGCAAAGATCCGCTCATCTTGGTCCATAAATATCTCGACCTTCCTGATCTTTGACATCGCAAACCGACTATTTATTAGTACCTTCTTGGACTATCGTATATGGTATAGTCATAAATGGTACTAATAGGTGGGAATCACAATGGCATTTTTTTCCTTCGATTCGTAGTGGGGGATTGTGGACTGGAAAGCCCGCATGTACAGATGCATTCCTTCGCCACGACGGTAATAAGCAATGGCTGCGATCGATTTCATCTGTCCAGAGACCGGTCTCGCCGGCAGCGCGGCGCGTGACCGTGCCCAGGATGGCGGTGGATGGCAGCGCCTCGGGAAATTTCTCTCCGTCCAGCCCTGCCAGGCCGATGATTTTCTCCGACCAGAGGAAGGTGTTGAGGTCGAAAGCATTAGTGCCGGAGGCATCGGAGTAATCCGTGGCCATGCGTCCGGTCAGGCAGCAGTTGATGTAATCCTTGGCGCAGAGTGTCTTATAAGTGCGGGAGTAAATATGCGGCTCGTTGTCGCGGATCCACATCAGCTTTTCGAGAGAGTAAGAGGCGCTGACGCGGTGGCCCACGATGTCATAGAAGCTTTTGGCATCGATTTTGG